>DASRJR010000139.1:0-9744 GCA_035649395.1 Vicinamibacterales bacterium
CAGCAGGATCCCGAAGTGTTCGGCGATCTGGCCCGGCGCTATCCACGGCAGATTTGCCGGATCTTCATCCGTGACGTCGGTCGATCGACGCCGGCGCGCTACCGCGAAGCCTTCGCCGGACTCGATCGGAAGTCGTGGCGCGTCTTCACCGATCCAGCGACGCTGCCGCAGAGTCTGACCGACTGAGCTGACTCTCTCTTGAAGAGACATGTAGCGCACAGCTTGCATGTCCGCGTCGAGCACTGCATAGTGGCCGATGACTCTTCGTACGTGAGGCACATGATGAATCGACTGCATTTCTCAACCGATATCAACGCACCACGCGAGACCGTCTGGAAAGTGCTCTGGGACGACGCGACCTACGGCGAATGGACGAGCGTGTTCGCCGAGGGCTCGTACGCAGTCAGCGACTGGAAGGAGGGCAGCACGATCCAGTTCATCGACGCCAGCAGCCGCAGCGGCATGTCGGCCGTCATCGAAAAGAAGCGCCCTCATGAATTCATGTCGTTCAGACACGTCGCCGAGATCAAAGACGGTCAGGAGCAGCCGCCCGCAGGATGGTCGGGCGCGCACGAGAACTACACGCTCGCGGCGCGCGACGGGCGGACGACCTTGAGCGTCGACCTCGATACACCCAACGAGTACCAGGCGCTGTTCGAAGACAAGTTCCCCAAGGCACTTCAGCGCGTGAAGGCACTCTCGGAGAAGACGTAGCTATCGGTTCGGATCTCCGCTAGAGCAATCCGGCCAGCAGCACAACGTCGGTCTGCGTCTCTGCCACGGCCGCGTAGATGTGCTGGCTGTCACGCGACCACGAGACGCTTCGTGCGATCGTGACGGATCGATCACCAAAATCGGTAATCGGGGCCATCGGCCCGCCGCCGGTCGGCAGGAGCCAGATGTTCGTGGTGGCGCCGTCGACCAGCGTCGTGGCCAGGTATCGCCCGTCCGGAGACATCGTCAGACTGTGATGCCGCACGGGCAGTCGTTCACCAGCCACTCGAGCCATCGTCTCGCCCGGGCCATTGGGGGGAGACGCACGCAAGTATGCCAGGCCTCCAGCCCCAAAGAGCCCAAGGATGTTCGAATGTATCGCCTCCGTGAAGAAAATGACGGTCCCGTCTGGCGAGATGGCCGGGATGTTGATTCCACTGCTCTCTCGGATGATTTCAGCCGCTCCGCCGTCGATCGGCAGCCTCTCGATCCGGCCGGGTGCGACGCCGAGGCGCCAGTAGTACAGCCAACGGCCGTCGGCGGAAAAGCACGGCGCCCACCCATGCACCAGTTCACGCGGGTTGCTGCCGTCCGATCCGACTCCCCATGTTGTCGCCTTGGTGGCGTCGGAGCGAACGAATGCGATCAGGTCCCCGCGCGGCGACCACACGGGCACACCAACTGACACCTCAGGATCGGTTTCAAAGGTAATCGGGCGTGCACCAGCGCCGTCGATGTTGACGATCCACAGGTTAGCGTGCCCTCCGCTATCGGACACGAAAACCATCTCGCGCTCATCCGGACTGATGGATGGGACCTGGACATGACCTGTCTGCCGAGTAATGCGAACAGCGCCACGAGCGTTCTCGGCCGGTGCGCCGCCGATCGGAAACTTCCAGATGTCGGAGCGGCCGGTGATACGACCAGCCACCAACTTACCCGACGCATGGACGTCGGGCTCCATGTAGGAGTGATCGCCGAAGGTCAGTTGCCGATCGTTGCTGCCTTCGCGGCGCACAACGCGCAGGTTGAACACTGGCGGATACAAGAGCGAGCTTTCACGTGCGGAGCTGTACACAAATCCCGAGCTGTCGGGCAGCCAGGCGAAGCCTTGCATCAGCACCCCGCTCACAACCTCCGTTCGCACACGGCTCGAGAGATCGATCACATCGAGGTGACCACTGAACCGGCCTTCGCCCAGCCGTTGAAGCGCAATCGAGCGATCGTCCGGCGCCCAGCGCGGCGGACGATAGGTGCCGAGCGGCAGGAAGGCGAGACGATCTGATCGCGATCCGTCGCGGGCGCTCACCACGAGCTCGAGGTGATCGTCGGCGACCTGAAGGCGAGCGAGATGACGGCCGTCGTGACTGATGTCGCCCCCGCTTACCGACGGCGTCACGCGACGCGGCCACCCGCCCAGCGCACCGATCTCCCAGATCGTGCCGGCGTCAGATCCCGCCGCGCCCGGCGTGTAATAGATCAAGGTGCCGGAATCGGGCGCCCAGCGCGGAAACTGGTGATCCACGTTGTCGCGCGTCAGTTGCAGGGGCGCGCCGCCCGACAGAAGACGGATCCAGATTTGACGCTTGCCCCCGACCACTGCGACGAAGGCCACCATCCTGCCGTCGGGCGACAGCGCGGGCGCTTCCTTCAGTCCCTCGATATCCCCGAGCCGCTGGAACTCGACGCGACGGACTGGCAGGCGCGCGTTCTCGACGACAGCCCGTTCGGGCTGAGTGAGCGCCTCTTCGAGGTCGAGCCGCGCGTCGCCGATGTCGCGCAGCCGTCGGCGCGCGTCCTTTTCGAGACATCGGCGCAGCAACCGCACCAGGATTGGTGGTGTGTCCGACCGCAGCGCCGACCAGTCCGGCGCGCGGTCGAGGATCGCGACGATCGTGTCGGACAGCGTCTCTCCAGGAAACGCCGTTCGCCCCGTCAGCATCTCGTAGAGGACACAGCCAAAGGCCCAGATATCTGCGCGCTTGTCCACGGCTTTGCCACGTGCCTGCTCGGGACTCATATACGCCGGTGTCCCGAGGATGACGCCGGTGTGGGTCGCGCCCTTTGCCATCGTCGGCGTCTGGGTCAGATCTGCGACGACGGGAGCGCTGGCAATCGAGAGATCCATCGCTTTTGCCAGGCCGAAATCGAGGACCTTGACGAGGCCGTCGTCGGTCACCTTGATGTTGCCCGGCTTGAGATCGCGATGGACGATGCCGCGTTCATGTGCCGCATCGAGGGCATCGACAAGCTGCCGCGCAATCGCGATCGACTCCGTCATCGACATCGGACCGCGCCCGTTGTCGATGCGGTTGGCGAGCGTCTCTCCTTCAACCAGCTCGAGAACGAGCGCGTGAACACCTGCGTGCTCTTCCAGTCCGTAGATCGTGGCAATGTTGGGATGATTGAGTGCGGCGAGTGCCCTCGCCTCTCGCTCGAACCGGGCCAGCCGATCCGGATCGGATCGGAAGACGGCCGCCAGAATCTTCAGCGCGACGTGCCGACCGAGCTTGGTGTCGTGCGCACGGTAGACTTCGCCCATGCCCCCGACGCCAAGGACATTCGCGATGCGATAGCCGCCGAGCTGAGTGCCTACCGGCAATGTCACGTCAGTCAGGAGGGAGAGACGCGTAGACGTCGCGATCGGGCGGATTATAAATCTCGCGCCCGCCGGACGTTCAACGCTTCCACGAGACGTGACAGACTGCGGTTACTGAGCTCTCAGCGCGCCGAGCGGATCGACCTTTGTCGCGCGGCGTGCCGGCACGTAGCAGGCGATCAACGCGACGACGAGCAGCAGAGCCGCAGTTCCCACAAGCGTCGCCGGATCCGTCGGCGACACGCCGTACAGCAGTGCCGTCATCGCGCGGGTCAGCACGACCGTCGTGGCGAGCCCGACCACGACACCTGCGATCACGAGCGCCATGCCTTCTCGGATCACCATTCCCATGATGCTGCCTCTGCTGCCGCCCATCGCGATGCGGACGCCGATCTCGCGCGTGCGCTGAGCGGTCGAGAAGCTCAGCATGCCGTAGATGCCGATTGCTGCGAGCACGAACGCGAGCCCGGACAGGCTTCCGACGATCTGCATCACGAAACGACGCGGCGCCAGCGACTGCGACACGAGCGAATCGAGCGTGGCGGTGTCATAGAGCGGCAACGTCGGATCGATCTCCCACACGCGCGCCTTGAGCGTCGGCAGCACTGCGGCCGGATCCACCGAGGTCTGGACGACGAATGTCATCGATCCGGATGGGACTTGCGCATGCGGCACGTACAGTTCCGGACGCGCATCGTTTTCCAGTGCTTTGCGCCGCACCTGGCCGACGACACCGACGACTTCCATCGTTCGCCACCGGCCCTGCAGGTTGACAGTGATGCGCTTCCCGACGGCATCACCTCCCGGCCACGCGCGCGCCGCCAACAGATCGTTGATGACGGCGACCGGCGGCGCCGTGTCCCGGTCGACATCCGAAAACAGTCGGCCGGTTCGCAATGGAATTCGCAATGCCTCGAAGAAGTCGGCGGTGGCGACGGCGATCGAGGTCGCCGGGAGCTCCGCGTCGGGCGGCGCGGGCCGGCCCTCGATCCGGTAGCCGCCGCGGGTGTCGATGTCTGTGGCCATGAACGGCATCGACGAGACGAGCCCGGCTCGCACGACGCCTGGCTGATTGCGGAAACGATCGAGCGTCTGATCGAAGAACGCGAGGCGGTGCGCGTCAGTGGGATACCGGTCGCCGTACGCAAACACCTGCAGCACGGCAATGTTCGATCTGACAAAGCCGGGGTCGACGCCCGAGAGTGTGACGAAGCTTCTGACCAGCAGTCCCGCTCCGGTCAGCAGTACCAGCGCGAGCGCGACCTCCCCAACGACCAATGCAGAGGCCAGCCGGCGCCGGCGGGTGCTCGACGTGAGTCCGCCGGCGGTCTCCTTGAGTCCGTCGTGCACGCGGCCTCGTGACATCTGGATCGCCGGCCACAATCCGATGAGGAGCGAGGTGGCCGCCGTCAGTGCAATCGAGAACAGCATCAGCCGTGTATCGAGTGTCACGTCGGCGAGCTGCGGGACGAGCCGGGCCGTGAAGCCGACGAACGTGCGCATCGCGAGATACGCGATGGCCACTCCGAGCCCACATGCCAAGACCGTCAGCACCGCGGCTTCGACGAGCATCTGCCTCACCAGCCGCCAACGACCCGCGCCAATGGCGGCGCGAACGGCGAATTCGCGCTGACGCTCCGCGCTGCGCGCGATCAACAAGCTGGCGATGTTGGCGCACGCGATCAGCAGGACCATGACGACGGCGGTGAACAACAAGGCCAGCGGTTCGCGGAGAGGCCGCGCGATGTGCTGACGGAGCGGCACCACCGTCGCCGTCATCGAGCTCATGGTTCGCGGATACTCTCGTGCGAGCTGGCGAGAGATCGTCGCGAGCTCGGCCTGCGCCTGCTCCAGTGAGACGCCTGGCGCCAGACGGCCCACGGCACTCCAATAGCGACCCCGACGGTTCTCGAGCTCGAACGGTTGCACGATCTGCGGCGACCAGACTTCCTGCTCGTTGGCCCGTCTCAGGACATCAGGATGAAACGTGGCTGGGAGAATGCCAGTGACGAGAAACGGCCGGCCCTCGAACCTGATCGTTCTCCCGACCACCCGTTCATCGGCGCCGAAGCGGCGTTGCCATGCCGAGTAGCTGAGCATCACGACGTCCGAACGCCCTTCGCGGTATTCCTCTGGGAGAAACAGACGTCCACGTACGGGCTGCACACCAAGCGACTCGAAGAAGCCCTGCGTGACGAGCCCTGCGATGAGCGACACCGGCTCGGGTCCCTCGAGGTAATCGAGCGCGAAGGGCTCGGCTGCGGCAAACGTCGCGAAGGACCTGGTCCGCTCGCGCCAGTCGACGAACGCTCCAGGTGCGACGCCCAGCCGTTCGTCGGTGCGCGTCACCTCCGTCTGCCAGACGGTGACGATTCGATCCGCGTTGGCGTACGGCAACTCACGCAGCAGCAACGTGTCGATCGTCGAGAAGACGGTGATCGTTCCGGCAAGACCGAGCGCGAGCACGGCGACGGCGAGCGTCGACAGGACTGGGCGCTTCCGGAGCATTCGTATGGCGTACCGGGCATCCTGGACGAGATCGAGATCGGCGGTGAACTGCCGGCGCAGGTACGCCGCGTCGGCCACGGCGCCGCTCGATTGCTTCACCAGATCGGCTTGGCGATGCCAACGAGGGTCCGTGCCCCGGTAAATCATCTGCCAGCGGTGCCGGATCTCGGCTTCCCATTCACGGATCCAGCGATCCCGCGCGGTGCGCGGCACGAGGTGCCGCGCGAGATGAAGGATCGTGAGGCAGACGCGAACGACGAGCGGATCCGGGCGTGAGTGATTCATCGTTCCCCTCGTAGCGGCAGCGTTCTGCAACGGATTCGCGCGGCCGGGATCATTGCACTCGGAGTGCAGTGAGCGGGTCGATCTTCGTCGCGCGACGCGCAGGCATGTAACAGGCGATCAACGCGACCGCGAGCAGCAAGGCCGCTGTTCCGGCCAACGTCAGCGGGTCCGCCGGCGACACACCGTAGAGCAGGGCGGCGATGCCACGGCGCATCGCCAGCGCCGCCACAAGGCCGATGGTGACGCCGATGCCGGCCAGCATCATGCCTTCACCGATCACCATCCGCATGATCCTGTCAGCGCCGGCACCCATGGCGAGACGCAGACCGATCTCGCCCGTGCGCTGCCCGGTCGAGAAACTCAACATGCCGTAGATCCCGATCGCCGCGAGCAGGAACGCCAGGCCCGACAGGCTCCCGACGATCTGCATCACGAAGCGCCGTGGGGCAAGCGATTGCGCGACGAGGGAATCGAGCGTCGCCGCGTCGTGCACCACCATCGTCGGGTCGGCCTCCCAGATCCGCGCCTTGAGCGATGAAATGAACGCGGCCGGCTCAGAAGAGGTCTGCACGACGAACGTCATCGATCCAAATGGCACTTGCGCGAACGGCACGAAGACTTCCGGCCGTGCCTCGCTTTCCAGCCCGTTGTGTCGCAGCCGCCCGACGACCCCGACGATCTCCATGGGCCGCTTCTGTCGCTCCCAGGTCACGGTGATGCGCTGGCCGATGGGGTTCTCACCTGGCCAGACACGCTCCGCCATCAGGTCGTTGATGATGGCAACCGGCGGTGCGTGCGCACTATCGCTGTCAGAGAAGAGACGGCCGTGGCGCAGCGGGATGCGTAGCGCCTCGAAATATTCGCCGGTGGCGACGGCGATGGACGTGATGGGAAGCTGGTCGTCTGGAGGAGCAGGCCGTCCGGCGACACGGAACCCGCGCCGGACGTCGATATCCGCCCGCATGAACGGCATCGCCGAGACAGCGCCGGCGCGAACGACTCCGCGCTGACTGTGAAAACTGTCGACGATCTGGCGGAAGAAGGCGCGCGTCTGCTCCGCGGTCCGGTAGCGTTCGCCGTAGACGAAGACCTGCAACAGCGCAACGTTCGATTTCACGAATCCCGGATCGATACGCGCGACCGTCACGAAGCTTCTGAGGAGCAGGCCCGCCCCGGTCAGCAGCACTACGGCGAGCGTTACCTCGCCGACGATCAATGCCGAGGCCAGACGGCGGCGGTGCACGCTCGCGGTGAGGCCGGTGGCCGTCTCCTTCAATCCATCCTGCACGCCTCCACGCGACAGCTTGATCGCCGGCCAGAGTCCGATGCAGAGCGCGGCGGACACCGTCAAGCCGACCGCAAACAGCATGAGCCGCACGTCGAGCGTGACGTCCGCGAGCTGCGGCACGAATTGAGACGTGTAGCCGACGAAGCCGCGGACGGCGACGTACGCGATCGCCAGTCCGAGTCCACAGGCAATCAGCGCCAGCACGGCGGCTTCGACGATCACCTGGCGCACCAGCCGCCACCGCCGGGCACCAATCGCGACGCGCACCGCGAACTCGCGCTGACGCTCCACACTGCGGGCGATCAGCAGGCTGGCGATGTTGCCGCAGGCGATCAGCAACACCATGAGCACGGCGGCGAAGAGGAGCGTCAGCGGCGCGCGGAGTGGTCCGGCGATCTGCTCGCGCAACGGCTCGATGATGGCCGTCATCGACGCCATGGTCTGCGGTTGCTCTGACGCGAGATGGCGCGAAATCGTGGCCAGGTCGGCCTGTGCCCGTTCGAACGTGACGCCCGGCGCCAGCCGTCCGACGGCGCCCCAGAAACGGCCCGGCCGGTACTGCTGGTCGAAATCGCGAAGGACCTTCGGTGCCCAGAGTTCCTCCACCTGGGCCGCCTGACCGCCGACGGTGTCAGCCTCACGCCGCAGCAGGTCGAGTCGGAACGAGGATGGCAGCACGCCCGCTACCACGAACGGCCGCTCGTCGAGCCTGATCGTTCTGCCGACGATCGACTCGTCGCCACCGAATCGTCGCTGCCACGCCGCATGACTGAGCAGCACGACGTCCGATCGCCCGTCGACATACTCCTCGGCGCGAAACAAGCGGCCGCGCATGGGCCGCACGCCGAGCGCCTCGAAGAAGCCTTCGGTCACGAGCGCCGCATCCAGCTGCACTGGCTCAGGGCCGTCGAAGTAATCGAAGCCGAAGCCTTCGGCGGCGGCGAACGAGGCGAACGATCTCGTGCGGGCGCGCCAGTCGAGAAACGCCGCCGACCCGACGCCGAGCCGTTCGTCGGTCCGCGTCACCTCCGTCTGCCACACCGTCACGACGCGATCCGAGTCCGCGTACGGCAACTCACGCAGCAGCAGTGCGTCGATCGTCGAGAAGACCGTGATCGTCCCACCCAGACCGAGTGCAAGCACGACGACGGCGAGCGCGGACACGACGGGACGTTTCCGGAGCATGCGGACGCCATACCGTGCGTCCTGAACGACATCGAGATCGGCGGTGAACTGCTGACGCAGAAACGCGGCATCTGCCACCGCACCGCTCGAGCGTTTCACCAGATCCGCCTGGCGATCCCATCGCGTCTCGTCACGCCGACGCATCGCGTGCCAGCGATGTCGGATCTCGGCGTCCCATTCACGCGTCCATTGATCCCGTGCCGCACGAGGCACCAGGTGCCGCGCGAGGCCGAGGATGGCCAGGCAGAGTCGAACGACCAGCGGATCCGGAAGTGGCCGGTTCATCGCTCGCCTCGCAACGGTTTCAGCGCGCGCTTGCGGCGCGGGACGATCTCGCTGGCGGCGCGATACCGTGCCTTGCTGTCAGCCAGCAGACGCTCGCCCTCCGCGGTCAGCGCGTAATAGCGGCGCGGCGGACGCTGGTCCTTCTGGGCCACGTCCTGGCTCTCCCACTCAGAGGTGACGAGCCCCTCGTTCTCGAAGCGGCGCAGGATCGGATAGACCGTGCCGCTCGGCAGGTTGGTGGCGTCGATGACGTCGAAGCCGTAGTGATAGCCGCGCGCCAGTGCCTCGAGTACGAGGACGGTCGAGTAGGTGATCTTCATAGGCTATGTAGAGTATTATTTAGGTAGCGTTATACAGTCAAGGGGCGTGAGAGATGAACCCGAGTCGCCGCACGATTGGTCGCATCGCGCGATTCGCGCTCCTGGTCACCTGCGGGTTGCTGCCGACCTGGGCCGCGGCGCAAAGCGCACCGAACGCCACGTCGAGTCACCCGATGACCACGTCGACCAAGACCCCGTGGGGCGATCCCGACCTTCAAGGGACGTGGCCCGGCGGCAGCCTGTTCGCGGTGCCGTTCGAGCGTGCGCCGGAGCTCGGCACGCGCACGACGCTCTCGCACGAGGAAGCGGCGAAGCGGAACGCGGAGATCGATGCGCAGCTCGCGAGCCCGCCGCTGGGCAACTTCTGGCCCGAGCTCGGACATGCTCCTGAGCTGACCTCGCTGATCGTCGAACCGGAGAATGGCCGGCTGCCGCCGATGACCGAGGACGGGGCTCGACGCGCACGGGACTGGCGAGTGAAAGCCGCTGACGGGTACCAGCCCGGCCTCCCTGCCTATCAGGCTACCGGTCCCGGTGACTTGAGACCCTTTGACCGCTGC
>DASRJR010000140.1:0-14171 GCA_035649395.1 Vicinamibacterales bacterium
ACTGACGACGATCGAGATGCAGCAGCCGGCGCTGTCGCGCGCCGTACCGATCGCCGTCGGTGTGCTGGTGTTCCTGGCCGGGGCGTTCCAGTTCACCGCGTGGAAAGCCCATCACCTCGCGTGTTGTCGGGACGTGCCGGATCCCGGCAGTGTGCTGCGGGCCGAAGCCGGCACCGCGTGGCGACACGGCGTGCGTCTCGGACTCCACTGCACCCACAGCTCCGGCGGGCTGATGGCGATGCTCCTGGTGATAGGAGTCATGGACCTGCGAGCGATGGCGATCGTCACGCTGGCGATCACGGCCGAACGTCTCGCACCAGCCGGTGAGCGCGTCGCGCGAGCGATCGGCGCGGTCGTGGTTGCGGCGGGGTTGCTGCTGACCGCGCGGGCGCTCGAGTTCTAACGTCCTTGGGCCCGCGGACCAAGGACCGCGACCTAGACGAGCACAGACGGTCGCCGTCGTCCGTGACGCGTCGCTTGTTCGAACGCGTGCGCCAGCTGCAGCACGCTGAACTCGTCTCGATGGCGGCCGACAATCTGCAATCCGACCGGCAGTCCGGTTGCCGAGAAACCTGCGGGCACCGAGATCGCCGGGTTCGACATGAACGTGACATACCAGCACGATCGCATCCAGTCGACGTAAGACGACATCGCCGTGCCGGCAATCTCGGTCGGGTACGGCGTGTCCACGTCGAACGGTTCGACCTGCGTAACGGGCAGGATGTAGTACGTGTAGCGCTCGAAGAACAGCCGACTCTGCTCGAACATTTGCGCCTGACGAGTGAGCGCGCGGCTGATATCTTCGCCTCGAGCCCGTTCCGCCTGCTCGACTTCGTACTTGATCGTGTCCTTGACCCACTCCGGCCGCTGGCGAATCAGCGCCGAGTACCGAGAATGATTGGCCACGAAGCGGAGCAGTGGAAATGCTTCGGCCACGCCGCTGAAGTCGGGCTCGGCTTCCTCGATGATGCACCCCAGAGCCTCGAAGACCTTTCGACTGGCGTCGACGACCCGGCGGATCTCGGGCTCGAAGGGGATGCCGCCGAGGCCGCGCCACCAGGCGACGCGCACGCCTTTGAAGTCCTTGCCCAGCGGAGCACGAAAGCGCGCCGGGTCTTCGTCGATCGAGAGGGGACTCCGTCGGTCGGCTCCGGCGATCGCACTGAGGAACAACGCAACATCGGCGACGCTGCGCGCAATCGGCCCACTCACCGAGAGCGGGGACCATGAGCTCGACTCATTGGGCACACGGCCAGGCGACGGACGCAGCCCGACGACGTTGCAGAACGCGGGCGGATTGCGAAGTGATCCGCCGGTGTCGCTGCCATCGGCGATGGGCAGCATGCGTGCCGCAACCGTCACTGCGGCGCCGCCGCTGCTGCCGCCGCAGGTCTTCGTGAGATCGTACGGATTCCGCGTCGCCCCGAAGACCGTGTTGAAGGTCTGCGAGCCGGCGCCGAACTCCGGCGTGTTCGTCTTGCCGACGGTGATCGCACCGGCCGCTCGCATCCGGGTGACGATGAGCGCGTCTCGCGTCGGAACGTTGTCGCGATAGAACGGCGAGCCGTGAGTCGTTCGGATTCCCGCCGTGTCGACGAGATCCTTGTGTGCCGCCGGAAGCCCGTGCAGCACGCCAAGCGGGCCGCGCCGCACGATCGTCTCATCGGCCTTCGCCGCTGCGGCCATCGCCTGCTCGGCCACCAGCGTGACGATGGCGTTGACCTTCGGGTTGACCCGTTCAATCTGATCGAGATGCGCCTTCATCACGTCTCGAGCGGACAGCTGCTTGCGGGCCAGCCGCGCCGCCAGGTCGACGGCGCTCATCTCACAGAGCTCGTCTCGTGCCGGCTGCCGTGACGCTTGTGCCGAGATTCCGCTGGCACCGAGCGGATCGAATGCGGTGTACGCGGCTCCGGCAGCAACCGCGCTGTTGAACTGCCGTCGGCTCATACGCGCGTCCGCGTTGCCGTGATCAGCCGCGTCAGAACGATCGGACTCACTCACGCCAACCTCCGTTAGGGAGTACGTTGTGGTGCCGAATCTTGCCATTGAACACGTCGAGCGACCAACCGACAATTGACGACGCCATGGAGTTGCTGCGCAACGCTCGGCTCGCGCTTCGCGGTCTCATGAAGGCGCGCGGTTACGCCTGCGCCGCGGTGTTCACGCTGGCCCTCGTCGTGAGCGCAAATGCCACGATGTTCAGCGCCGTGTATGCGGTGCTGCTTCGCCCGCTGCCGATTCGTCAGCCAGAGGAGTTGATCGTCGGTTGGGGGAGCGATCAGGCGCAGCATCTCGCCGTCGTCGAGCTGTCGTATCGGAACTTCGAGGAATGGACGACTGGGAGCGCCAGCTTCGTTCAGGCGGCCGCAATGGGATCGTCGACCTGGCCTGCCGTCCTCGACAGCCCGGATGGATCCACCCGGCTCTCGTCTGCCGGTGTCTCCGCCTCGTTTTTCGACACCTTGGGTGTCGTGCCTGTTCTTGGACGAGGGTTTCGCACCGATGACGATCTTCCGGGGGCGCCACGTGTGGTGGTTCTCAGCCATCGACTCTGGACGACTCGATTCGGCGCCGATCCTCGCGTCGTCGGAACGACGATCGCGCTCACTCAACCCCACACGGTTGTCGGCGTGATGCCGGAAGGATTTGATTTCCCGCGAGGCACCGACTTCTGGACGCCGGTCGTTCCGATTCTCGCTGGCTCGGGCGCCGAGTGGCGCACCGACGCTCTGAGCAGCGTCGGTGTTCTCTTCGTGATCGGCAGATTGCGGCCTGGTGTCACGCCGAGAATGGCACAGGACGAACTCGATGGCCGCGCTCGACGACTCGAGCAGCGTGGATCGAGTCCTCGCTTCGGGTCGGCGGTGGTCGTCACACCATTCCAGGAGTACACGTTTGGCGCGGCCCGACCGGCGCTCTGGGCCTTGCTTGCTGCCGTCGGCGTGCTGCTGCTGATTGGATGCGCCAACGTGTCCGGTCTGATGTTGACGCGTCTCTCGTTGCGACGGCGTGAGCACGCGGTTCGGTTGGCGCTCGGCGCCGTCGGTCGCACGCTCGCGTCTCTGTGGGTTGCGGAAACCCTGATCCTGTCGATCGCCGGAGGTGCTGTCGGCCTCATCGCATCGGCATGGATCGCCAAATTGATGGTCGCGCTTGCGCCCGACGATATTCCACGGCTTACAGAAGCCTCGATGAACGTCCCGGTGGCGCTATTTACCGGTGGCGTTCTGTTCATCGCGGCGCTCGTCTGCGGAGCCGGACCCGTGCACCACGCGACCGCGGCGAATGTGATCGAGGCGCTGCGCGACGACGCCCGTTCAGGGATGAGCAGACACACACGACGGAGCCGATCGCTGTTGTTAGTTCTGCAGATTGCGCTGAGCGTGGTGCTCCTCGTTGCCGCCGGGCTCGTGGTGCGCAGCTTCGCCAATCTGCGAGCGATCGACCTGGGATTCGTGCCGTCGCAGGTGGTCACCATGACAGTGGCTCCTCGGAATCCCTCACGTCCGCCCAACCAATGGATGGACGATCTCCTTCGGCGTCTGAGCGGACTGCCAGAGGTCGACGCGGCTGGAGCCGTGTTCCTGCGGCCGTTGGCGCTTGGCCCGATTGGTCAGGACACGACGGTCGTCCTCGAAGGGCAACCCGACACTCCACAGGCCGAGCGGCAAAATCCGGCGCTCAACTATCAAGTCGCCACTCCCGGCTATTTCTCGGCGATGCGAATCGCGCTGAAGCGCGGCCGTTTGTTCAACGCGCAAGACTCTGCGAGATCGACACCGGTTGCGCTACTCAGCGTATCCGCGGCACGGCGGCTGTGGCCTGGCCGCGATCCCGTCGGCAAACGGCTGCTGCTGCCGACGTTCAAGCCCGATGGCCCATCGAAAGCGTGGCGCACCGTCGTCGGCGTCGTCAGCGACGTTCGCTACCGTGGGATCGACGATGCGCGACTCGACGTCTACGACGCCGCATCGCAGTCGCCGATGGCGGCCAACGATGTCGTGGTGCGGACGTCGGGCGACGTCCGACGAGTGGCGGCGGCGGTTCAGGCCGAGGCCCGTCGCCTCGACCCGCGTGTCGTCATCGACCGTCTGACGACGATGGAGGCGATCGTCGCTCGTGCGGTTGGACCGTGGCGCTTCAGCGTCTGGATGTTCACCGTGTTTGCAGGGCTTGCGCTGGTACTGGCGGCCGTGGGGCTGTTCAGCGTCGTCAGTCTCGATGTCGCGCAGCGTCGCCGCGAGTTTGCCGTCCGCTTCGCGCTTGGCGGCCGCCGCAAAGACGTCGTGCAGCCACTCCTCGCCGAAGCGGGACGACGACTGCTGATCGGCCTCACGCTCGGCATCGTGACGAGCGTTGTTGCCAGTCAAATGCTGCGGGGTCTCCTTGTCGGCGTCGAGCGTGTTGACGCGACGACCTACGCGCTGGTGATCACATTGCTCGCGGCGGTGGTCATCGTCGCGGCCGGCGTGCCCGCCTGGCGGGCCGCTTCCATCGATCCCTCTTCCGTGTTGAAGCGCGACTGACTGTTGGTGTTGACGCCGGCCGACGCCTGTCCACATAATGTCTGTTCATGTCAGGTATCAACACCCGTGCGCTCGATCGCGAGCTGAAGCGCGGCTCGGCCGAGCTGCTGATCCTGTCCCTCCTCGAGGCGCGGCCTCGCCACGGCTACGAGCTGAGCAAGTTGATCGACACACGCTCGGGCGGCACGCTGAAGTTCCACATCGATTCGCTGTATCCGCTGCTGTATCGCCTCGAAGAGCGCGGCTGGATCAAGGGCACCTGGGTGGAGAAGGCCGGCGAGCGCCGCCGCCGCTTCTATCGCGTCACCGCCGAGGGGCGCGAGGTGCTGGCCGAACAGCGGAAGAAGTGGGCGACCTTCGTCAAGGCGGTGCACCGCATCACCGGAGGCGAACATGCCTGACCCCTCGACGCCACAGAACGACGCGCCGCTCGGGGCCCGTTGGGCTGCTGACGTGCGCTCGCGATTGGCCTCATTGCGCCTCTCGCCCGCCCGAGAAGCGGAGATCGTCGACGAGCTGTCGCAGCATCTGGACGATCGCTACAACGAGTTGGTCTCAGGGGGCGCGTCACCCGAGGAGGCGACGCGTCTCGCGTTGGCCGACTTCCACAGTGAAAACGTGCTGGCGCAACACATGGCGGCGCTGCGCCAGGCGCATGCACCGGTGCCGGTTACGCCCGGAGCGCCAACCGGACACCTGCTCGACGATCTCTGGCAGGACCTGCGCTATGCCGCACGCCTCTTGTGGAAACGCTCCGCGTTCGCTACCACCGCAGTGCTGACGCTCGCGCTCGGGATTGCCGCAACGACGGCGATGTTCACGTTCGTCGACACCTTTCTCTTCAAGCCGGCACCTTGGAACAAGGCGGGGGGACTGGTGTGGATCGCGGGCCTGAAGGGGCGCTCCACGGGATCGCGCAACGTCTCATACCCCGATTACCTCGTCTACCGCGATCGCGCGACGACACTGTCCGGCGTCGCCGCGTCCGGCAATACCCCCATGTCCGTCGGTAGCCGACAGCCGCAGCGCGTGCTGGGTGGATTAGCGTCCGGCAACTATTTCGACGTGCTCCAGATCCGTGCCCAGATCGGCCGCACGTTTACGCTCGACGACGACACCGAGCTCGGGCCACATCCGGTCGTTGTGCTGAGCGATGGGCTCTGGCGGACACAGTTCGGCGCCGATCCGAAGGTGGTCGATACGGTCGTCACGATCAATGGCCATCCGTTCACCATCATCGGCGTCGCCCCTCGTGGATTTACGGGCATCGCCTACGCCGACGACGCTGAACAGCTTTGGGTGCCGATGGCAATGCAACCGGTGGCGATGCCGAGGAGTCCTGGTTTTCTGGCGACGAGCCAGAGCTGGCTGAAAGTCGTCGGACGACTTCGCGAGGAAGCCACGATAGCGCAGGCGAATGCGGAGGTGCGCGTGATCGCGCGGCAGTTGAATCCATCCGGCATCGCCCCTGACCAGGAGAAGAGCGCCCACGTCCTTCCCGTGCGCGGCGGCTTGACGCCCTGGGAGCAGGACGCGCTGGCGCCTGTGTTCGCGCTGGTCTCGATCGTACCGGTGCTCGTACTGCTGGTCGCATGCGCGAACGCCGCGAACGTACTGATGGCTCACCACGTCTCCCGTCGCCGGGAGTTTGCCATGCGGCAGGCCATCGGTGCGTCGCGCGTGCGTCTCGTTCGCCAGTTCGTCGCGGAGTCGTTGATCGTTGCCGTGCTGGCTGGCGTGGCGGGTTTCGTGCTCTCGTACGGCTTGTCCACCATCGTCGTGCACTACGGGCAGGTCCCCGCCGAAGTGTCGAGGCTGTTGACCCCTGATCTACGCGCTCTCCTCGCGGCGACGACGGTCGCGATCGGGACTGTGCTGGTGTTTGGTCTCGCGCCGGCGGTGACGGCGACGAGATTCGACGTGCTGCCGGCCCTCAAGGACGAGGGCACGACGGCGACCGCATCTCACGGTGTGGCCCGGTTGCGTCGCGGGTTCGTCATCGCGCAGGTTGCGCTGTCATTGACGCTGGTGATCGCCGCGGGACTGTTCCTCCAGAGCCTCTCGCGCGCCCTGAGTGTCCATCCGGGCTTCGATGCGCATCGGCTGGTGACCGTGTCGTTCGATTTGCATCTTCAGGGCTACGCGCCGGAGCGGCGCGACACGTTCGTGTCGCGATTTCTCGAGCGCGCCTCTGCAGTGGCCGGCATGACGTCGGTGGCAACGGCCGACGTGCTGCCGCTCGGCGGCGAAATGTTTTTGGCGAGGGTCGTTGCTGAAGACGGGTCGACGGTGGCGCAGGCGGCACGTGCCGGTGTCTCGCCCGGATACTTCAAGACGCTCGATCTTTCGATCGTCCGCGGACGTGAGTTCACGCCGGCGGACGTCGCGGCTGATGCGCCGGTGGCCATCGTCGACGAGACGATTGCGCGGCGTCTGTGGCCCGGCAGCGATCCAATCGGGAAGCGCGTCCAGAACTCCAACGAGAAGGAGCCGTGGCGCGAGGTGGTGGGCATCGCGCGTGACGCGAAGTTTCTCTCTCTGACCGAGTCCGCTCGCGGCACCTACTACGTGCCACTGCGACCGGCAGCGGCCACGTTCGTCGCACGAACAACCGGCGCTCCCCAGGCAGCGCTCGCGGCGATGCGGGACATCGCTCGTGATCTCGACCCTGACCTGCCGGCTTCTGCGGCGCAGACGATGGACGAACGGATTCGGCGCACCGTCAACTTGCAGCGTGCCGTGGTCGCGATGCTCGGCGTGCTAGGCAGTCTGACCCTGCTGCTGGCCTCGGTGGGAATCTACGGCGTTGCCGCACATAACGTCTCGATGCGGACACGCGAAGTGGGGATCCGGATGTCGCTGGGCGCACGCGGCGGAGACGTGTTGCGCATGATTGTTCGCGAGAACTTCTCGCTCTCGCTGATTGGCGTGGCCGTCGGTCTCGGAATCAGTATCGCCGGCTCGATGATCCTTGCGTCCTTTCTGTTTGGCGTGACTTCAACCGATGCTGCCACATTCACGGGCGGAGCCGCGATTCTCTGTGTCGTGACGCTGCTGGCGAGCTACATCCCGGCACGCCGGGCGGCCCATCTTGACCCGCTCCTGGCCTTGCGATGCGAGTAGACGAGTAGATAGGAGACGACCGTGCCTGACCCTTCGACTCCGCCGAATGATCCGTCGCTCAGGGCAAGCCCCCCGACTCCAAAGCATGACCCGTCGCTCGGGGCCCGCTGGGCTGCTGAAGTGCGCGAGCGATTGGCGCCGTTGCGTCTCTCGCCGGCTCGCGAGGCCGAGATCGTCGACGAACTCTCGCAGCATCTGGACGAGCGCTACAAGGAATTGATCGCGGGAGGAGCCACACGCGAGGACGCTACCCGCCTGGCGCTGGCGGACTTCCGCAGTGGAAACCTGCTCGCGCAATATCTGGCTCCGTTGAAGCTGGCGCGCGAGGCCGTACCGCCCCCGGTCGCGGCCCCAACCGGCCACGCGTTCACCGATCTCTGGCAGGACCTGCGCTACGCCGTGCGCATCTTCTGGAAGCGTCCTGCGTTTTCCGTCACGGCGGTGCTGACGCTGGCGCTCGGAATCGGCGCCACGACGGCCATCTTCAGCGTCGTCTACGGTGTGCTGTTGAAGCCGCTGCCGTTCAACGACCCCGACGGATTGGTCACGATCCGGCATGTCGGCCCGCATGGCGCGGGAACGAATCACGGTCCAGGCACCTACCTGACGTATCTCGAGAACCAGCGGGTGTTCGAGGCGATCGGCGCCTGGGATTCGACGGAGCTGTCGATTACCGGTGCCGGTGAGCCGGAACGCGTTCAGGCGCTGCAGGTGAGCGCGACGACGCTGCCGCTCTTGCGCGTGCAGCCGAGAGTCGGTCGCTTCTTCGCCGCGGAAGACGACGGTCCGGGGAGTCCGCCGCGAGTGGTACTGACCTACGGCTATTGGCAGCGCCGCTTCGGGGGCGCCGAATCGGTCATCGGCAAGACCCTCGTCGTCAGTGGCACGGCGGCGGAGGTGATCGGTGTACTGCCACCCTCCTTCAAGTTCTTGCGCACGCGGCCGGAGATCCTGCTGCCGCTGCCATTCGACCCGAGTGCCCCGCGCGGGATCAGCTTCGGGTTCCAGGCGCTCGCGCGATTGAAGGGCGGCGTCACACTCGCCCAGGCCAATGCCGACCTGGGCCGCATGATCTCGCTGTTGCCGCCGGTCTTCGCGCAATTGGAGCTGCAGCCGAATGTGCAGCCGCTCGCCGCTGACGTGATCGGCAACGTTGGCGACATTCTGTGGATTCTGCTCGCGGCTGTCGGCGTCGTCCTGCTGATTGCGTGTGGGAACGTGGCGAATCTGTTCCTCGTGCGCGCCGAAACGCGCCATCAGGAGTTCGCGATGCGTGCCGCGCTCGGGGCGAGTCGAGGCCGCATCACGCGCACGCTGCTGTCCGAGAGCCTCGTGCTCGCACTGGCAGGCGGCGCGGTTGGCGTCGGGCTCGCGCAGGCCGCGATTGAACTGTTGAGAAGACTTGCCCCCACAGAACTGCCTCGGCTCGACGAGATCGCTCTCGACCCCACGGTGTTGCTGTTCACGGTAGGCGTTTCGGTGTTGAGCGGTGTGGTATTCGGCCTGTTTGCCGTGGTGCGATTTGCCAGCCCGAACATGGCGTCGGTGAACGGCGGCGGCCGCTCGGCCAGCGACGTGCCCAGTCGGCACCGCACCCGCAATGCGCTCGTCGTTGGCCAGGTGGCGCTCGCACTGACGCTGCTCATCGTGTCTGGCCTGATGATTCGTACGTTCATCGCGATGCGGCAGGTCGATCCGGGGTTTACCCGTCCTGAGGAGGTGCAGACGTTCGGTATCGCGATACCTCCGGGCGTCGTCCGCGATGACCAACAGACCGCCCGCACATTCGAGAGCATCGCCGTCGCGTTGGCACAAGTACCCGGCGTGACCTCCGTTGGCCTCTCCTCTTCGATCACGATGGACGGCGAGGACAACGGCAACGCGATCGTGGTCGAGGACGCCCCGCTGCGCGAAGGCCAACTGCCGTCGCTCTACCGCTTCAAGAGTTTCGCGCCCGGATACGTCGAGACCATGGGCAACCGGATGGTCGCGGGCCGCTCGATCACGTGGAACGACGTGCACGAACGCCGGCCGGTCATCGTGATCTCGGAGCCGCTGGCGCGCGAATACTGGAAAGAACCTTCGAACGCCCTCGGCAGACGGGTGCGGGTGATGCGTCAAGGGACGCAGCTCTGGCGCGAGATCGTGGGCGTGGTGGGCAACGAACGCGACGATGGGCTCAACCACCCGGCGACGCCGATTGTGTACTGGCCGATGCTGAGCGAGGGCTATCGTTGGCGCGTCATGGTGTATGCCGTGCGGTCACCCCGTGTCGGCACACCGGGCTTCGTCGGCGAGCTCCAACGCGCGGTCTGGTCGGTCGATCGGAATCTGCCGGTGGCCAACCTCCAGACGCTCGAGGAGATTCAAGCGCAGTCGATGGCTCAGACGTCGTTCGCGCTGGTGATGTTGAGCATTGCCGCGAGCGTGGCACTGCTCATCGGAGTCGTGGGAATCTACGGCGTGATTGCCTATGCCGCCACGCAGCGAACGCGTGAGATCGGCCTGCGGATGGCACTGGGTGCTCACGTGAGATCGGTGCGCTCGCTGTTTCTCCGCCAGGGTCTCGCCCTGACCGCGGTGGGCATTGCCATCGGCATCGGCATCGCGGTCGGGCTCACGCGTGTGATGTCGTCGTTCCTGTTTGGCGTCGCGCCAATCGATCCGATCACCTACGCCGCTGTCTCGGGCGCGTTGGCCCTGGTGGCACTGCTGGCGACGTATCTTCCAGCACACCGCGCCTCGCGCGTCGACCCGATCACCGGGTTGCGTGCCGACGTCTGAGCGCGAAGGTGCTCCGCTGCGCTATTTCTTGGTGGGGGCCGCGGCCTTTTGCGCTTTCGGCCCCGTCCACGTCCATCCGTGGATCAGCCAGCCGCTGGCGCCCCTCCTCAACGCGAACGCCATCTGGGCCGCTTCTCGCATGGCCGTGCCGCGTTGCTTGAACGTGTAGACGGCAGGCACCACGACATACGCCGAATCACTGGTTTTCTCGATCCGGGTCGGTTTACTCAGCGCGACCGACGGCTCTGTGATGCCCTGCTTCTTGGCATCGCTGTCGAGATCGGCAGCCCACGCCTGGAAGGCCTTGGCCCCGACCCACTGGTAGGGCGGCACTTCGTCGATGATCGCCAGGTCCGCTCCCGCCGCGTGCGTTGCGGCCGCACCGGCCATGTCGCCCTTGTTGAAGCTGTCGACGAACTTCTGGATCGGCGCGATCAGCTCGGCATCCGTATTCTGAGCGCTGGCGAACCCGGGAAGAGCCAGGCACACGAGCGTGGCAACGGTCAGGACCCGCATCAGTTTCTCCTTCCCCAATCGGATGGGGAATGTTGAACGCGTTCTTTGACTGGAAGCGCTGCGATTAGGCCTGACAGCGGCCGTGATGTCAACGGAGAGGCGTCACGCGTCGAGCGCCGTCTCCTCGTGGCGTATGTGGTCGGCAGGGCCCTGCCGCCGAATGCGCTACGATGACGCGCTGACGTCGCGAGGGTTGCCACATGAATAGTCGCCTCAGTGTCGCGTGTGTCCTGTGCGTTGCGTTGCTCGGCTCCTACGTCTACGCCCAATTCGGCACGAAGCCGGCCGAGCTGTCGACGATCAAGGTCAAAGACGACTTGTTCGTCGTCTATAACGACCTCGTACCCGGCAACACGACGGTGCTCGTGACCAATCAAGGTCTGATCCTGGTCGACAACAAGTTCGAGATCGACTTCGACAATCTCATGGCGCAGGTCCGGAAGATCTCCAATCAGCCGATCCGCTACGTCATCAACACGCACTATCACGCCGATCACAGCGGCGGGAATCCGAAGATGCAGGCCCAGAACGTTCAGGTCGTTGCGTCGGAGCGTGCCCGCCGGAAGATGGTCGAGACGAATCAGCCCGGTGCGCCGAACGTCACGCTCGAGAACAACGTGCGACTCTTCCTGGGCGGCAAACGAGTGGAGGTCCATCACTTCGGCCGCGCCCACACAGACGGCGACGTGGTCGCCTATTTCCCCGACCATCGCGTCGTGGCGATGGGAGACATGTTCACGGTCGGCGATGGGTTGCCGCCCCTGGTCGACTACCCCGGTGGCGGCAGCACGCGCGAATGGCCGCGGTCATTGGACGGGGCGCTGACGCTCGACTTCGATACCGCGATCCCCGGCCACGGCAAACCAGCCACCAAGGACGCCCTCCGCAAGTATCGCGACAATCTGACGATGCTCGGACGACGCGTGAACGAGATGCTGACGAAGAACGCCTCGCGTGCCGAGGTTGAAAAAGAGCTTCGCAGCAGATTCGGCTTCCAGGACTTTCACATCCAGTTGTCGCTGGATGGCTTGCTGGCGGAGCTGCGCTGACGACGCCTTATCCGCGCAAGAGGCCCGGCAGCAGCTGCATGAACTCCCGCACATGTTGAATCTGTGCGTTCTCGGAGATGAATTCGAACGACGAGACGTCGATCTGATGCATTGATTGCGTGAGTGATGCGTCAACGGCCGCATGCAAGGTGGGCAGCTGATCGATCAGGGCGAGCAAGGCGGTCCACGAGGGCAGGTCGAGGACGGCAATCACTTCGATCGCGTCCCGAGCCTCCCACGGCGTGCCGGCCCGCCAATACTTCGTCAACGTGGCGCGAAGTTGCCCGAGGTCGTCGTGAACAGAGCTGTCGGCGCAGTCGAGCGACGTCACCACGCTGATCAGTTGCTCCGCTGCATACATGCAGACGTTCTCGTAAAGGACGGTCCACCCAACCCGGAAGACGCTGACGAGGTCGTGGCGAATCAGCGTGTCGTCGGATAGGGGAGCCGGCCAGTTCTCCAGACCCAGGTTGCATACGGCGACGACCGCATTCGATGCCTCATCGGCGGTGAGCGCTCGCGACTGGATCGTCGAGCCTGCGACGATCACATTCGAGAGATACGCGAGCTCCGCCGTCCTCGTCGCATACCTTTCAGGGGCATGGTCGTGGACGAACTGCAGCTGGGTGCGTATGCGCAGGAGGCGCGGCGCGGTCGTCCGCGATGCTTCGAGCAGTGCCCGCGGCGTCCGCGGCATGACGCCTGCGTCACGCAGCAGGTCGACGATCGCGTCGACCGCCTCGGGCGGGCAATCGCGACTCATATCCGCACGCTCGCCCCGCGGCGATTCGTCGGCCCCATCGTCCTGCTGTGACGCCGTCCGCGCTGCGAGGTCTCTGAAGTAGGCGTCGGTAATCGAGTCACGAGCCGGCGGGCCCTGCCGGAGATCCAGCCGCCGCGACGCCTGCAGAAACGCGCGGGCCTGCGCCGGCGTCACGTATCCCTGCTCGTCGCGCCGTGTCTCGCGATCGACGGCAAGGTCGAACACCGTCTGTGCGTCGCCGGTCAGCAGATCCACCAGGCTGTCGACCTCTGGCCGTGAGTTCGACAAGCGGCAGCACTTCCGCATGATCCGGTCGAACGCGGTGCCATGCGCGTCGGCGAGCGCAGTCAGGACGGTCGTGATGGGCTCCCAGAAGTCGGTGCCTTTGGCCACCACCGCATATCCACCGATGTCACTGCGAAGCTGGTCGTCGATCGCTGGTGCCGGCGACGCGAGTTCGCCATCGAGTGTGGTGTAGGGCGTGACCGCCGCGTAAACGAACACGCGAACGTGCGGACTCAATCCCGCCGCAACCAGGTCGACGTCCATGGCGGCCAGTGCCGCTGCTGCGCCCGACACGCCCGCCTCCACCATGACCTCGAGCCAGTTGCCAAAGCGGCCGGCATCGAACTGCTCGTCACGGCCAGGTACGGCTGCCCGCCAGAGATCGAGATCGAACACTCGCGCCAACTGGCCGGGTGTGGCCAATGCCACCAGCGGTCCGCAGTCTTCCAGTCCGTAGTGCTGAATGACGCGATGCAGCACTTCGGGTTGTAACTGGGGCACGATCCGCTCGAGGTGCGGGGCCTCCAGAATGCGCTCGAGGGCGGATGTGGGAGAGGGTTTGCGAGGATGACGACGAGCGCGACGCACGCGTTTCGCCATGGACCGGCGATAATAGCGGCCTTCGCGCGCAACAAACAGTCTTGAAGATGTGAACGGCTCGCCCCATACTGTTAGTGGGAAGGGTTCGTTCCTCATCCCGCTCGTCCCGCCTTACGGTCCTCGCGCCAATCACCATGCATTCGATCGTGTGACCCCGGAATCGACGAGTGCTTCGCACACGATCTCGTGCAGAATGTTCCGGATCGGTTCGACCACCTCTGCCCCGGAGAACATGACCATGAGAAAAAGCAAGCGAGCCAAGTAGCGGCGGTGAAGTATCACCACCGCGTTCTCGGGCTGCTCTCGCTGCTGTCGATCATTACCTACATCGATCGTGTCTGTATCGGTGTTGCCGGCCCGCGGATGCAGGACGCGCTCGGCATCAGCCCGCAGGCGTGGGGCTGGGTGGCGAGCGTCTTCTTTCTGTCCTACAGCGCATTCGAGATCCCCACCGGTGCGCTCGGCGACCGCATCGGTCCGCGCCGCGTGCTGACGCGGATCGTGCTGTGGTGGTCGGCGTTC
>DASRJR010000141.1:0-5025 GCA_035649395.1 Vicinamibacterales bacterium
GCCGCGCACGACGCTGAAGATCGCGGCGTTGGCGCCGATGCCGAGCGCCAGCGTCAGCACTACGGTGAGCGTGAGGCCCTTCGCTCTCCCGAGGGATCGCACGGCGAGCCGGAAGTCAGTCATGAGATTCCCCATGGAGCAGAGCTTTGCGCGGGTCGCGCCTCATAGACAAGGACATTGTGGCCACCAAATCTGCCAAACACAGCGCCTTTGCGCCGGGCCTGGAAGGCCCGGCCTACACGGCTCGCGTTTCGGCGTGGGAGTACCGGCCGTAGGCGATCGACGAAGCCAGCAGACCGACCGTCAGTGGGACCAGCGCCGGGGCAGTCTGCCCACCCATCGCAGTGATGACCGTCGCCCCCGCCATGATGACCACCAGCCCCGCGGCGGCCAGCGGCGTCAGGACGGGACGAACCTTGAAGAGTCCGGGCAGGATCAGGCCAAGGGCACCAAGGGTCTCCACTACGCCGATGAACCGGAGGAATGGTCCGGGCAGATCGACCGGGCCGGCCATCGCTTCGATCGGGAGGATCAGCTTCATCACGCCCGCAAACAGGAACAGCGCTGCCAGGAGGGCCTGCACAATCCACAAAACCGTGTTGAGTCGTCGCATTGTCTTCTCCCTTCACTGACACGTCGAACGACCTTCGCGATATTCGACAAGTGGATGCTAGGATTCCGGGCACATGCGCCTGAGCCCCCGCGTGCCCAAAGCTGCCGTTGTCCTGGGGGTTGTCCTCTGGGCGGCGGCCAACCTCAGCCTCACGGCTCAGCGGCCCGGAGCTCCGCCGACCGCCTCAGGTGGTCTCGAGGTGCTTCAGCTCCGTCCGAATTTCTTCATGATTGCCGGGGCGGGCGGGCATATCGCCGTTCAGACCGGCGAGGACGGCGTGGTCCTCGTCGATGCCGGCCTCGCGGCGAGATCTGACGACGTCCTTGCTGCGATCCGGAAGCTGACGACGCAACCCATTCGCTACATCATCAGCACCAGCGCCGATGCCGATCACGTCGGCGGCAACGAGGCACTGTCGAAGGCGGGGCAAACGCTGTTCACGGCCGCTGGATCGATCGCGTTGCCGGGTAACTTCCTGGGCGGCGCGGCGTCGATCCTCGCGGCCGAGCGAGTGCTGGCCCGCATGAGCGCGCCGACTGGCCAGGCCGCACCGTTTCCGGCGGCGGCGCTACCGACCGAGACGTTCGATCATCCGCGAAAGTATCTCTATCTCAACGGCGAGGGCATCGAGGTGCTGCACCAGCCTGCGGCGCACACTGATGGCGATGCCGTCGTGTTCTTTCGGCGGTCCGACGTCGTCGTGGCGGGCGACGTCCTCGACACCCGACAGTTCCCCGTGATCGACGTCGCGAAGGGCGGCAGCATCAACGGCGAGATTGCCGCGCTGAATCGCATCGTCGATCTCGCCATTCCGTCAGTGCCGATCGTCTCGCGCGAAGCCGGCACGCTGGTGATTCCCGGCCACGGCCGTGTCTGCGATCAGACCGATGTCGTCGAGTATCGAGACATGGTGACGATCGTTCGTGATCGCGTTCGCGATCTCATGGCGGCCCGCATGACGCTCGATCAAGTCAAGGCGGCGTCACCGGCCCGCGGCTACACGCGCCGATACGGCGGCGAATCGGGCGCATGGACGACGAACCAGTTCGTCGAGGCGGTGTATCAAAGCCTGATGAAGGAGAAGTCATGACGCGGCGCGTGCCGCCGATCGCCGCGATGCTCGCGCTCGCGGCGCTCGCCGGCGATGGATCCGCCTATGGGCAGGGTCGCGGTGCGCCTCCGCCGCCATCCGCGAAGGCATCCGCTCCGCTCGACCTCACCGGGTACTGGGTCTCTGTGGTCAACGAGGACTGGCGGTTTCGGATGATCACGCCAGCCAAGGGCGACTACGGTGGCATTCCGATTACGAAGGAAGCGCTGCAGCTCGTCAACGCCTGGAATCCGTCGGCAGACGAAGCGGCCGGCGAGCAGTGCAAGTCGTACGGTGCCGCCGCCATCATGCGCGTGCCTGGACGCATCCATGTCACGTGGCAGGACGACGAGACCCTAAAAGTCGACACCGATGCGGGCACGCAGACGCGTCTCTTCCGGTTTGGTCCTGCGCGTGCTGCGACGGGGCAGCCGACGTGGCAAGGAACCTCGGCGGCGCGATGGGAAGCGGCTGGCGGGCGCGGCGGCGCTCCGGCCAGCGGCTCGTTGACCGTCGTCACCACGAACATGCGAGCGGGCTACTTGCGCAAGAACGGCGTGCCGTACAGCGAGAACGCGCGAGTGACCGAGTACTTCGACGTGGCGCCGCAGGGCCAGGACGGCCGTCTCCTGGTGGTGACCACCGTTGTCGACGATCCGCGATATCTGTCGCAGCCGTTCATCGTCAGCTCGCATTTCAAGAAGGAGCCGGACGGATCCAAATGGGATCCGACGCCGTGTTCAGCCACATGGTGATGAGCAGGCGTCTCGGCGTGCTGTTGTTGTTGCTGGTGGCATGGTCACCGAGCTCGTCGTTCGCCCAGATCGATCTGGTCGGCTCGTGGGCGGCCCGGAACACTGAGGACATCTCGCGCGACTCGTATCCGGTCGACTACGTCGGGCTGCCGCTCAACGACGAGGGGCGCACGCGCGCACTCGCCTACAACGAATCGCAGCTCGCGATGATCGAGCGGCAGTGCGAGGGCTGGCCGCAGTTCTATTTCGTGCAGGGGCCGTTCGGACTCCGGATCTGGAGTGACACCGAACCGGTGAAGGGCACGACGATCTCGTACACGATCGGTGCGTGGGAGGATCGCGCACCGATGACGATTTGGATGGACGGCCGGTCGCACCCATCTGAATACGCCGAACACACGCGCGGCGGCTTCACCACAGGTCGTTGGGAAGGCAACACGCTGGTCGCGTACACCACGCACATGAAGGCAGGGTTCCTGCGCAAGAACGGACCGCCGAGCAGCGATCGCGCGACCATGACGTCGCGCTTCTATCGACACGGCGACATCCTCACCGTCCTGAGCGTCGTCGAGGATCCCGTCTATCTCGCTGAGCCGCACATCATGTCGAAGAGCTTTCAGCTCGCGACGGCACCGATCCTGCCAGTCGGTCCACCGTGTGTGACGACGTTCGAGGGACGGCCCCCTGGCGAGAGCGTCCCGCACTACGTGCCCGAGAAGAATCCGTTTGTCGGCGAGATGACGACGCGCTTTCACATCCCGCCGGACGCCGTGCTCGGTCGTCCAGAGACGCTGTATCCGGAGTACAGAAAGAAGATCAAATCGACCTACGTTCCGCCAGAGCCGTGTAAGCGGAACTGCGGTCCTGTGCCCGCGCGCTAGGAATGTAAGGGGGTCGGGAGTCATTTTACGGTTTTCGAAAAATGACTCCCGACCCCCTTTTCCACCGGCTCGAAGCCGAGCTCGCGGCGCGCTTTCTCGATTGACACCGCACCATCGTCATCGGCGATGTTGTAGATCCCAGGCGCGCCGCGCGTGAGCGCGAGCATCGCGGCGTGAGCGGCGTCGTCCACATGCAGCGCCGGACGCATGCGCGGGACATCGGACCACGTATCAGGTCCGTAGAAATAGCCATATCGAAGCACGATGCCCTCGATGCCCGGCGTTTCGAGCACGGCCCGTTCGAGCGGCACGGCGCCGGTCGCCACACCACCAGTCATCACGGGATCGCTCTCAAGACGCGGACCATCTCCGGGTGCGTACAAGAACGCCACGCTCTGTGCGATCACGCGTGTGACGCCGGCGGCCCGCGCGGCGGCCATCAGGTTGGCCGTGCCTTCGATGCGCAAGCGCGCGGTCCGCTCGAGCGTTGCCTCGAAGCCGGCCGCTCCTGGTGTGACCGGCAGATCGGTCAGCTGGTGGATGAGGATCGTCGGACGCGCGTCAGTGACCGCGCGCATTATCGCTTCGGCGTTCAAGACGTCGACGACGACCGGAGTCGCACCCTGTTGCTCGAGCCCTGATGCCTTCGCGGCCGAACGTGTGGTGCCAATGACGCTGTAGCCAGCCGCTCGCAGAAGCGGCACGAGCCTGCGACCGACGACGCCGGTCGCCCCTGCCAGAAAAACTGTCGTGGACATATCCTCGGCCTCGAGCACCTGACGGATCTCGAGCTCGACGTCGCCGTCCTCGAGCGGCCAGCGCTTCACCCACTCGACCGCCTCCTGCAGCGTTCTTGCTTGAATCATCGTGAAACCGGCGATGAGCTCCTTTGCCTCGGTAAACGGTCCGTCGACGACCGTTCGTGTGCCACCGACGCTCTTGACCCGGGCGGCCCTGGAGCTCGGTTGAAGTCCGGCACCGTCGAGGAAGATCCCGGCTTTCGCCATTTCCTCGTTGTATCTCATCATCGCGGTGATCAGATCTGCGCTCGGCAGCTTGCCGGCTTCGGTGTCCTTGTCCGCCTTCCGAATAATCATGAATCTCACGAGTCGCATCTCCCGGACCGAGCGCCTGTGGGCCTTCTATGGTGACGTCGAACGGTCTTTCGGGGAATCGACACGCTCACGTGAGCCGTTCTTGTCCCACTTCGCACCTTGGGAAGTGATGGCTATCGGACCACTGTGCGGCTGGTTACGTGAGGTTCGAGCTTGTTGCGGCTCGCACAGCGGTCCGAGGCGCGCGAAGCGCGCCAGGAGACACAGCTGGGCGCGGTTCAATCTCGTCGGCCTGATGGGCTTTCTCGTCCAAACGGCGATTCTGGCCACGCTCGTTCGATGGGCCGGTGTCACGTCGGGTGTGGCGGTGGCGCTGGCGGTTCTCGCCGCCGTTTCTCATAACTTCTTCTGGCACGAGCGCTTCACATGGCCGAATCTCCCGCGCGAGGGTCGTGTTCGACGATGGGTGTCGTTTCATCTGTCTACCGGTGTGATCTCGGTGCTGAGTAACGTCTGGGTCACGACCGCGCTCGTCGCTGCGACCGGCCTTCCCGTCGTCGCCGCCAACGTCGTCGCCGTGTCGATGCTGTCGCTCACCAATTTCTGGATCAGTGACCGCCTCGTATTTCGA
>DASRJR010000142.1:0-23581 GCA_035649395.1 Vicinamibacterales bacterium
GTTCTCTTTCCACGTGTGGAGTCCCTTGCCTTCGTTCCGCCGTTGAATGTGCCAGAGCCCTTCTGCCAGATAGTGGTCTTCGATCGACAGTCGATTCAACACGGCCGGAGGCTCATTGCGCCAGCGCACCGCGCGATCGCCTGCCGCTTGCGTCAGTTCGTCAGCGGTGAACCGCGAGAGAAAGCGGCCCGCGTCAGCTCCATCGATCTCGTATCCAAGATGGACCGCATGAAAGAACGCCGCTGCAGCGATGCTCGCAACCAACAGGAAGGCGACGAGTTCTCGGCGCGTCCGGAGATTCAGCATCGTCTCGACCGACGCCGGCGGCTCGAGACCGACGGCAAAGACCAGACCACACGCGACCGCCGCCCCGTCGAGGAGCACGTCGCGCATTTCGCCGACGCGTGCGGGTACCAGCCACTGCAACGCCTCGTCGAAAGTGCCAATCATCATGCCGGCAAGCAGCGGATACAACAACGACGTCAGGTTTGCACGCTCGTTCCACACGCGGTAGAACAGCAGCGTCAGGAACCCGTACTCGACGAAATGAAACCGCTCGACCACGTCGACATTGGCGTTGCCCGTTGCCGTCGCCACCGCATAGACCACACCGCCGACAAGAGCGGCTGCGATGAAGCCATAGCGTACGGCGCGACGCTCACGGATGCGTACGAGCGCTATCGCCACCGCAGCCACGAGAGCCACGGCAATCCCGCCGCCGATAACGAGGCGGTACTGGCCTGGAAGCGCAGTCTGAATCGCGGCACGTAACTGCCCGACGTACGGAGCCGCGACCACGACGATCGCGGACGCCGCGACGGCGAACACAAGGCGCTGCCGCATCACACCGCCGCTGCTGCGGCGCGCACCAACGCGTCACCGGTGAGCCGGCAGATCCGCCAGTCGTCGAGCATGCTCGCGCCGAGACGCTTGTAGAACCCGATCGCCGATTCGTTCCAATCGAGCACGGCCCATTCCATCCGGCCGCACCGCCGTTCGACCGCGATCGACGCAAGATGCGTCAGCAGCAGCTTGCCCACGCCGTGCCCGCGCCGCGATGGCACCACGAACAGATCCTCGAGGTACAGCCCGGGCCGGCCCATGAACGTCGAGTAGTTGTGGAAGAACAACGCGAATCCGATCGGCTCGTCGCGGTGGTACGCGAGAACAACCTCGGCCGCCGGTCGCGGACCAAACAGCGTCTCGCGCAGCGAATCCTCGGTCGCAACAACCTGGTGCGACAACCGTTCGTACTCGGCGAGTCCCTTGATCATCTGGAGGATCACCGGTACGTCTGATTCCCTGGCGGGAACGATCGTGATGTCCATAACGCCTCTCGCCGGGCCTGGGGCCTGGGGCCTGGGGCCTGGGGCCTTCTAGAAGGTATTGATCGGGATGCCGCCCGCGCACAACGGGCAGACCGCGGCGGGGAAGTTGTCGGGAGCCTTGTACTCGACGAGCGGAAAGTTGGGCACGCCGGTGTCGACGACGGCTTCCATGCGGTCACAGATTTCAGCAGTCGCGATGACGGTGCCGCCGCTCTCGCGTACGAGCGCGACACACCTCACGAACGTCTGACCCGTGTTGCGCACATCGTCGACGACGAGCACGTTGCGCCCGTCCACTTGCCGCCGATAGAACCGGCTCAGCGTATGCCCGCCATTCGCGTCGACGGCGAACGGCGCGAACAGCGTCGGCGGGTGCGTCATCGGACGACGGCTGTCGAGCAGGCCGGCCATCGTGTGCGCGAGCAGCGCACCACCGGTCACCGGTCCGACCACGACCTCGGTCGCATCGCGGATGGTGGCGGGGAGCACCTCGAGCAGATCCTGCGCGAAACGCCAGATGGTCGAGGGATATCGGAACAACTGATGCGGGTTGACGTAGACGGGCCCGTGATAGCCGTTGCCGTAATCGAAGTGCCCGTTGAGCATCAGCACCTGGTTCTGCTGCAGCTCTTTGAAGGCCCGCTCGCGAATGTCTTCTGTTCGAATCATCTCACCACAGTCGTCCGACAGACGGCTACACCGCAACGCGCGCGGCTGGATTCACGAACACCGTGCGGCCGCCGACGATCGTCGCAGCCACGCCACCGCGCAGCTCCCAGCCGTCGAACGGTGTGTTCTTGGAACGCGACCGCAGCCTGGATGCCTGAATCGTGACCTTGAGGTCGGGGGCAAGCACGGTGATATCCGCTCGCTCGCCTGGCGCGAGCGATCCACCCTGCACGCCGAGAATGCGAGCAGGATTGACCGACAGCAGCTCGACCAGGCGCGGCAGGCGAACCAAACCGGAATGCACCAGCCGATCGAGCGACAACGACACGGCAGTTTCGAGTCCGACGATCCCGAACGGCGCGCGATCGAACTCGACGTGCTTCTCATCGTAGTGATGGGGCGCGTGGTCGGTGGCGATGGCGTCGACCGATCCGTCGGCGATGCCGGCAAGCATTGCGTCACGATCGGCCGCTTCGCGCAGCGGCGGATTCATCTTCACGTTGGTGTCGTACGGGATCGGCGCCGTCAATGCCTCGTCGGTCAAGGTGAAATGGTGCGGCGCCACTTCACACGTGACACGCACGCCGGCCTCCTTGCCCTTGCGCACCGCCCGCAGCGACGCCCGCGCGCTCATGTGCGCGACATGAAAGGCCGACCCTGTCAGCTCGGCCAGCAACACGCCTCGTTCGGCGCCGAGCGCTTCCGCCGCGCCTGGGATGCCGCGCAGCCCCAGCGATGCGGCGTAAAACCCTTCGTGCGCCACGCCGTCGCCTTTGAGCGTCTGGTCCTCACAGTGTTCGATCACCGGCATGCCGAACATCCCGGCGTATTCGAGCGCGCGCCGCAGCAGCAACGCCGTCTTCACCGGATGCCCGTCGTCGGTGATCGCGACACATCCCGCCTGCTTCAGTTCGGCGATGTCGGCGAGCAACTCCCCGTTCGATCCCTTGGAGACCGCCCCGATCGGATAGACGCGCGCCAACGCCGCTTCCGCCGCTTTCGCCAGGATGAGCAGGGTGACGTTGGCGTTGTCGTTCACCGGCACGGTGTTCGGCATGCACGCGACGGCAGTGAAACCGCCCGCAACGGCGGACGCGACGCCCGTCGCGACGGTCTCCTTGTGCTCCTGTCCCGGCTCGCGCAGGTGCACGTGCATGTCGATGAAACCTGGACAGACGACCAGATCGGACGGAAGCTCCACGACCGTGGCCCCATCCACAGGCAGATCGCGCCCGACCAGCTCGATCCGATCACCGTCGAGCAGCACGTCGTGCACGCCGTCGATCCCGTTGACGGGATCGATCACACGGCCGCCCTTAAGCAGCTTCTTCATTCTCGGCTCCGCCCGACAGCAGGTACAGCACGGCCATGCGTACGGCGACGCCGTTGGCAACCTGGTCGAGGATTACTGAGTACGGACCATCGGCGACCTCCGACGCGATCTCGACGCCACGGTTCATCGGGCCGGGATGCATGATGATCACGTCGGGCTTCGCCAGACGGAGCCGCGACTCGGTCATCCCGAACACGCGGAAGTACTCGCGCTGCGACGGGAAGAACGCGCCCTCCATGCGCTCGAGCTGAATCCGCAGCAGCATGATGACGTCGGCATCGACGATCGCTTCGTCGACGATGCTCGTGGCTTGCACGCCGAAGCGGCGGACATCGGTCGGGATGAGGGTCGGTGGACCGCACACCCACACGTCCGCCCCCATCTTCGTGAGCAGCTGAATGTTCGACCGCAGCACGCGGCTGTGCAGTAGGTCGCCGATGATCGTCACCTTCAGTCCCGCCAGCTGCTTCTTCCGCTCTCGAATGGTGAACGCATCGAGCAGCGCCTGCGTCGGGTGCTCGTGCATGCCGTCGCCAGCGTTGATGATCGCCGAGCGGCAGATCCGCGAGAGCAGATGACAGGCGCCCGACGAGGAGTGGCGCAGCACGATCATGTCGGGCGACATCGCCTCGAGGTTGAGCGCGGTGTCGGCGAGCGTTTCACCCTTGACCACGCTCGACGTGCCGATGGCGATGTTGAGCGTATCGGCGCTCAGCCGCTTCTCGGCGATTTCAAACGAGGTGCGCGTGCGCGTGCTCGGCTCGAAGAACAGGTTGACGACCGTCTTCCCGCGCAGCGCCGGGACCTTCTTGATCGGGCGGGTCCCGACTTCCTTCATCGCCTCGGCCGTGTCGAGCACGAGCGCGATCTCGTCCGGACTCAGGTCGGCGATGCCCAGCAGATCCTTGCGGCGAAGCGACGTGACCGGCGGTTTTCGCTCGATATCGCTGGCAGTCGTCATGCGGCACCTCCGTCGAGCACGACCTCGTCTTGCCCGTCGATTTCCAGCAAGCGAACCTGCACGCTCTCGTCGGGCGACGTCGGCAGGTTCTTCCCGACGTAATCGGCTTTGATCGGCAGCTCCCGATGCCCGCGATCCACCAGCACGATGAGCTGAATCGCCTTGGGCCGTCCGAAATCGATCAACGCGTCGAGCGCTGCCCGCGTCGTCCGCCCCGTGTACAGCACGTCGTCCACCAGGAGAATCTTGCGGTTGTCGATCGAGAACTGAATCTCGGTGCGGCGCACCTGCGGCTGCGGCCCGATTTGCAGCCGCATCAGGTCGTCACGATAGAGCGTGATGTCGAGCGCGCCGGTGGGCACGTCATGCCCGGTGATCTCGCGCAGCGAGCGCGCCAGGCGCCGCGCCAGCGGCACGCCGCGCGTCCGCACGCCGACCAGCGCGAGCTCGTCGACGCCTTTGTTGCGCTCGACGATTTCGTGCGCGATGCGGGTGAGCGTCCGCCCGATACGATCCGCGTCCATCACAATGGACATGCGAACCTCAGAGCTGGTGTGTCGGGAAGTGCGCGTGCAGGCATGTTCACCTCTTGGCGGACTCTCAGGACCGCACTTAAAGAAGTCGGTTTGATTATAGCAAGTGGAAGAAGTGGAAAACACTTTTCCACTCTTCCACTTTTTCCACTTTTCCACTTTCCCGGACCTTACTCATACGCCGGGATGAAGGTGATCGTGCGCTGGGCGTTGAAATCGCGCGTGAACACGTCTGTTCGCGCGTAGCCGTCCATGTTGCGGGCAACCGGCAGGCCGAAGAAGTACAGCAGCGTGGGCGCGACGTCGACGATGGTGCCGCGGACGGGGCGGCCTGGCGCGACGGCGGCGCCGTAGGCGAGCAGGAAACCATCGGGGCCTCGTTCGTGCGTTCCGCTGAACCGCGGATCGCCGACGACGCGTTCGAGCAGGCGCTTGCCGGGCGTTTGCGCCTCCATCCCGAAGCCGGACACGACGACCAGCAGGTCGTCGGGCCCGAGACGAGCCAGCGCGTCGCCGACGAGGTCGTCCACGACGCCGTAGTAATCGTCGAGCACGCGGCCGAAACGCCGCCGCTCGTCGTCCGAAACGTCACCGAACGACGCCGGCTCCGCATATCGCAGGTAGTAGTGTCCGATCGCGTCCAGACCCGAGTAGCGCACGGCGAGCAGCCGGACGTGCTCGATCGCGTCGAGCTCGCGGGCGAGCACGTGATAGATGCGGTCGGCCTGAATGCTCGCGCCGCGTTCCCCGGTTGCTGGCATCAGCTCCAGCGGCATCGGGACGCTCGTCGACTTCGTGACGCTGGAGACCGCGATGCGCGCGACGTCGTCGAGCGCAGCCGGCCATACCGAGGGGTCCGCATCGAGCACAGCGCGGTCGTCACGGCGATGGAAGCGGTCGCTGACGACGAACCCGAACGGCGCCTGGGCCGGGTGGGTGAGCGGAAGACCGATGATCCCGCTGCGGATGCCGAAGCGCGCGGTCATCCGCCACAGCGGCTGAGCGCGCAGGCTGTCGGACGAATAGGGTTGCTCGATCATCAGGCCGAAGCGGATCAACGCCTGCGAAAACATGTAATCAGGCAGCACCTCGAGCGAGAAGTCGCTGTTGAAGGGGCGATATCGCGAGGCGCCGCGGACGCTGTGACGCGCCGGCCACATGCCCGTCATGACCGACGCCCAAACCGGTTCGGCCTGCGTCGGCCGCGCGGTGGCCAGGTGCATCGAGGCGCCACGCTCGAGCATGCGCGCGAAGTTCGGCAGGCGGCCCGCGGCGACCGCAGGCGAGATCGCGTCGAGCGAGGCGCCATCGAGACACAGCATCAGCACACGAGGGCCGTCGACCGCCTGCACCACCGGCGTCGACGTCGACGCACGCGTCACAGTCCGCACGACGCCACGCCCGCGCATCACGAGCGGCCCGAGGATGGAGAGAACGGTGACGACCGTGAACAGCACCGCCACCGTCGCCCGATGCGTGCGACGGGCGGCGATCTGCGCGAACCCGAGGATCAGGAACAGAGCGGTGGCGATCGCAAGCAGCACGGCCGTCGTCGTGAGCATGGCCACCGCCGCCGGGTCGAGCGAACCACGCAGCCGTGACGCATGCAGCCACGTGATGACGGCCGCCGTGCTTCCAAGAACCGCTGCGCTCCACGTAAGCAATCGCAGGCTGACCCAGCCTGGCGACGAAGGCGGCTCGACCATCGTGATCTGCCGCAGCACGTAGAGTGCATACGAGACGACACCGATGTGGAGCCCATAAGCCAGCACCGCCACGGTCAGCAGCGCGCCGAAGGTCCGCAGCGACAACGGCACCTCGGGATTGAGATCGAGCAGCAGCACGCTCAGATACACGGAGGCGAGCAGCCCCGCGAAGACCGAGTTACTGAGCATGCGGAGATAGCGCATCTGACGATAGCCGTTCAGAGTTCAGAGTTCAGAGTTCAAGGTTCAGGGTTCTCAGTTCAGGAGTTCGAGGTTCAGAGTTCCGCTCGCTGCGGAGGTATACTCACCTGAATGCCTGTCGATGTCGAGGCTCGGGTGATTCGCAACACCCGCTTGTCGCCCGACTACAACATCATCGCGCTCGCCGCTCCTGAGATCGCATCGCTCGTTGCTCCTGGTCAATTCGTGATGGTCAAGCCTGGTCGCGGCAGCGATCCGTTGTTGCGGCGTCCGTTCTCGGTGTTCGAGATCCTGCGTTCCAACGGGCGCGTCGAAGGACTCACGCTGCTCAGCAAACGCGTCGGCGTGACGACGCGCATGCTGCTCGAAGCGGTCGAAGGCGACGTCGTGTCGTGTCTCGGTCCGCTGGGCCGGCCGTTCGTGCCGGTCGATCCGCCCGCGCAGGGGTGGATGGTGGCAGGCGGTGTCGGCCTCGCCCCGTTTGCGACGCTGACTGAAGTGCTACGCGAGCGCGGCACATCGATGACGCTGTTTTACGGCGCGCGTACCGGCAGCGAACTGTTTCACGTCGATTGGTTCACGTCGCATGACGTCCGACTGATCCTCTCGACGGAGGACGGCAGCAAAGGCGATCGCGGGCGAGTGACCCTCCCGCTGGAGCGCGAGCTCAAACGCGCCGACGGCCCGGTCACGGTCTACGCGTGCGGTCCGGAGCCGATGCTCGAAGCGGTGGCCACTCTTGCAGCGAAATTCGGTCGCCCCTCGCAAGTCTCGGTGGAACGCGTCATGGGCTGCGGCATGGGCGGCTGTTACAGCTGCGTGATTTCCGTGCGCGACACCGGGGGCGGGCATCACTACGTTCGCTCGTGCATCGGCGGCCCCGTGTTTGCGGGCGCTGACTTGGTATGGGATTAGCGCGTCCGTGGTCCGTAGTCCGTCCTTGGTCCTTGGTCCCTGCCGCGACCACAGAAGTGGGACCGAGAACCAAGCACCAAGGACCAAGGACTGACGTTCTGCCCGAATGTGAAAGGCGTTGATGGACCTGTCGCTCCAGATCGGCTCGCTTCGGCTGCGCAATCCGCTGATGGCGGCGAGCGGATGCTACGGTTACGGCGTCGAATACGCCGAAGCGGTCGACCTCGCCGCTCTCGGCGCGGTGGTGTCCAAGGGCCTGTTCCTCGGGCCGCGCGAGGGGCATCCACCGGAGCGGATCGTCGAAACGCCGTCGGGCATGCTCAACGCCATCGGGTTGCAAGGCATCGGCGTCTTTCGCTACATCCGCGAGAAACTGCCCGAGCTGCGCCGGCTGGGCGCGACCAATATCGTCAACATCTGCGGGAGCACTCTCGACGAATACGTCGAGCTCGCCCGCATCCTTTCCGATGCCGAGGGCGTTCACGCGCTCGAGCTGAACATCTCCTGCCCGAATATCAAGGAAGGCGGCATCACCTTCGGCTGCAGCCTGCACGGCACCTTCGATGTCGTCAACGGCGTCAGGAAGGTCACACCACTGCCGGTCATCCCCAAATTGACGCCGAACGTGACCGACGTCGCCTCGTTCGCCAAGGCGGCTGAAGACGGAGGCGCCGACGCAGTCTCGCTCGTAAACACGTTCCTGGCGATGGCGATTGACGTCGAAACGCGCCGCCCGAAGCTCTCGAACATCGTCGGCGGCCTCAGCGGACCTGCGATTCGACCGATTGCCGTGCGGATGGTGTACGAATGCCGACGCGCCGTGAAGATCCCGGTGATCGGGATGGGAGGCATTGCCACCGCGACTGACGTGCTCGAGTTCATGATCGCTGGAGCCACTGCCGTCCAGGTGGGTACTGCGAATTTCGTCGACCCCTTCATCTGGTCGAAACTGCTCAGCGGGATCGACGATTACATGCAGCGACACCACATCAACCGATTGGCCGATCTGGTCGGCTCAATCGATACCAGCACCAGGGAAAAGCAGTGGGTCAGCTCCTAGTCGCGCTCGACGTGGAGTCCGGAGCGCGTGCCGTCGCGCTCGCCAGGTCGCTCAGGGATATCGCCGGCGGATTCAAGATCGGCAGCCGGCTGTTCACATTAGAAGGCCCCGGGTTGGTGCGGCAACTGGTGGACTCGGGCGTCAACGTATTTCTCGATTTGAAATTCCACGACATCCCGAACACTGTGGCACAGGCGGTCGAAGCGGCAGTGCTGACGGGCGCGTGGATGGTGAACGTCCACGCCTCGGGCGGTGTCGCGATGATGCAGGCCGCTGCGCGCGCCGCCGCCGATGCCGCGCCGCGCACCGGCCGGCCCCGTCCTCTGGTGATCGGCGTCACCGTGCTGACCAGCATGGACGAACCGACGCTCAATGAGGTCGGCGTCCATCGTCCGTTGATCGATCAGGTCACCGCGCTGGCACGCCTGGCCAGAACGGCTGGGCTCGACGGCGTGGTCGCATCACCACAGGAAACCGCCTCGATCCGGGCCGCAAACGGACCGAACTTCGCGATCGTGACGCCAGGGATTCGAGGCGCTGCGGCCGGCAACGACAAGAACGATCAGTCCAGGACGATGGGACCGGCAGAAGCAATTCGGGCCGGCGCCACGTATATCGTGGTCGGCCGGCCCATTATTGGTGCAGCCGATCCGCGCGACGCCGCCGAGCGGATCGCGCAGGAGTTGACGACGGTCTCCGCTACTTCGCCGTGATCACGAAGTGCCCGCGCCGATTGCGGGCAAAACACGCATCGGTCTCGTCAGTGCAGAGGGGCGATTCTTCCCCCTTACTGATCACCGCCAGGCGATCGGCACCAATCCCGAGCGTCACCATGTAATCCTTGACGGCGGCGCCGCGGCGTTCGCCAAGCGCAAGGTTGTACTCGTTTGTGCCGCGCGCATCCGCGTGCCCTTCTATCGTCACGCGAGTCGAGGTCCAGCGCTTCATCCAGTCAGCGTTCTTCTGCAGGATGGCGCGCTGATCGTCGCGGACCGTCGCCATGTCGTAGTCGAACTGCACGTCAGCCAGTGGCATTTCTGCGTTCAACTGCTCCAGGGTTTTCTTGGCGAACAGCTCCTCCTCGGTCAGTGGCCTCGGCGCCGGCGCGGGTGGCGGCGGCGGCGGGGGGGGTGGCGGCGGCGGCGGCGGTGGCGCAGCAGGAGGCGCTGGCGGGGGCGGCGGCGGTGGAGGTACGACCTTCTTGCCGCACGCCGAGACCGTCATTACGACCAGCAGCACTATCGCGGTCAACCACACGTACCGGCGCTGTGTCATCGGGACTTCTCCTGCGTTGCGCTGAATTTTGGAAGAACGCGTTCGAGCTTAAAGGGTCGACGATCTCGTGTCAATCAAGGTTTGCGGGGACTCACCGTCGTTTCGAACAACCGCAGACCGAGCTGACGTGCATCCGCAGTATCTTCAACCGCTCCTGGAAGGTAGACGCGATCGATCTCGATCGACACCACACCGCCTGCGTGTGCAATCGCGTCGCCTGGCACCGTGCCTTGCCACGTGAACGCACGATCAGGTCGCAGCTCACCGACGACCTGATCTCCAACGACGATGCGTACCCTCGGGGGAGCGTCAAAGTACTTCATCGGCGATTCGCCGCGGAACATAAGCTCGACCGCTTGAGGCGGTGCAATTCTGATGACCGACCGCTTGCTCGTCCAGCGCCAGCGCAAGCCGGTCGCCGTCTCGTATTCCTCCTCATGCCAGCCCTCGCCGAAGCCGTAGACGAGGGTGTCCGCGGACTGAATATCGAACTGGCGAATCGCCACTTCTGGTGTCGGCCGCGAGGCCGGTTCTGCCCGCGCGGCAATCGTCAGGCGCGCGTACTCGCCGCTCCCTGGCGGCAGTCCGCGGGGGAGATCGATGAATCGCAAGAAGCTGATTCCACCAGCCGCCGGGTCGACGTTCCAGGTCTCGACGGACGCCCCGTCGATCGAGAGCGTGAGCACCACGGGTGGATCGCCAGCTGCGCTGAAGTGACGACCGCCCACCATGATGCGCATCGGACCCGGTCGCCGGCGGACATACGCCTCGATCGGGCGCCGATCCACGCCCGTGGCCGTCGCGCGGCTCAATCCACCCACTTCGGGCGTGAGGGCCCAGCCTTCGCTCGCGAACCAACCTGGAGGATCGAACACGTACCAGTCCACGCCGGCGGGCCTGGCGCCGCCGAGCGTCGACCGATCCGCCACGCTCCAGCGGAAACGGGTCACATGGCTGCGGCTCTGAGGATCGACCAGCGCGAGATCGGTCCGGCGCGCGTCGGCAAGAAACCAGACCGGCGCCGTCGCCCCGCTCCGCCAATAGTCGACCAGGCCGAGCCACTCGAAGCTGCGTCGAGGCTCGACGATGCGCAGGTGTTCGGAGGCGCTGGCTTGAAGCGGCCGGCGCAGCGAGAAATGAGAGTAGATCGCCGCGGGAGCGGCACCTGCCGCACGGCTGTCCATCGCCGCGATTGCCTGGAACGCGGGATGAGGCTCGCGGCCATACGCGGCTCCTGACGCCACCGCGATCGCAAGGGCGAACAGGGCGATCGGTGCAACCAGAAACGGTGCCGCACCAGCAGCGCGCACGGCGAACCAGACGACGAGCGGCAGCGTCGGCAGCGCATACCGAACGTGGGCGGTTTCTTGAAAAACGAGCTGGAAGACCCCGTACGGGGCAAACGCGAGCGCAGTCAGCAAGAGGGCGCGACGATCACGCAGCAGCGCGACGAGAACGCCAATCGCGCTCACGATCAGGACAACTGCCGCAAGCACGGCGTTGTCCCACGGGAGCACCAACGTCTCCCAGAGCGCGAAGGCAAGCCGCCGCGGTGTCGGGTTCATCCACAGCATCCCGGTCCACGCGAAGTCCTCACCGGCCTGCGTGCCGAGCGCGCGGAGGTAGCCGTCGACGCCGCCGGTCAACCAGACGAGAGGCACCGCCCACAGCAGGACGCCGCCCACGAGGGCGGCCAGAGAACGCACGAGCCACGCGACTCCCGCCGATCGCTGATTCCACGCCGCATACAGGAGCAGCGGCATCGTGAGACACGCGGTTTGCACGCGAACGCCCAATGCGATGGCAGCCAGTAACGCCGCCGCGACGAGCGCGCCTCGATCGCGTAACGCCCTGAACGCCAGGGCCTGGGCACCCATCGCGAGCGCGAGGCCGGTCATGTCGCTCAACGGCCGAAGACCGGTCATCCAGAAGAGCGGCGATGCGGCGAGCAGCCCCGTTGCCCACGTCGCCGGTTGCCGCCACCAGCGATGTGCCGCGGCACCGGGTCGGGCCGTGTCGAAACAGGCAAAAATTGCCCAGGCGGCCAACAGCGCAAGGCCGCTTCCGATTGCAGACCAGATCGCCAACGCCGTCGCTTCGTTCTGCGCGGCGTGGCGCGACGGCGCGACCGCGCGAATCACCGCGAGCGAGGCTCGACCGAGCGCGATGTAGACCGGATATCCGGGCGGGTGCGGTTGATGGCTCGCGACGTCGAAGTGTCGCAACCCGAGCGCGAAGTTGATCGAGTCGATGTCTTCGAGGGAGGGGGCGAGAAAGGCGAGGTGGATCGCGATGTAGACAGCAGCGAACGCGACGACTGGGCGAGGAACCCCGAACCCTGATTCCTGCCGGTCCGGCCGGTCCTGCCGGTCGTCAGACCGGCCTGAGAGGGACACCTTCATTCAGGCTGCCCATACGATACCCCCGCGGATCGATCGTCACCTGCTGATAGCCGAGCGCTCGCAGCTCGCCGACGATCCGGTCGTGACATTCCGGCTCGAGCGCACGCGCTAGCTCGTCGCGCCCGATCTCCAGACGCGCGAGCGCCGCACCCGCATCCGGGGACGACTCGAGTTCGTGATGCCGGACGCGGCACACGCGAAAGCCCATTGCCCGAACGCGATCCTCGGCCCGCTCGATCATCCGAAGCCTTTCGTTCGTCACTGACGTGTGGTACGGGATGCGTGACGAGAGACACGCCGATGCCGGTTCGTCCCAGGTCGGCAGTCCCGCTCGACGCGACAGCTCGCGAATCTCCGCCTTGGTGAGATCGACTTCATCGAGCGGACTTCTGACGCCGAACTCACGCGCGGCCTGCCGGCCGGGACGATAGTCGCCGCGATCGTCCGCGTTGCTGCCGTCGGCGATCACGGCAAACCCGCGCGCGCGCGCCATCGTCGTCAGCGCCGTGTACAGTTCGTGCTTGCAGTAGTAGCAGCGGTTGACCGGGTTGGCGCGGTACTCGGGACGCTCGAGCTCCGATGTGTGAATGATCTCGTGATGGAGGCCGAACTCGCGCGCAACGCGATGCGCGAGCTGACGATGATGATCGGGGTAACTTGGACTGTCAGCGGTAACGCACAGAACCGAGGAGCCGCGGGCCGACGTGGCGGCCCACGCGAGATACGCGCTGTCGGCGCCGCCGCTGAATGCGACGAGCAGGGATTCACAGCTGGCCAGCAGGCCGTGGAGGCGGCTGGCTTTGTCGAGCAGACCCGCCTCCGGACCTTGCAGCGGAGGCGATCCTGTGGTCACTCGTCGAAGTCCTCCTCGTCCTCTACCTCGTCGTCATCGTCGAGATCGTCGTCGTCGTCCTCGTCTTCCTCTTCCTCATCCTCGAGGTCGTCGTCGTCGAGATCCTCATCGTCGTCATCGGCGACCTCGAGTTCATCGGCGCCTACCATGACGAGGCTCTTGCCGCATTCAGGACAGCTGATGGTGTCACCCTCCTCGAAGTCCTCGGTGTCAATCTCGTCGAATTCGCACTCAGGGCAGGTCGCCATACGGGCTCCATGCAGCGGATCGGCCGCGCTCGAGGATCCGGGAACCGTGCCGCTCCCTCAGGATCCGACTCCGTCCCGGCCAAAAAACGGATTATATCGAGGAGGCTCTGATTTGACCAATAACCCTAACGGTTGTGTAACGGGCGGACGATAAGGATCGAGATGACCGCAACTCCCAGAGTCGAGTCGAAGACGGTGCTCGTCGCGGACGACACCGCTTTCGTGCGCGATCGATTCAAGACGGCCATCGAAGGCGCCGGGCACAAGGCCGTCACGGCGCAGACCGGGCCTGAGCTCCTGGGCCACATTCGCACCGAGGCGGCCGAGTTCGACCTGATCGTGCTGGACCTGCGGCTACCGCAGGGCAACGGCGTAGCGCTGCTTCGTGCAATCCGGGAAATCGCTCAGGCCGTGCCGCCGGTGATGGTCTTCAGCGGCACGATCGCAAACGCTGACGAGGTCCGCCAGCTCGGCACGCTCGGCGTGACCGGCTACGTCAACGAGTACATGGCGGTGCAGAACATCGTGCCGGCGCTGATCCCGCACCTGTTCCCCGAGCGATCGGACCGGCGATCGAGCCCGCGCGTGGCGCTGGGCGTTCCCGTGGCTTACCGCTTCGGCAACACGATTGCGGCAGCGCTGACGCTCAACATCAGCCGCGGTGGATTGTCGATCAGGACGACCAGCCCGCTGGCGGCGGGCACCGCGGTCAAGGTCCGCTTCCGCCTTCCAGGAACCAAGCGCGACATCGATACCGACGCCCAAGTCGCCTGGACGGATCGTCGCGTTGGTATGGGACTGCAGTACACCGCACTGTCGTCAGACGATCAGGCGCAAATCGACGAATACATTTCGGCTCACTTCTTCTCGAATCGGAAGGCGTAACGACCGCTACCGCTCTCGCAGTAGCCGCAGCGCGTTTGCGACCACGATCACCGAGGCACCCGTATCCGCGAGTACGGCCATCCACAGCGTCGCGGTGCCGGTCATCGCCAGCACGAGAAACGCGGACTTCAGCAGCAACGACACGACGACGTTCGACTTGATGTTGCGCACGGTCGCACGCGCCAGCCGCAGCGCATAAGGGAGCTTCAGCAGCTCGTCCGACATCAATGCGACATCGGCCGTCTCCAGGGCCGCGTCGGAGCCGGCGGCGCCCATCGCCACGCCGATGTCGGCGGCGGCGAGCGCCGGAGCGTCGTTGACGCCGTCGCCCACCATCAACACGGGCCCTACGGCGCGCATGGCGACAACGCGGGCGTGCTTCTCCGCTGGAAGGAGACCGCCATGATGCTCGTCGAGGCCGAGCGCGCTCGCCACGGCAGCGGCGCCGCTGGGTTGATCGCCGGTCAGCATCGCGACGCGTTTGATTCCATACGATCGCAGCAGCTCGATCGCTTCCTTGGCGGTTTCACGCACGGGATCGACGATGCCGATCGTGCCGATCAGCGCCCCGTCGATCGCGACCAACACATTCGAGCGATCGGAACGCGTCAGCGTGCCGTGATCCGCCGGCATCACGACCCCGCGGGACACGAGCATCGCCCCATTGCCGATCACGACGGCGTGCTCGGCAACGCGCGCTTCGGCACCAAGGCCGGGCGCTGCGACGAAGCCGAGCGCCGGAGGCACCTCGAGATTCCGGTGGCGTGCATACGTGACGATCGCCCGCGCGATTGGGTGTTCCGAGCGGCTTTCGACGGCGGCCGCATATCTGATGATCTCGTCCGCCGTGGTCGAACCGGCCGTGACCACGCCGCTGACCACCGGCTCACCCTGTGTCAGCGTGCCGGTCTTGTCGAACGCGATCACGCGTACTGCGGCCAGCCGCTCGAGGTGGGCTCCGCCTTTGATCAGCACGCCATTGCGTGCCGCCGTCGAGAGCGCCGCGACGATCGACACGGGTGTCGAGATGACGAGGGCGCACGGGCACGACACCACGAGCAGCACCAGGGCGCGATAGATCCAGGTGGTGGTGTCGGCGCCAAACGCCAGCGGAGGAACGACCGCGACGAGGGCAGCCAACGCGATGACCGCGGGGGTGTAGATGCGCGCGAACCGGTCGACGAACGACTGCACCGGCGCGCGCTGGGCCTGCGCCACTTCGACCAGATGGATGATCTGCGCGAGTCGCGTATCGCGGCCGATGCGCGTGACCTCGAGCTCGAGCGCCCCGCGACCGTTGATGGTGCCGGCATAGACCTCATCCCCCGGCTTCTTGTCCATCGGAAGCGATTCGCCGGTGATCGGTGCTTCGTTGACGTCGCTATGACCAACGATGACTCGACCGTCGAGCGGCAGCTTGTCCCCCGGCCGGATGACGATCTGCATGCCAGGTGAAATCGTTTCGACCGGCACCCAGCGTTCGCCGCGGGCGTCCTTCACGAGCGCTTCGCGCGGCGACAGATCGACCAGCGCGCCAATCGCCTGGCGGGCGCGTTCGAGCGTTCGGGCCTCGAGCCACTGCGCCAGGGCAAACAAGAAGACGACGCTCGCCGCCTCATTCCACTGATTCAGGGCGACGGCGCCGGCCACGGCGATGACCATCAGCGCATTGATATCGAGCGTTCGGGTCCGCAGGGCGGAAACCGCCCGCAGCGCCGGAAAGATCCCGCCGACGAGCGCGGAGATCAGGTAGAACACGGCGGCAGGGACGGGCCGGGCGAGGGCGCCGGCGGTCATGCCGGCCAGGAGGGCCACGCCGGACGCCGCGGTCAGCCAGAACCGGGTCCGGACGTCACGGGCCGAGGCGCGCGGCTCCTCGTGCTCGAGCCACATCCGCATCCCGGTTTGCCCGACGGCGTCCACCATCGCGGCCGTCGTCAGCTTTGCAGCGTCATATTGGACGTGTAGCCGCTGTCCGACCACGTCCGCCGAGATCGCTTCCATCCCCGCGAGCGGCTTCAACCGGCGCTCGAGAATGACCACCTCTTCGTGGCAGTCCATCCCCTCGACGCGGAACACCGCTTCGGCGTGCAGCTCGCAGGTGGGGCAGGCGACCGGACGGGGTGTAGCCAAGGGCCGCGGCCTACCGGCCGCCCTCCTGGACGTGGCGAAGGCCCTGCTTGAACAGGGCGAGCACGTGCTTGTCGTCGAGGGCATAGAAGATCATCCGGCCCTCGCGGCGGGCGCGGACGATACGGACGTTGCGGAGCAGTCGTAATTGATGCGAGACAGCCGATTCGGTGACGCCAAGCTGCTCGGCGAGGTCACCGACGCACAGCTCGGATCGCGAGAGCGCGTCGAGAATGCGGACCCGCGTCGGATCGCCGAGCATGCGGAAGATTTCGGTAAGGCCGTCCACGGTCTGGGCGTCGAGCTGCGACATATATGAACAACTGTTCATATGTTAGCACGAGCCCTTGCCCGGGCCCGTGGCCATCGGCTAGTATCGCGGGTTGTGCCTACGTAAGGTGTGACGCGTCTAGAACTTACACGCCGACTGGAGCGCCCCTCGCGCCGGTCGGTCAAGGAGCATCACGGTGATCGAAGTTCAACATCTCACGAAGCAGTACGGCCCCGTCACCGCCGTCAGTGACGTGAGCTTCAAAGTCGACAAGGGCGAGGTGCTCGGCTTCCTCGGCCCGAACGGCGCCGGCAAGACGACGACGATGCGCATCCTGACCGGATATATGCCGCCATCCGACGGCAAGGCGCTCATCGCCGGGTACGACGTCATGGAGCAGCCGCTCGAAGCGAAACGCCGCACCGGCTATTTGCCGGAAACGCCGCCGCTCTACCCGGACATGACCGTCCGCGACTACCTGACGTTCTGCGCGCGCATCAAAGGTGTCCCCAAGGCTGAGCGGAACACGCGTGTCGCCACGACCATGGACCGCACGCGTGTTCTCGATGTCGCCAATCGGCACTGCTCCAAGCTGTCGAAGGGGTACCGCCAGCGAGTCGGCCTGGCGCAGGCGCTGCTGCACAACCCGGACGTGCTGATCTTCGACGAGCCGACCGCCGGCCTCGATCCGAAGCAGATCATCGAGACGCGCAACCTGATCAAAGAGCTCGCCGGCGAACACACGATTATCCTCAGCACGCACATTCTTCCGGAAGTCAGCCAGACGTGCAGCCGAGTTGTCATCATCAACCGCGGCCGCGTCGTCGCGGTAGATACGCCGGACAATCTGACGAGTCGCCTCGGCGGTGCGGGAACGATGTATGTGGAAATCGACGCGGCTGGCGGTGATGCCGCGTCCGTGCTCGGCGCGGTGCCTGGCGTGGTCGGCGTCAAGGTGTCGACCACGCGCGACGGCATCGTCGGCTACGAAGTGGAAAGCCAGGGACGTGATGTGCGGCGCGAGCTCGCCTCGGCCGTGGTCGGACGTGGATGGGGGCTGCTCGAGCTGCGTCCCACGCGCGTGAGCCTCGAAGAGATCTTCCTGCAAGTCATTACTGAGGAAGCGGCGCCTGAGGCCGCGGCGGAGACTGTGCAATGAGCAACATCCTCGCGATCATGCAGAAGGAGTTGAAGGGGTACTTCGCATCGCCGATCGCTTACATCGTCATCGGGTTCTACGCCCTGATCTTCGGGTTCTTCTTCTACTCGCTGGTGCTCTATTTCGACCGGCAGAGCATGCAGATGATGGGCCTCGGCGGCGGCGCGCCGGCCGTCAACATCAACGAGAACCTGATTCGACCGTCGTTTCTCAACGCGATGGTCGTGTTCCTGTTCGTGCTGCCGATGATCACCATGCGCACCTACTCGGAGGAGAAGCGCTCCGGCACGATCGAGCTGCTCCTGACGTCGCCGCTCACCGACTTCCAGATCATCATGGGCAAGTTCCTGGGAGCGATGTCGCTGTACGCCGCGATGCTCGCGGTGACGCTGGTCCACATCGCGCTGCTCTATTGGGCCGGCCGCCCCGAGTGGCTCCCGATCGTGACGACCTACATCGGATTGCTGCTGATGGGAGGGTGCTTCATTGCCGTCGGCCTGTTCATCTCGAGCCTGACGAAGAATCAGATCGTCGCCGTGATGATCACGTTCACGGTGTTCCTGATGCTGTGGGTCATCAACTGGATCGCGTCGTTCGTCGGCCCGACGTCGCAGCAGGTGCTCAACTACTTGTCGATCACCGATCACTTCGACGATTTCACGCGCGGCGTGGTCGATACCAAGCACCTCGTCTACTACCTGAGTTTCATTGGCTTCGGGCTGTTCCTGACCGCACGCGCGGTGGACACCGAACGGTGGAAGGGATAGGCCATGAAGCGCATCTTCAACATCCTGAGCTGGGTCGGCGTCGCCCTGGTCGCCGGGGCGCTGGCCGTGCAGTTCCGTTTACCCGACTACAACCAGTACGCGCGCTACGCCGCCTGGGGCGGCCTGGCACTCGTGCTGCTGTACGTCGCCTCGCAGTGGCGCGAGATCGCCGTACAGTTTCAGAAACGCAATACGCGCTACGGAACGATCGCGAGCGTCAGCGTGCTCATCGTGCTCGGGCTGCTGGTGTTCGCGAACCTGCTCTCGAATCGCTACAACAAGCGATGGGACCTGACCGAGAACAGGCAGTACACCCTTTCGGATCAAACGGTGAAGCTCCTCAAGGGGCTGCAGTCACCGGCCAAGTTCATCGTCTTCGACAAGGAAGATCAGTTCGATCGCTTCCGCACGCGGCTGTCCGAGTACTCCTACAACTCGCGACAGGTGCAGATCGACTACGTCGACCCCGACAAGACGCCGGTCAGGGCGCGTGAATACAAAGTCGAGCAGTACGGCACGGTCGTCGTCGAGTACATGGGGCGCACCGAGCGCATCACCAACAACAGCGAGCAGGACCTCACGAACGCGCTGATCAAAGTGCTGACGCCGCAGAAGAAGAAGGTCTACTTCCTCAGCGGCCACGGCGAGAAGGATCCGGGCAACTCCGACCGCGGGGGGTACAGCACGATCGCCGAGTCGCTCAAGCGCGACAACTACGAGTTCGACAAGCTCGTGCTCGCGCAGACGAACGAGATCCCGATGGACGCCACGGTCCTCGTCATCGCGGGACCGCGGACCGATCTGCTCGAGCAGGAGGTGCCGATCATCTCCGAGTACCTGACGAAGCGCACCGGGAAGCTGTTCGTGATGCTCGATCCACCGGAGGACTTCAAGCAGCCGGGCCAGATGCCGCGGGTGACCGGGCTGTTGAAGGACTGGGGCATCAACGCGACGCAATCGATCGTCGTCGACATCAGCGGCCGCACGTCCGTGCCGACCGTCCCTGTCGCCGCGCCGCCGTACCCCACACACGCCATCACGAACAACTTCGGCCTGATCACCATGTTCCCGATGGTGCGCGCGATGGTTCCCGAAACAGCCGGCCAAGACAAGCGGTCGGGACAGTCGTTCCTGCAGACCGCCGCCCGCAGTTGGGCCGAAACGGACTTCGCCGAATTGGCCAAGGGCGAGGGCGCGCAGGTCAAGCCCGACACCGACAAGGGCGACCTCACCGGTCCGGTCTCGGTCGGCGTGGCGACGGCAGTCGCATCGACGGCAGAGGCGCCGAAACCGGCGAGTGACGGCGCCAAGCCTGACGAGAGCCTGCCGAAGCCGGAGACGCGCGTCGCCGCCATCGGCGATTCCGACTTTGCCGCAAACAACTACCTGGGCATCGAAGGAAACCGCGATCTCTTCATGAATACGGTGAACTGGCTGGCGCAGCAGGAGAGCCTGATCTCGATTCGGCCGAGAGAGCCGTCCGACCGCCGGCTGACGCTCACGGAGAACATCCGTTCGGCGATCTTCTACCTCTCCATCTTCATCATCCCCGCGGCCGTCCTCGGCACGGGCGTCTTCACCTGGTGGCGGAGGCGGTAGACATGCGCAGTCTGTGGTCGACACTCATCCTCGGCGTCCTGCTGATCGGTCTCGTCAGCTTCTACTTCTTCCTCGATCCCAAGCGTGACTCGAGCAGCAGCACTGAAGCGAAGGAAAAGCCGTTCGGCGCCGTCACCGCGAGCGATATCGAGGAGATCCGTCTCAAGACGGCGAATGAGACTGCACGCGTGCAGAAGAGCGACGGCAAGTGGCAGCTCGTCGAGCCCGAACAAGCGGGCGCCGACGAGACCGAGCTGACGTCGATGACGAGCAGCCTCGCGTCACTGGAGGTGAACCGCGAGGTCGAAGCGAGCGCGGCGGATCTGAAGCAGTACGGGCTCGATCCACCGCGGGTCGAGTTGTCGTTCCGCGTCAAGGGACAGAAAGACGAGAAGAAGCTCGCGCTCGGTGAGAAGACGCCGACCGGAGGCGATATCTACGCGCACGTCCCAGGGCAGAAGCGCGTGTTTCTCGTCTCGTCGTTTCTGGACTCGACGTTCAACAAGACGCCGTTCGCGCTGCGCGACAAGGCGATTCTGAAAGTGGACAAAGAGAAGGTGGACGGTCTCGAACTGGTCAGCGGAACGACGACGATCGAGCTGGCCAAGAGCGGGTCCGAATGGACGCTCGTGAAACCGATCGCGGCGCGCGCCGACTATTCGACCGCCGAGGGCGCCCTGGAGCGACTGACATCGGCGCAGATGGTCGGCATGGTTCCCGCAAAAAACGGTTATCCCGACGCGCTCTACGGCTTCGACAAGCCGTCTAGCGTGATCACGGTCAAGACCGGCAGTTCGCGCGCAACCGTGACCCTCGGCAAGACCGAGAATGCCGTCGTCTTCGCGAAGGACTCCTCGCGTCCGATGGTGTTCACCGTGGCGCCGACGCTGAAGGACGACGTCGTCAAGAAGGTGACGGACTTCAGGAGAAAAGATCTGTTCGACGGCCGATCGTTCACCGTCACGCATGTGGAGTTCAAACGAGGGGCCGAGACCATCGCGCTCGACAAGACGAAGACGAAGGACGAGAAGACGAAGGAAGAGAAAGACGTCTGGAAGAACGCCGCCGGAAAGGACGTCGAGGTGATGAAGGCCGAGGACGTGCTCAACAAGGTGACCGGGCTGCGAGCCACGTCGTTCGAGGAGGCCGCGCACCCGTCGTTGAAGACGCCCGCGCTGGTCGTCACACTGAAGTTCGGCGACAACAAGACCGAGACCGTGACGTTCGCCCGCGCGGACAAGGACGTCTACGCCAGTCGCAGCGGCGAACCCGGCTCCGCGAAGCTGGACGCATCAGGGCTGGATGAGGCGATGAAAGCGCTGGATGCGGTGAAATAGTGTTTTGACGTAATTCAGAATTCAGAATGCAGAATTCAGACACGACCTGGCACCTCCCGGCCGGGCGCCGCCGGACGGGCCGGATCGTTTTGTCTGCATTCTGCATTCTGCATTTTGCATTTCTCGGCTGCGCCAAGCAGCCTCCGGCGACCACACCATCTGCACCGGCCCCCTCCGCAACAGCCGCACCCCCGGCACCCGCTGCCCCTGCTCCACCTGTTGCACCGAGTGAACCGGTTCCCCCGAAACCCGATCCGCTCGCCGATCTCAGGCGCGACATTCTGGCCGCCACCAGCAGCCCCGGCGTCCAACGCGGCGTGTGGGGCGTGATCGTCCACTCGCTCGACAAGAACGAGCGGCTGTTCGAGTTCAACCCACGGCTGCTGCTGGTGCCGGCGTCGACGGCGAAGATCGTGACCGTCGCCGCCGCGGCCGACACGGTCGGCTGGAATTACCGCTACAGGACGACGCTCCGCGCAACGGGCCAGACGACGGGCGGTGTCCTGCGCGGCGACCTGGTCGCCGTCGGCTCGGGCGATCCGTCGGTTGGCGGGCCGGCGGGCGACGACCTGTCGGTGTGGGTCGCGCGGCTGAAAGCGGCCGGCATACGACGTATCGAAGGACGCATCGTCGGTGACGATGACGCCATCGAGGAGCCGCGGCCGCAGTTGGCGTGGGCCTGGGACGATCTGGGCTACGTCACCGGCGCGGTGTTCGGCGCGCTCAATGTCGCGGAGAATCGCACCACCATCACGATCTCACCGGGCAAGACCGAGACAGCGCCGACCACCATCAGCGTGGATCCCCGGGCGGCGTATCGAACGCTCACGAATCGATCGGTGACCGGACCGGCCGGTTCGATTCAACTGCTCTGGCCGGAGCAGCGGCCCGGCGAGACCTCGCTGACGATCGGCGGTTCGATTCCGGTTGGGAACCCACCGGTGACCATCGGCATCGCCGTGGGCAACCCGACCTTGTGGTTTGCCAACGTGCTCCGCAATCGTCTGATCCGCGATGGCATCGAGGTGACCGGCGAGGCGGCCGATATCGACGACATCAGCCCGCCCCCAGCCAGCGCCAACGCCACGGTTGTCTACACCCACCAGTCGCGCACGCTCGCGGAGATCGCGAAGCCGCTCCTCAAGGACAGCATCAATCTGTATGCGGAAGCGCTGCTGCGGTTGAACGCCGCGCCCGGCGCGTTTCCCACCAACGACGCGGCGCTCGAGGGCCTGCGCATGCGTCTCGACGCCTGGGGCGTCCCACGTGACAGCTATCAGCTCGTCGACGGCTCGGGACTCTCGCGGCGCAGCACGGTCACGCCTGACACGCTGCTCGCGGTGCTGCAACGAATGCACGACCCGTCAGGTGTGTCGCCGTTCGTCAGCGGGTTGCCGATTGCCGGGGTCGACGGATCGCTCGCGTCGCGGATGAAGGGCACGCCGGCCGAGAACAATCTGCGCGCGAAGACCGGCACGATGTCGAACATCCGCACGATGGCAGGCTACGTGACGACGCGAGACGGCGAGCGCGTCGCGCTCGTGATCATGATCAACAACTTCGAAGGAATCGGCACGCAGGCGAACGCGGCGATCGATCGGATCGCGGTCAGCGTCGCCGCGTTCTCGCGCGACGCTTTAGCACGGTAACTGAGGAGAGGGAGGAAACGGATTAACAGGAGAAAACGGAGGAACGGAGATCAAGTTTTCAAAAGATCGTTCTCCGTTGCTCCGTTCCTCCTGTCAATCCGTTTCCTCCGCCACCTCCGTTCCCAGCGCAGAGGTGATCGCCGCTCGCGCGGTATCGATGATGGCGGACAGCTCGCCGCTCAGTCCCGCGCCCTGCGCCAGATCGGGCTTGCCGCCCCCACGCCCGCCGTAGCTGGCCATCATCGTCTTCAGCACCTGGCTCGCGTCCAGCGCGAGGTCGGCTGAACGCGCAACTGCAGC
>DASRJR010000143.1:0-16848 GCA_035649395.1 Vicinamibacterales bacterium
CGCTTGTAATGACGAACGAGCTGCGCGCCACCCGCGGCATCCACGACTTCCTCGTCATCGCGCGTCTCAAGCCTGGCGTCGAGGTGACGCAGGCGCAAGCGGAGATGAACACGATCTCGAAGCGCCTCGAGCGCGAGTACCCGGTGGACAACACCGGCTGGGGCGCGCTCGTCCTGCCGCTTCAGGACGACATCGTCGGCGACGCGCGGACCGCGCTGCTCGTGCTGCTCGGGGCCGTTGCCTTCGTGATGCTCATCGCCTCGGCCAACCTGGCCAATTTGCTGCTCGCCAAGACGCTCGGCCGGTCGAAGGAGATCGCGGTGCGCACCGCACTTGGCGCGAGCCGACGTCGAGTGGTCCAGCAGATCCTGTGCGAGACAATCCTGCTCGGCCTCATCAGCGGTGCGGCGGGGTTCCTCCTGGCGCGTGGCAGCCTCACGGCCGTTGTCGCCTACGTCGGCGATACGTTGCCCCGTGCGTCGGAAATCGATCTCGACGCCCGCGTGCTGCTGTTCACGCTGGGCATATCGCTGGCGTCCGGCATCATCGCCGGCCTCGCGCCGGCATGGCGGCTCACGCGTCCGTCGATTCAGAGCACGCTCAACCAGGGCCTGACGCGAACGGCAACCGGTTCGCGCGATCGCCGGCTGCGCAGCGCGCTCGTCGTCTCCGAGGTGGCGCTGGCGCTGGTGCTGCTGGCGGGCGCGGGCCTGTTGATTCGCACGATCGGCACGCTGCGAGGGGTCGATCCCGGCTTCGATCAGCGCAACGTGCTGACGGCGATACTGGCGTTGCCGCAGGTCAAGTATCCAGAGCAGGGCAATCGAACGCGGTTCGCCGATCAGGTGCTGGCCCGCATTCGTGCGATTCCCGGTGTCGAGACGGTGTCGGCGATCGACTCGCCACCGATGACCGGGGGCTCGACGCAGCCGGTCGCGATCGAAGGGCAGCCGGCACGTCAGATGTCGGAGCAGCCCACGGCCGCCGTGCGCCGCATCATGCCCGGCTACCTGCGGGCGACAAGAATCAGGCTGCTCGCCGGTCGTGACTTCAGCGACGCCGACACGGCAACCAGTCCCGCCGTCGTGCTCGTCAGCGAGTCGATGGCGAAGCAGTTCTGGCCCAACGACAATCCCGTCGGCAAGCGGCTGACGCTGACGTTCCGTCCGAACGTTGTGCGCGAGGTCGTCGGCGTGGTGGGTGACGTGAAGATGAGGGGACTCGACGTCGCCGAGCCTGTCGCGACGCTCTACACACCATTTGCCCAGAGTCAATGGGGCTTCTTCACGCTGGTCATCCGAACGACGGTGCCGCCGATGTCAGTAGCGCCTGCCCTCACGTCCGCCGTCCACGAGATCGATGCGGAGCTGCCGCTGCTGCGCGTGCTGACGATGGAAGACTTCGTCAGTGCCTCGTTTGCCCAGCGTCGATTCGCGATGGAGTTGCTCGGCGCGTTCGCCGGTTTCGCGCTGCTGCTCGCCGCGATCGGCATCTATAGTGTGTTGTCGTGGACCGTGCGCCAGCGTGTACGAGAAATCGGCATTCGCCGTGCACTCGGAGCAACCGTTCCCGATGTGATCCGCATGGTCGTCAGTGAGGGTCTCAAGCCCACCATCTGGGGAGTCGTCTTCGGTGTCGTCAGTGCGCTGGCACTGGGCCGTCTGATCTCGGCGATGGTTTTTGGCGTGTCTCCTCATGACGCGGCGACGCTGACCGCCGTAGCGGTCATTCTCACCGTCGTCGGCATCACGGCGAGCCTCGTGCCCGCCTATCGCGCCACGCGAATCGATCCGGCGGTCGCGCTGCGCGATGAGCCCTGATCCCGAGGCAACAGAGGACGCGGAGGTAACTGGGAATAATGACGCAACCACCCGTGTTTCCCACGTATGCGCAAAGTGGTCGCGAGCGCGATCGTTGTCGCGTCAGCGGCGGCTCTCCTCGCTCAAGACGGTCGGCTCGATTACCCACAATGGCGAGGCGTGCAGCGGGACGGCTCGGCGAGTGCATTTTCCACGCCGAGGGTGTGGCCGCCGCAACTGCGACGGCGTTGGAAGGTCGAGGTGGGCGAAGGTTACTCGACGCCGATTGTTGTCGGGACGACGATCTATGTCTTCACGAGACGCGACGACAACGAAGTGTTGAGCGCCCTCGACGCGAACAGCGGTGTCGAGCGTTGGCGCTCCAGCCATCCCGCACCCTACACGCCAGGTAAACCAGCTGCCGCACACGGCGCAGGCCCCAAGGCGACCCCACTTTTTCACAACGGCAGACTGTTCACTCTCGGAATCAGCGGCATCGTCACGGCATTCGATGCGGCGACAGGCAAACGCCTGTGGCAGACCGCGCCGCCGGCGGAGCCCCCGTATTACGGGGCCGCCTCCTCACCTGTCGGCGACGGCAATATCGTCATGGTGAACCCCGGCGACTACGGGCCGCTGACCGCATTCGACACGGCGACCGGTGCGGTCAAATGGACGGCCGGCAAAGGTGGATTCTTCGCCTCGCCGATTGTCACGACCCTGGACGGTGTTCGACAGGTTATCGCCGTCACGCAGGGCGCCATCATCGGCGCCTCACTGCCCGATGGCGCCGTGTTGTGGGAGGTGCCTTGGGGTGGCGGCAACGGTGGCCCGACCCCAGTCATGGCAGGCGACATCGTCATCGTCAGCGGCTCCGATCGGGGAACGGTCGCGTTCAGACCAACGAAACGCGGGGGCACGTGGACAACGCAGACGGTGTGGGAGACGAAGGACGTCTCGATGTATCTCAGCACGCCAGTGGTGATCGACGAGGCCTTGTTCGGTTTTTCCACGCGCAACAGCGGCCAGTTCTTCGCAATCGATATTCGGAGTGGAAAGACGTTATGGCTTGGTCCAGCGCGTGAGGCCACGAATACCGCCGTCGCGAAGTCGGGTCGGCTGCTCTTCTTCTTGAAGGACGACGCGCAGTTGATCGTTGCCGCCGGCAGCCGCGCCGGGTTCGAACCAGCGCAGCGCTATACGGTTGCCGACGCTGCGACATGGGCCGATCCAGTCCTGTCGGGCAACCGCCTGTTCGTGAAGGATGTATCGTCGTTGACACTCTGGACGATGAATTGAGCGTCGAGGCTGCTTCGTGTACCTTCGTAGTTTGGTTCGTTGCTCCTCGAGGGACCGACACATGCGGCAGCTGATGCTTACGTTGTGTTTTGCCGGAGCGGTCGCGATCGTCGTGCCGGCGCAAGAAAAGGACGCGACCTTTGAGGTCGCGAGCGTCAAGCCGAACAAGTCGGGCGACACGAACGGCATGCTGCGCATGCTACCGGGAGGTCGTGTCAGTGCCTCGAACATGCCGGTCCGGCCGATCATCACTTTCGCCTACCAGCTCGCGCAGTATCAGCTCGTTGGCGGACCAGGCTGGCTGACGACAGATCGATACGACCTCATCGCGAAGTTGGAAGGGGATCCAGGTCCGGTGTTCGCCCCCAGCGGAACCGCGCCAAATCCGATGCAGCTCGCGCTGCGGAATCTGCTCGAGGATCGCTTCAAGCTGAAAGTGCATCGCGAGACGCGCGAGATGGACATCTACGCGCTCGTCATGGCGAAGCCAGGCGGCGGTCCTGGTCCGAATCTCAAGCCGACGACGCAGGACTGCGCGGCAGCGGCCGCGGCCGCGCAACGCGGCGCGCCGCCGCCATCGAGCGCCGCGACGGGCGTACCGTTCTGTGGCATTCAGGGCGGCCCAGGCCGGATCAGATTCGGAGGATTGCCCGCATCCGCGCTCGCGCAAGCGTTCTCCGGTCCCGCCGGGCGCATGGTCGTCGAGCGCACTGGTCTCAGCGGTGCCTGGGATTTCGAGTTGAACTACGCCGCTGAAGGACGCGGGGCGCCGGGCGGTGCCGACGCAGCACCGGCCGATCCGAACGCGCCGTCACTCTTCACGGCGATTCAGGAACAACTCGGACTGAAGCTCGAGTCCACGAAGGGACCAGTGGAAGTTCTCGTCATCGACAGTGTGGAGAGGCCCACCGAGAACTAAGTCGGCCGCCTACTCACGTTATCCCTACCGACGCGCACTCGCTCAGATGAATGCCGCGTGAACGGCCCGTTCAGGCTGGGTTCACGGCTCCTCGCATAGCCTCGAGAGCGTGATTCAGCTGCGGCGCGTCTTCAAATCCTACGAGACACCAGCGGGCCCATTTGAGGCGCTACACGACATCGACCTCGACGTCGGCGCCGGTGATCTGGTCGCTATTACGGGCAAGTCAGGCAGCGGCAAATCGACGCTGCTCAACGTGATCGCGGGCATCGATCGACCAACCAGCGGCGAGGTGATCGTCGCCGGCACGCCGGTTCATCGATCGACGGAGCACGCCCTCGCGCGCTGGCGCGGGGCGACGGTTGGCGTCGTGTTTCAATTCTTCCAGCTGTTGCCGACGCTCACCGTCGCCGAAAACGTCATCCTGCCGATGGACTTCCTGGGCGCCAGGCCAGCTAGCGCGCGTCGGCGCCACGCGCTCGAGCTGCTGGCGCGTGTCGGCCTCGCCGACCAGGCGGACAAGCTGCCGGCAGCACTTTCCGGCGGGCAGCAGCAGCGTGTGGCGATCGCGCGCGCGCTGGCCAACGATCCGAAGATCGTGACCGCCGATGAGCCCACGGGCAATCTCGACTCGGAAACTGCGGTGGCCTTGCTGGACATGTTTGGCGCGCTCGCCGTCGGCGGAACCACGGTCGTGATCGCGACCCACGAGCGCGAAATCGCCCGTCTCGCCACGCGCACATTCGCGCTTGCTGACGGGCGTCTCACGGAACCGGGGCAGGCCCGGGGTCGGACCCAAGGTCAGACCCCGGAACCGGTTCGCGCGTGACCACGCTCTGGGCGAAAGCCGCCGCCGACGTCTGGCGCGCTCGTTCCCGCACCATCCTCGTCGTCATCGCCATCGCGATTGGACTGTCAGGGTTTCTCGCGGTGCTGTCGACCTACACCATCCTGCGACGCGAGCTCGATCGCGGTTATCTCGCCACCAATCCGGCGTCCGCGGTCCTCCGCACGACGGCGGTGGACGAGGCGCTGCTCACGAAGGTGATCGCGCGTGACGACGTCGACGATGCCGACGCGAGACGCGTGGTGACGGCGAGCCTTCGAACCGGAGACGGCGCGTGGCGCCGAGTGATGTTGTTCGTGCTGCGCGACTTCACGAGCCTCCGGATCAACACGGTGACACCCGAAGGCGGCGAGTGGCCACCATCCCCTGGCGGCATGTCGATCGAGCGCGATGCCTTCCAGGTCGCCAAAGCACGAATCGGCGACCTCGTCGCGATTCGGATGTCGGACGGACGCGAGCATCGGCTGCGCGTGGCCGGTGGGGTGCACGACCCGGGGCAAGCGCAGGCGCGCATGGAGAACATGGTCTATGCCTACATCACGCCGGAGACGCTGGTGCGTCTCGGCGAGATGCCGACGCTCGATCGTCTTCAGCTACTCGTGAGCGGCAACCGCCTCGACGAAGCGCACATCCGACGGGTCGCCGAGGACGTCAAAGCCTCGCTCGAACGCGACGGCCATCGGGTGCGTCGCATCGACGTCCCGACGCCCGGCCAACATCCACACACCGTGATCATGGGCTTCCTGCTGCTCGTGATGGCCGCGTTCGGTTTTCTCGCGCTGGTGCTGAGCGGCGTCATCGTCGTCAACCTGCTGTTTGCGACGATGGCGAACGAGCGGCGTCAGGTTGGAGTGATGAAGGCCATCGGCGGCACGCGCGGCCAGATTGCTGCAATTTATCTCGCCGAAGCCGCGCTCTTCGGAGCGGCGGCGATTGCGCTGGCGAGCCCGGCGGGAATCTGGGGCGGCCGCGTGCTGAGCCGCTATTTTGCAGTCCTGCTCAACTTCGATCTCGCCACCCTCGCCGTGCCGGGCTGGGTGTATCTGCTGGTCGCGTTCATCGGGCTCGTCGTCCCGATCGCCGCGGCCGCGTATCCCGTCGCCGTCGGCACACGCATCACCGTGCGCGAGGCCATCGCTGCGGCCGGCGTCGATCTCTCCACCTTTGGCGGCCGGCGCCTCGACCGCGTACTGGCCGCACTCCCGCTTGCCCGGGGGCCGCTGCTCCTCGGTGTGCGCAACAGTCTGCGCCGGCGCGTTCGTCTGGCGCTGACGCTGGTCACCCTCACCCTCGCCGGTGCGTTCTTCATCTCGGCGCTCAGTTTTCGCACGTCGATGATCGCGACGTTCGATCAGTTGTTTGGCGCGGGCACGTTCGGCGCCGACGATCGATACGCGTTCGATCAGCACATGCTGATGATTTACATCTTCTTGATCCTGGTCGGCGGTGTTCTCGCTGCGGTCGGCGCGCTGGGACTGATGACGACGACCAGCCTCAACGTGCTCGACCGCCGTCGCGAGCTCGGCGTGCTGCGAGCGATTGGCGCCACTCCCAGGATGGTTGGCGGTATCGTCGTACTCGAGGCCGTGTTCGTCGTGGTGATCGCCTGGGGACTTGGCGTGCTGCTCGCGTGGCCGATTACGGCGGCGCTCGGAACGCTGATGTCCAGCCTGCTGACGCTGATAAAAGTCCGCAGTGGGGTTCTCGTTTCACTCGCGCCGGCTGCGGTGGCGGGCTGGCTCGGCATCGCCGTCGCTCTTGCGGTCGTCTCGAGCCTCGCCCCTGCCTGGAGCGCGTCGCGCCGATCGATTCGCGAGGCTATTTCTTATGAGTAATCGAACGATCGTGGTGCTCGTCGTTGTCGCACTCGTGGGGACCGCGTGCTGGTTCTGCAGCGAGGCGCTCTGGAACGCCGTCGTCGCGATGCATCAAGGGGGATAGGAATCAGTCAGGAATCAGGAGTCAGGAATCAGGAGTCAGGAATCAGGAGTCAGGAATCAGGATTCAGTCGTGGGCCAGTGATCGAGGAATCAGGAAAATTCCTTCTTCGTGCGTATGGGCATAGGGCGAAAGCCGGCTGCGGAGATCGGCATCGACCAGGCGCTGGTGCGGGCTCTGCTCCGAGAACAGCACCCCGATCTCGCCGACCTGGCGTTGATCGACGTTGGCGAGGGGTGGGACAACAAGCTGTTTCGCCTGGGCGACGAGCTCGCCGTCCGCCTGCCGCGTCGCGCGATAGCGGCGCCGTTGATCGATCAGGAGCAGCGCTGGCTGCCGGACTTGTCGTCGCAGCTCCCGGTGCCGATTCCGGCTCCGGTCCGCATTGGCCGACCTGGTTGTGGATTCCCATGGTCGTGGTCGGTTGTGCGTTGGTTCGCCGGCCAGACCGCGGCAGTCGTCGACACACTCGACCTCGCACGACTGGCGTTCGAACTCGGGCACTTCCTGCGTGCGCTGCATCATCCGGCGCCGAGCGGCGCCCCATCGAATCCGTGGCGAGCATCGCTGGCGGCGCGCGCGGCGATAACCCTGCAGTACCTCGAGCGCGTGGAGCCGCTGGTCGATGGCGGCGCGGTACTCGAGATTTGGGAGCGCGCACTGTCGACGCCTGCGTGGGCAGGCCCTCCGCTGTGGCTTCACGGTGATCTTCATCCGGGCAATCTGTTGATTCACGAGGGCGGTCTCGCCGCAGTCATCGATTTTGGCGACATGACCAGCGGCGATCCGGCGATCGACCTTTCGGCGGGATGGGGACTCTTCCCGGTGTCACTTCGAGCCGCGTTTCGACGAGCGGCTCGCCACGCCTCGAGTCCGATCGACGATCACACGTGGATGCGCGCTCGAGGTTGGGCGCTCACGCTCGGTCTCGCCTACCTGGCCAATTCGAAGGACGATGCCGCGTTCAGCGTAGTGGGGCAGCGATATATCGAGATGGCGCTCGAGAAAGGCTCCTGACGATGCCTGCGCTACTCGGAGCGCAACGCAGCCAGCGGGCTGCTGCCGGCGGCACGTCTGGCTGGAAAGTACGCGGCGACCAGCACGAGCGCGACTAATCCAACTGCCGCCGTCGCGAACACGAGCGGATCGAGCGGCTGCACTTCGAAGAGCAGCGACCGCAGCGCGCGGGTGGCTGCCGTTGCCGCGATCACGCCGATCGTCGCACCGACCGCGCCGACCAGCAGACTGCGCTGCAACACCGCTCGAGCGATATCCGCTGGGCTGGCGCCCACAGCCGCACGTACGGCGAGCTCCTGCCGCCGTTGTCGTACTTCATACGACAGCACGCCGTAAATCCCGATCGCGGCGAGCGCCATCGCCATCAGCGCGAACAGACTGGTGACCGTCACGGCGGCGCGCGGACGCGCCAGCTCTCGAGCCAACAGCGCGTTCATCGATGCCACAGATTCGATCGCGGCGGAAGGCTCGATCGCCTGGACCCGATCGAGGATCGCCGGCACGAGCGCGTCGGGAGCGGCGGTGGTGCGCACGACGAGCGACGCGGCCTGGAAGAAGAAGAACTGGTCGGCAGGAAAGTACACCGTCATCCACGGTTTGGTGAGCTCGCGATAGCGGTTATCTGCGACGACCCCGACGACTGTGACCCAGGGCCAGTCGGCGGCGTCCACGAATTTGAGGCGCTTGCCGAGCGGATTCTGGCCGGGCCAATACCGCTGTGCCACTCCTTCGCTGACGATCGCGACAGGCACACCGTCACTGCGATCGGAGGTCTCGAATGCGCGGCCGACCGCGATCGGGATGCCCATGGTGCCGAAATACGACGGCAACACCGGCTCCCAGGTCGACCACGGGTTGGTGGCCGCTTCGCGCGTTGATTGTCCCTCGAACATCATCGGTGCGCTGAGTCCAAGGGTGCCCGACCCGGGGCCTACGTGCACTGGCGATGCAGACTCCACGCCTGGCAGCGTTTCCAGCTGCGGTAATAGATCGCGGTAGAGCGCCAGCATCGCGCGCGGGTCGCGTCGGCGGCTCTCGGGGAGCAGCAGCCGGATGTTCAGCAGGTTTGTCGAGTTGAACCCGCGGTCGATCGCTTGAAGCTGGGCGAATGTTCGGATCAGCAGCCCGGCGCCGATCGCGACGATCACCGCGGCGGCCACTTCCAGGGTCGTGAACGCGAGCAGGCCTCTCGTGCCGCGCACACCTCGGAACGCGTGTTCCGATCGAGGCGCGCGGGCCACACCACGCTGCAGATACATCGGAACCGTGCCGAGCGTCAGTACCCACAGCAACGCGGCACCCACACAGAAGGCCAGCACCCTGAGGTCGAGTGCGGCGAGCTCGACGCGAGGCATGTCGCCAGGCGCGAAATACTGCAGGCCGAGGAGCAGTGACCGCGCAATGGCGAGGCCGCAAATCGCCGCCAACGTGCCGAGTACGAGACCTTCAGCCACGGTCTGGCGGAGTAGCCTCCCATACCCGGCGCCGAGCGCCACGCGAATCGCCACGTCCATCCGCCGTTCGGACGTTCGCATCAGCAGCAGCGCCGCGACGTTGACGCCGGCGATCGCGAAGACGAGCCCGCCCGCGGCAAAGAGCGCGATGAGCACGCGGCGCCCGTTGCCGACGACGCCATCGAGCACCGGCTCGACCGCAACCTGCATCGGCCCGAATACCTTGGGAAACTCGTCGGAAAGGCGCCGATGTATGAGCTGCAGCTCCGCACGCGCCTGATCGGCCGTAACACCGCGCTTCAGCCGGCCGAGTAGCTCGAACTGGAAGAGCGTTCTCCCATCGAATCGACCTGCGCGCCCATCGAAGATGGTTGCGCCAGGCGCCCAGATGTCAGTACCCAATGGGTAGTCGACCGACGCGGGGGCGACGCCGATCACGACCAGCGTGCGATCGCCGGCCCACGTCAATCGACGTCCGACGAACGACGGATCGCCACCGGACACGCGTCGCCAGAACCGTTCGCTGACCACGGCGACGACGTCCGCGCCGACGCGCTCATCATCGGCGTGCAGCCAGCGCCCGTACAGCGGGGCGCCCCGACTGACCACCTGAAAGAAACCAGCGGACACAGGGGACATCCGGACGGCAGTGGCCTGGCCATCAATCGTGAGCGGAACCGGTCCCGTGGCTGCGTGATCGACCGCGGCGACCGCGTCGAAGCTGCGCGTCTGGCCGCGCCACCGCTCGAACTCCTGAAGCGACAGTGGGGCGGGGAAGTTGCCGCGCTGCACGTCGCGCTTCATCACGAGCACGACCCGATCCTGGTCGGGCACGAGCGGCTGTAGCAGCACGGCGTCTATCACGGCAAACAACGCGGTGATGACACCGATCCCGAGCCCGAGCGTCAGCGTCGTGGCCGAGGCGAAAAAGCGGCCGCGCCACAGACCGCGCATCGCGTACTTGAAGTCGAGCAGGAATGTGTCCATGACGTCTCCGAGGATACGCCGGTTAGACGTTCGGACCCAGATACCGGACTAACGCAGGCCAAGCGACACGCGGAGCCGCTCTATCTCTTCCGCGAGTGCGTTTCGGAACATGCGATCTCGGGGCGCGCGGGAAGCGACGTAGCCCAACTCCGATCGCACGGTTCCGTTGGCGGTCGAGATGTTTGCCCACCCGATCACGCGGTCGCGCCACAACAACGGAAGCGCGTAGTAGCCGAACTGCCGCTTGGGAATCGGCGTGTAGGCCTCGAAACGGTACGGCCAGCCCCACAGCATCTCGAATCGGCGCCGGTCCCACACCACCGGATCGAATGGCGCGAGCAGGCGCACGCTGTCGTGCGACGCCGCGGTTGCAGGGTCCTCGTCAGCCGGCCAGTACCAGTCCACCCCGTCGACGCGTGCGTGGTCGAGCCGTGCGCGCGCGCGTTGCAGGGCGCGTCCCAATTCGTTCGACCACTGCGGCACGGCATATCGCAGCCGCCTGACGACCGTCGCCAGGCTCGACGCCGGCAGCGGAGCGTATTTGCCGACGACCACGTCCACCAGGGCATCGACGCGCGCGCGGCGCGTCGCCGCATCTCGAGGCGTGGCCTCGTGCTCGTGAACTGCGTAGACGCGGATGCCGGCGTCGCGCCGAACGACGCGCAACAGCCCGCGGTAGTGCATCTGGTCGAGCAGGTGGGTGGTGGCGCTGGACGAGCCGCCCCAGTAGTTCGTCACGGTGCCGAGCGCGAAATGGTCGTCGACGTCTCGCGGATGCACCGGTCCGTGGGTGCGCACGAACGCCAGCAGCGCGCGCACGTGCCGTCCGCGCGCCGCGCTCCACGGCGCCGGACCGCCACGCGGGTGCATCAGGGCCGAGACCGCGTCGCTGACGAAGCCGTAGTTCACGAAGAAGTCTTCGTGCACGCGCAGCCGCTCGTAGTCGCGCTCGAGATCGCCGGCGCGATAGCCGACGACACGGTGGCGCAGCGTGAGGTCCTGAGCACGTGCGGGGGCGCGGATGGGATCGGCCTGCACGAAGCCGAGTGCGTCCAACGCGCGTTGCAGCGTCGTCGGTGGGAACAGGCTTCGCGTCACCGCGAAGCGTCGGAGATCGTCGAGAGTCAACAATCGATTTGTGATTAGTGATCTTTGATTAGTGATTCGTTGTTGATTTGAGGATTGTTTGATTATTGATTGAAAGGCGAGCGGCGGTGAGACACGCTCCTGCAATCGCCAATAAATCAACAATCAATAATCAACAATCACCAACGATTCATTAATCAAAGATCACCAATCACCAATCGATCAGCGAAGTACCCTGAGCTCTCCGCGCGTCAGCGGCATCGGACCAAACGTCGGCGTGCCGAGGCGACCCGCCTCGACACCCACCGTGCCATCGAGCTGGTAGTCGATCGGACCACCGGTGGCGGCCTGACGCGCCACCGACGCGAGGCCCGGTACGTCGGCGAAGTTGACCGTGAGGTCCAACGGCACGACCGACTGCTCGCCGGCGCGCAGCGGCAAACCGAGCGGGAAGTCGCCGTTCGCAGCGCGTGTGCCTTGCAGCGCCAGCGTGGCATTCACGGTGCTCAGCGTGAAGCCGAACGAGTTGGGGTTGGTCACCTCGAGCCAGATGCGCACGCCCGCGCCGCCGGTCGGATTGCGCAGCGACGGCGCGATCAGGCGAATCTGCGCGGGCTGGTTGTCAGCTTGTCGAAACCGCGGCGGCTGGACGATCTGCGCAAGAGGGCCCAGCGTCGCACACCCCGCCGTCGCGATCACGAGCACGAAACCGATGAGTCGTGTGAAGGCCATCGATCTCTATTCTCGGCGCTCGACCGCGGAACCTTGACTCAACAGGCCCCAGTCCTCAGGCCTCAGCGATCTCAACTGGGGCCTGGGCCCTGGGCCCTGGGGCCTTCATCGGGCGACCCGCCCACCCGGCGCCCAGGTCACGCCGATGCGTGCGCCCCACAGATGTGACATGTCGCCGAACGGCATGTGATCACGCAGCTCGAGTCGCAGGCCGAAGCCGTCACCGAGCCAGTAGTCGACTCCGCCGCCGGCATGCCACGCGCTGCCGGAGCCACGAATCACCATGGTTGTGACCCCTGCATTGACGAAGGGCACCACGGAATCGCCGAGCCATCGATACGACCCGCTGAACGACAGCAGGCCGACCCCGTAGTCGAAGCCATCGGGAAACAGACCGACGTAGCCCAATTCCGCGCCGGCGCCGATGCCGCTGCGATGGACGACGTCGACGCCGCCGCCGGTGTGCAGAATCGAACCGCCTCCTGTGACCGAGCCGGGAGCGATAAAGGTGTACGGCTGCACCGCCACGTTCGATGTCTGAGCGAGTGCCGCAGCGGGCAATAACGCCAAGGCGCAGACGAGACCGAGCGATTTGCTGAACATGTCGATTAGCTCCTCGGCCCGTAAGGTGCAGGAGTCCCGCATACGGGCTCAGCCCCGGAATTGACCAGCCTCACGTAGAATTCCGGCAGCATGCCGCTTGCCGCGGGCACTCATCTCGGTCCCTACGAGATCACCGAACAGATTGGTGTGGGCGGCATGGGCGAGGTGTATCGCGCTCGCGATACGAACCTCGGTCGCGACGTCGCGATCAAGGTCCTGCCGGAGGCATTCGCGCAGGACGCGGATCGGCTCGCGCGATTCGAGCGCGAAGCGAAGACGCTGGCCTCGCTGAGTCACCCGAACATCGCCATCGTCCATGGATTCGAGAAGGCCGGTGAGATCCGCGCGTTGGTGATGGAGCTCGTCGAGGGCCCGACACTCGCCGATCTGATCGAAGGCGATCGTCGTAGAGGCGAGTCTTTAGATTCGCCGGTCGCGGGCGGGTCTAAAGACCCGCCCCCACGACGATCGATTCCGACCGACGAAGCTGTTTCGATCGCACGACAAATCGCGGAGGCCCTTGAAGCGGCGCACGAGCAGGGGATCGTGCACCGCGATCTGAAGCCAGCCAACGTCAAGGTGCGCGACGACGGCACGGTGAAAGTCTTGGATTTCGGGCTCGCGAAAGTGTTTGGGCCGCCTGAAGGCGGCCCCTACGTACCCGATGTAGGGGCCGGCTTCAGCCGGCCCACGGCATCGATGTCGCCGACGATCACGACGCCGGCGATGACGCAGATCGGCGTCATCCTCGGCACGGCGGCCTACATGGCGCCGGAGCAGGCGCGCGGGAAGCCGGTCGACAAGCGGAGTGACATCTGGGCATTTGGCTGCGTGCTGTTCGAGATGCTGTCCGGAATGCGCGCGTTCGACGGCGAGGACGCGACCGATACGATCGCCGCAGTCGTGCGAGCGGAACCGAAGTGGGATGCGCTCCCTGCCGACGTGCCGAGTCACCTTCGGCTGCTGCTGCAGCGCTGCCTCGAGAAGGATCGCAAGAAACGGATCGGCGACATCGCTGGTGCGCTCTTCGTTCTTGCGGAACCGGGATTGACCGCCCATGTTGCTCCCGGAGCGTCCCCTCCGCCCGAGCCATCGCGCTGGCGGCGATCGATTCCGCTCATCGCAGTCGTCGCCACTGCCATCGTGGTGGGGGTTGCGACGTCGATGCTCAGGCCCTCACTCTCTTCGCCAAGTGTGACGAGATTTCCGGTCAGGCTGCCGGAGGGCCAACAGTTCACGAATGCCGGTCGGCCCGTGCTGACGATCTCGCCGGATGGGACGCGGATCGTTTACGTCGCGAATCAGCGGTTGTTCCTGAGATCGATGTCCGAGAGTACGCCTCGCGAGATTCCCGGGAGCGCCGAACCCGAAGGGATCACCACGCCGGCCTTTTCGCCCGGCGGGGAGTCAATCGCCTACATCTCGGTGCGAGATCGGGCGCTGAAGCGCATCTCGGTGGAAGGGGGCGCCGCTGTAAAGGTAGCGCCGATGGAAAACGCCTCTCTCGGTGTCAGCTGGAGCGACGACGGCATCATCTTCGGTCAGCGGGGGCGCGGCATCATGCGCGTCTCGCCGAACGGCGGCAAACCGGATGTGCTCTTCTCACCGGCAGGCCAGGAGCAGCCCTACGGCGGGCAGGTGCTCCCCGGCGGTGAGGCCATGCTGGTCACGGTCGGCGCCGCGCCCAGCGCCGCGGATGCGGTCAAGGATCCGAACCCCGATTCCCTCACGAACACTCGTGTTGTACTCGTGTCGCTGAAAACGGGTGGGCACAAGACGATCATCGAACACGGGGAGGAGGCGCGTTACCTCGCAACGGGCCACATCGTCTACGCCGAGGGCGATGCGTTACTGGCGGTTTCATTCGATCCAAAACGGCAACAAGTGATCGGGGAATCCATTCCGATCGTGCAGGGTGTTCGACGCAGCAACGCCACGCCCACTGCTCAGTACAGCGTCTCCAATACCGGTACTCTCGTGTATGTACCAGGCACGACGGCGCAGCGTCAGAGCCTTGCACTGATCGATCGCCGGGGACATACCGAGCTGCTGAAAGCGTCAACGGCGGCTTACAGCCTGCCACGCATATCTCCGGATGGGAAACAAATCGCGGTGGAGATCGATGACGGCAAATCCGCTCAGATCTGGATCTATGACGTGTCGGGTCGAGCCTCGATACGCCAGCTGACGCTCGAGGGACAGCAGAATCGCTTTCCCGCCTGGTCCGCAGATGGTCAGCACGTCGTGTTCACATCCGATCGCGGCGGCGATCTCGGAATCTGGAAGCAGCGTGCCGACGGCAGCGGAGCCGCTGAGCGCATCACGCAACCCGAGAAGGGCGAATCTCACGCACCGCTATCGTGGCATCCACACGAACAGACGTTGCTATTCGTCGTGGGCAAGCCGGGTGCCACCAGCGGCGCGTCGCTCTGGACGTATTCCTTGTCCGACAGGAAAGCACGACCGTTCGCGGGCGTCACATCGACGCAGAACCTTGGTGCGCAGTTCTCACCTGATGGACGATGGGTGGCGTATCAAGCCGTTGGCGGGTTTGCGAATGGGAGAGGTCCGTCGATTTTCGTGCGACCGTATCCCGTCACGGACGCAACCGTCTATCCCATTGCATCCGGTACTCACCCGACGTGGGCGTCTGACGGCACCGAGCTGTTCTATCAGAGGGCTGCCACGCTCTGGGTGACCCGCGTCACAACGCGTCCGTCGTTTGCGACCGGCGAACCGGTGGCGCTGCCATATGTCGGTGCACAGACGTTCTGGAGAAACTTCGACATCACACCAGATGGCAAATTACTCGGCGTGGTCAGCCCCGTTGAGCCGGGAGCGCTGGGGGCGCCCGAGATCGACGTGGTGCTCAATTGGTTTGAAGAGGTCAAGCGCCTGGTGCCTGTGAAATGAGCTAGAAGATGGACTCGCTCCCGGTACTCGCCTTGGTTCGTACAGAATCGCCGAACACATGGTGTCAACTCGCAATCCGTCCTCGGTCGGTCGTCCCGCGATGCATAGGAGGATCAGCCATGGAGCACATCATCAGCCAGCTGCTTCACGAGTACGAACACGGAAAAGTGACCCGGCGTCAGCTGATACGGACGCTGGCGCTCACCGCAACGGCCGCATCAACAGTCGGAACCGCGGAAGCGGCACCGGCAAATGCGGTGTCGATTAACCACGTGTCCATGCAAGTCGCCGATTACACGAAGACGCGCGATTTCTATGCGGGTCTGTTCGGGATGAAAGTGTCCGACGATGACGGCAAGACGCAGTGCCGTTTGACGTTTGGCGACAACATCCTCATTCCGCGCAACGCCACCAGCCGGCCCGGTGGCAAGATTGGTGTCGATCACATCGCGTACACGTTGGCCAACTGGGACACGAACAAGTCGGTCAAGCCGGCAGTCGAAGCGGAGCTGAAACGTCGCGGCCTGACTATTCGAGTGACCGAAGGCAGCTTCCACGTCCAGGATCCGGACGGCTTCGAAGTGCAGATGGGCGGAAAGAAGCAGTAGTGCGGCAGCAAGGCGCGCAGTGACGTTGACCCCAGGCAGTCGCCTCGGTCCGTATGAGATCACCGAGCAGATCGGCGTCGGTGGCATGGGAGAGGTGTATCGCGCAAGGGATGTGAATCTCGGGCGCGACGTCGCCATCAAGGTCCTGCCGGAGGCATTCGCGCAGGACGCGGATCGGCTCGCGCGGTTCGAGCGCGAGGCGAAGACGCTCGCGTCACTGAGTCACCCGAACATCGCGATCGTTCACGGGTTCGAGAAGACAGGCGATGTCCGCGCGCTCGTCATGGAGTTGGTCGAGGGGCCAACCCTAGCCGATCGGATCGCGCAGGGGGCGATACCGATTGACGAGGCGCTGCCGATTGCGCGGCAGATCGCCGAAGCGCTCGAGGCGGCGCACGAGCAGGGGATCGTGCACCGCGACCTGAAGCCGGCCAACGTCAAGGTGCGCGACGACGGCACGGTGAAGGTGCTGGATTTTGGGCTCGCGAAAGTGTATGGGCCGCCTGAAGGCGGCCCCTACGTACCCGATGTGGGGGCCGGCTTCAGCCGGCCCACGGCATCGATGTCGCCGACGATCACGACGCCGGCGATGACGCAGATCGGCGTCATCCTCGGCACGGCGGCCTACATGGCGCCGGAGCAGGCG
>DASRJR010000144.1:0-17774 GCA_035649395.1 Vicinamibacterales bacterium
CGGCGCACAGCTGCCTGGCGATCTGAATCGCTTTGTCCGGCGGCATCCGTCCGAATCGCCGCAGCGAGGATCCCAAATCCTCGCCGTCGACGTACTCCATCGTGAGGAACCGGCGGCCGTCGGCGTCGCCGAGGTCGTACAGCCGGCACACGTTCTTGTGTGAGACCTGGCGTGCCACGCGCAGTTCGTTGTGAAACTGCGCCAGCCGGGTGTCGCTCGCCGCCACGCCTTCGGGGAGGAACTTCAGCGCCACGGGTTGGTCGAGCGTCAGATCGTCGGCGCGATAGACCTCGCCCATGCCGCCGCGGCCGAGCAGCGACACCAATCGATACCGTCCCGCGATGATCGCCCCGGGTGCGAAGCGCGCGGTGAGCGGCGTCGGGGTCGGCGTTGCCACGCCGAGCGTCGGCGCGCTGGTGTACGGGTCGAAGGTGTTGTCGTCGGGCGGGGTTGCCATCGCTCGGGTCGATCGATGCTCCTCGCCGAAAGGATACCGTTTCCTACGCCACGATCGCGATCGGGGCATGCCACGATGTAGGGATGGATCTCTTCACCGCTGACGGCGTGCTCGACGAGGCCACCTGCAAGTGGATTCAGCGAGCGATGGACGCGGGCGCCCACGCGCCGGCGGAGGTGTTGCACGACGCCATCGATGTCGAGGTCGCGACGAGACGTGCCACAGACATCGAGGTGGGCGACGACGTGATCGCGATGGTGGAGTCGCGCCTCGATGCCCATCGCGAGGCGATCGCCGCGTTCTTCGGTGTGCGGCTGGACGGTCGCGAAGGCTGTGGCTTCCTCCGCTATGACGCGGGTGGCTTCTACGGTCCTCACATCGATCGCGCGGATGTGCCGTCGTGGCCCGATGCCGCACGTCGTGCGATCACGATGGTGGTGTTTCTCAACAGCTCGAGCGACGCCGACGTAGACGGGGAGTTCGCCGGCGGGTGCCTGCGGCTGTTTCCTCATGGACTCGATGCGAAGAGCATTGACGTGAGCGCCCGCCGCGGGACGCTCGTCGCGTTCCTCGCCTCGATTCCGCACGAAGTCACGCCGGTGACGCGCGGACGGCGCGACACCATCATCGACTGGTGCTATTGACGCGAAGACTGCGGCCAAATCTCCTAGATCTTCACGTTCTCACACTCACTTCACACCGAGAACCCTTCGAACGGCTGAGGCACGGTTGACTCGTGCCGAAAAGCTCAGTGGGTCCATCACTGAGGAGCTTCGAATGGGTGATCGTCGGTTTCCGGGGAGTCGAGTGCTGGCGTTCGGTGCCTTGCTAGCCGGCGTCGTTCTGTCGTCAACAAGCGCCGCGGGGCAGACTCTGAACACAGGCTTCGACCCATCCGCGACGCTGGAAGCCGGTGTGCGGTATCGCACCCTATCGGCAAGTGGCCCCGGCGGCTCTCAGGAAGTGTGGGTGTTCGAATCGCCTTGCACCAGCGCTTCGTGTCCGTCCCAAACAACGGGACAGCGAACGTGGGCGGATGTCAACGCGTTTTCGGTCGAGTACAACGGACAGGACCTGTCGACGACAATTGCTGGTTCGACGACCACTCGACCCGTGGGCAATCTCGGGGATCTGAACTACGTGCAGATTCAGATCACGAAGAACAGTTCGAGCACGAGCGTGGCCCTCAACTCGCTGGCGTTGAATGGCGGTGCGTCGATCGGGGCCGTCGTGGTCAATAGCGCGCCGAACACAAAGGTCTGGAACATCACTGGCGTGGATCTCACGAGTGGCTTCACATTGACGGGCACGCTGGCGATCAGTTTCTTGTCAGGTGGGGGAGACAGCAACTTCGTCCAGGTGGAGTTCGGATTCGTTCCTCCACCTGATACGGAAGGTCCAGTCGTCACGAGCGTTGTCGTTCAGCCCGAACCGGTCCTGCTGAACGGCCAGGCGACCGTCACCGCGCACGTCAGCGACCTGACCACGGGCGGCAATCACGTTGGCAGCGCCGAGTATCGTGTGAACGATGGCACCTGGACCGCGATGGCCGCGCAGGATGGAACGTTCGACGGCGTCGAAGAGGACGTCGAGGCATCGTTCACGGCCACGCAGCTTGGACTCAACGAGGTGTGTGTGCGAGGCACCGATTCGGTTGGCAACACCGGCGCCGAATCGTGTCAGACGTTCCTGGTGACCTATCAGTTCTCAGGATTCTTCAGTCCGATAGAGAACGACATTGTGAATGCGGCCAAGGCCGGGCAGGCGGTTCCCGCGAAATGGCGTCTGACGGACGCGAGTGGCGTGCCGGTCAGCGATCCAGCGAGTTTCGTCGACCTGAGTTCCTATACGATTTCCTGCACTGATTTTCAGGGCGATCCGGTGGATGCCGTGGAAGAAGTCGCACCCGGATCGAGCGAATTGCAGTACCTCGGCGACGGGTATTGGCAGTTCAACTGGAAAACGCCCAAGACCTACGCCGACACGTGCCGCGCGATGATCGTCGAGTTCAACAGCGGCGAATTGTCACCGGCAGCGAATTTCAAGTTCAAGAAGTAATCGACCGGCGCTGTCGACGCGACGATCGTCAACTGGTGCTATCGACGCGATGTCTCGTCCTCGAGGTGCGTCCAGTGCATCAGCCGATGCACCCATGGCGCGAGGACGAGCCCGACGAGCCCCACGAAGACGAGACCGCTGAAGAGCGCGTAGAGCCCGGCAAACAGCTTGGCCGGCGCGCTCTGCATGTGATCAACGGGACCCATGCCGCTGAGGATCATCGCCGCATTGAGGAACGCGTCGAGCCACGGGAGACCGCCAAGCGTGGCGTAGCCGACCATGCCGATGCCGACGGCGATCGCGACGATGATCCCGGCGAGCAGGACGTGCTTCGCCGCCCGCCTCAGGAACTTCCGTCGAGGCAGCAGCGGATGGTGCCGACGCTCGTAGCGGCCTGTCACGAACCTACTTGGTCAGAGATGTGGCTTTGACGTCGGCCCGAACCATCTCGGCGTACTCGGGGAGGAACCAGCCGTCGGCAATGAGCTGCTTCAACCGCTGTTCCACTCGGTCCGTGTACTGCGTCTTGCTCGAGTATAGCTTCTGCAGCGTGGCGGCTGGCAGCGGCACTTCCGTTCCGGCGAGCTGACACAAGCGATCCTGCGCCGGCGTCTTGCCCTTGCCGAACACGCCGTAGGTCGCGATCGGCACGTCCACCCAGACGTTGCGAATGCCGCCTTTGGCGTTGCCGTACTCGTCGAGCGCGAGCGGCGATCCATCTCCCGTCATATCCTGATCGACGGCGATCGGCGGCGCGTGCGGCGGCGTCTTGCCTTTGGCGATCCAGTCGATCAGATAGTTCAGTCCCAAGGCTGTGAAAGCGCCGGCGGGGAAGTCGGTCACCGCCAGCGTACAGGGGTCGCTCGCGAATGCCGGACTATCGCGCGAGTTGTTGTGCGGCATGCCGGCGACTTCATAGAGCCGGAAGCGGTTGGAAGGCTCATCGCTGTCGGGCCGGCGGTATTCGATGCCCTTGGCCGCCCACGTCACGACTTCAGTCTGCGTCGGCATCTGAATCATCGGCACGTCGACGATCGGCAGAGGCGTGTTGCCGTTGGTGCTCGTCAGCAGGAAGCCGTCGAAGACCGGCTTGCCATTCGACAGACGAAGCGTCGCGTGGTCGGCGAGATACCCACGGACCGTGCCGCTCGACGCCGACGTGCCCATCAGCGTCGTCTGCTGAACCTTGTATTGTGCAAACGGTCCAGTACCGCTCTTGATCAGCACTCCGATCTGCGCGAGCACGCCGTTGGTCTGTCCCTGCGCGATCGACAAACCCGCGTACCGCTCGGCGTTGAAGTTCTTGAGGAGCGTGACGTTCGCCGGGCTGTGGACGATCTCGACGAACAGATGCCGCCGCGTGAGGATGGAGACGCGCGACCACTCGAAGATGAGCGATCGGCCGCCGGCGTGAAGTGCTTCGGACACCGCCGTGCCGCTGAAGCTGGCCACATCCTTCGGCCGCCTCACGATGATGCGTGTCGTGTACGGCGCGTCGTTGACCGTCCCAGAGACGAAGTACTCCTCGGTGACGTACGGAAAGCTCTCGACCGTGACCGCGCCAGGCACGATGCTTACCGGCGGGTCCGGATACATCGTGCCTGGGCCGCTGATCGGCCCCGTGACGGTCGGCGTAGCCACTGTCGCTGCGTGCGCCATCGTGGAGAACGCCAGAGTCAGGAATGTCGTAGCGAGCGTTGAGGTCGTTCGTGACATGAGTTCTCCTCGCTGATTCCTGACACCTGACTCCTGCTGCCTAGCCTTGAGCTGATTCCTGATTCCCGACTCCTGATTCCTGCACGGATTCCCACGTCACGACGTCACCGACCCGTATCGTTCCGCTCGTCAGCACCTGCGCGAATACCCCGCCCGCCCAGTCGCTCCGCATCGCTTCCTGCAGCCCGGGCAGCACCTCGTCCATCCGCTCACACGGCGTAACCTCGCCGCCGATCAGCAGCCGAACGTCGCCGATGCGCAGCGTGCGCCCCTGTGTCTGCGCGAGCGAGATGCCGCTGATCAGCAGGTTGGCACGCCGCATCGACGGATCGCGCGACGTCGTGTACGCGGTCATCAACCGCTCCCACGATTCGTGCTCGAGGATCGTGATCTGGCGTCGCCGGCTGCGATCGGCATTGCCGACGAGCCCCTGCCCGGCGGCGCAGTGCGCGTGCCGGACGTCGTCCATCGGTCCGCGATGCGCCCGCTTGATCCAGATGCGTTCGAGGCGGCCCACGGGACGCATTTTAGAAGGAATCAGGAATCGGGAATCAGGAATCAGTCGTGGTCTAGCCTTCAGGAATCAGGTGGGCTGCCAAGCTGATGGCCTGGTTCCTGCGACCTTGCCCACGACTGAATCCTGATTCCTGAATCCTGATTCCTATTTACGGCGCCACGCTGATCGCCGATTGCCAATCGACGAGCGCCGTGACCGGCGCCGTCGCTGTGGGCCTCGACGGCAGCAGCGCAACGATGGCGTCGCGACGATGGGCGACGTCGAAGTCGCGAATGCCTGGGACGTCCAGCACGGGACGCGGCGTGCTGAACGGTTGCGCGACCGGCGCGGACGGGCTCGAGTCGGCGCGCATGATCTCGCTGCCGCGCAGGAAGAACAGCGATCGGCCGTCGCGGTTCCAGCGCGGGTGTGACCCGCCGGCAAACGACACGCGAATGCGGCCGCCTCCGGCCGACGGCATCACATAGATATCGCGCCGGCCGGATTCATCGGACACGTACGCGAGCCATTGTCCATCCGGCGACCAGCGCCCGTCGGTTTCGTTGAAGGCGCTCTTCACGATCGGTTGATGGGCGCCGGCCGGGGGTGTGAACGTCCACAGATCGAAGCCATTCCGCGGATCCGGCGCATGGAAGAGCACGCGTCCCTTTTGCCAATCGGTCGGCGTCTCGTCGAGCGGCGACTGCAGCATCGGTTGATCGGATGCGTCGGCGCCGTGAAGGGCATGCGAGAACAGGTTCGCGGTCCCATTCTGCATCGAGCGAAACAGCACGGCGCTGCCATCGGGCGACCACACCGGATCGCTGTCGGCGGCGAGTGCACGCGAGATCGGTCGCACGCTGACGTTGCCTTCGCCCGGGATGACGATCACATCGAGTGTTCGTAACAGCGGCGCCGTCATCGTCAACGCGATCCAGGCATCGTCGGGCGACAGCCGCAGCTGCCAGTAATCGCCCGGTTCGCCCGCGGTCGCCGGCAGCTTGCCGTCGAGCGAGAGCCACACGATCGAACGCGCGCGCGGCAGCGATGGCGCGGAGAGCAGGAGCCGGTCGGACGCCGCGAACAGGCCGCGGCCGCTCAGGGTGACGCCGACGCCCGATCCGAGCGTCGCCGGACGGCCTGTCAGCGTGCCCAGCGCCTCATCGTACCGCTGCGCGAGCAGCACTCCGTCGCGAATGTAGAGCAAGGCGCCGGCCACGAGCTGCGCGTGTCCGTTCGTCGTGACGAGCTCGCGATCACCTGAATCGGCGACGAGACGCGCCACGCGCGTGCCGTCGTCCCGGACCGCGGTGTAGACGAACGTGCCTGGTCGGTCGGTTGCGAGCGGATAGGTGTGCGCGCGGTCGCCCGGGCGCAGCATCGTGGCGTCGGTGGTGGTGCCCGCGCGAAGTCGACGGATGGGACCTCTCGCCTCTGGTGCGAACAGGAGCGATCCGTCTGCCAGCCATGAAACACCCGCAGGAGCGGAGGCCTCGGCGAGATCCCGCACCATGCCGTCGTCGACTGACAGCTGCTTGAGACGTTGTCCGCTGAAGAACGCGATCACCCGACTGGTCGGCTTCCACGACGGCAGCTGGGCGCCCTCGGTCCCCGGAAGGGGCTCGGCACGGTCACCGTCGAGCGTGCGCCGCCACAGACGCGCCGTGCCGCCGGTCGTCGCAACGAAAATGATCGATCGGCCATCGGGTGAGATCGCCGCATCCAGCGGATCGTCGCCGGAGCCGAGCTCGGCGTCAGGCGGCGCGGCAAGCGCGAGCCGCACGAGCGGCGGCGGTGGCGCCGGCTGCTCGCGCAGATGCCGCAGCGCCGGCCACGCTAGGAGGAGTGCGATGACAAGTAGCGACGCCGCGATGATGCGCACAGTCATCGCACGAAATGTAATGCAGAATTCAAAATGCAGAATGCAGACACAGTCTGGCCAGTCGTGACGACGTGATGGCGTTACGGCTGTCGCCCCGTCGGCTCAACCATGCCGTGTCTGAATCCTGCATTCAGAATTCTGAATTACACGCGCTTCAAAACTTCCTCGACCACGTCGACGGCCACCGCTCGACGACGATCTTCTTCTCCGTGTAGAAGTCGATCGCATCGCGGCCCTGCGCGTGCAAGTCGCCGAAGAAGCTGTCCTTCCACCCGGAGAACGGGAAGTACGCCATCGGCGCGGCGACGCCAACGTTGATGCCGACGTTGCCGACGCGGGTCTCGTAGCGGAACTGGCGGGCCGCGGCGCCACTCGTGGTGAACAGACACGCCATGTTTCCATACGCGGACCCGTTCACGATGTCGATCGCCGCTTCGACCGTGTCGGCGCGCATCACGCTCAGCACCGGCCCGAACACTTCGGTGCGCGCCAACTCGCTCGCGGGATCGACATCGGCGAGCACGGTTGGTTTGATGAAGTTGCCGCCTTCGTAGCCAGCGACCTTTGGATGGCGCCCGTCGACGATCGGCTTCGCGCCCGCCGCGACGCCCTGCGCGATCAGCCCCTCGATGCGCGTGCGGCTCTCAGACGAGATCACCGGCCCCATCTCGGTGCCCTTCTCGAGGCCGTAGCCCACTTTTCTCGCCGCGGCGGCGTCGCTGATCTGTTTCGTGAACGGGGCGGCGGCATCGGCCACGGTGATGACGACCGACGAGGCGAGGCACCGCTGTCCCGCGCAGCCGAACGCCGAGTCGGCGACGATCTTCGTCGTCATCTCCATGTCGGCGTCCGGGAGAATGACCACGGGATTCTTCGCGCCGCCCTGACACTGCACGCGCTTGCCGTTGGCGGCGGCGCGGCTGTAGATGTAGCGCGCCACCGGCGTCGATCCGACGAACGAAATCGCGCGCACGTGCGGATGATCGAGCATCGCATCGACCGCTTCTTTGCCGCCGTGGACGAGATTCACGACACCCTTCGGGAAGCCGGCCTGCTCGAACAACTGCAGCACGCGCGCCATCGTCATCGGCGTCTTCTCGGACGGCTTCAGCACGACGGTGTTGCCGCACGCGACGGCATACGGCAGGAACCAGAGCGGGATCATGCCGGGGAAGTTGAACGGCGTGATGACGCCGACGACGCCGACGGGCTGACGAATCATCAGCTCGTCGATCCCGGGCGCGATGTCTTCGAGATGGCTGCCCATCATGAGCGAGGGGATGCCCGTCGCCACTTCGACGTTCTCGATACCGCGTTTCAGCTCACCTTCCGATTCGGCGAGCGTCTTGCCGCATTCGGTCGTCACCAGCCTGGCGATCTCGGTGAAGTTGGCGTCGAGCAGCGCCTTGAGCCGGAACAGCGGCTGAATGCGGTCGCCTGCCGGTGTTCGCCGCCAGTCGGTCCACGCCTTCAGCGCAGCCTGCACCGCCTTGTCGACATTGGCCGCCGTGGATAACGGCACCGACGCGATCACCTCGCCGGTCGCCGGATTACTGACCGGGATCGTCTGCGCGCCCGAGGCGGCTTCCCATTGACCGCCGACGTAGTTCAACAAGGTTTCTTGGCCGATCATTTCCACTCCTTATGCCACGAAGAACACGAAGGTTTAGGCCACGGAGAACACCAAGATCACCAAGGCTTTGGCCACTAAGAACACTGAGAACACCAAGTCTGGCCGAAAGACCTTAGTGTGCTTGGTGTTCTCCGTGGCCTAAGGCTTCGTGACCTCGGTGTTCTCCGTGGCCTAAGGCTTAGTGACCTCGGTGTTCTCCGTGGCCCAAACTCCGTGTTCTCCGTGGCTCTAGGGTACGACAATCGCTCGCCCGACGATCTCGCCTCTCGCCAGCGCCTGATACCCGGCATCCGCCTCCTCGAGCGAAAAGCGCTGCGTCACCATGGTCTCCGGCCGAAAGATCCCTTGTGCGGCGAGGCGGATGATCTCAGGCATATCGCTGCGGGTGCGGGCGCCGTAGGAGCCGACGATGCGCAGCTCGCGTCGGACGAGGCGAGTGATCTCGACCGGCGCGGTCGTCTTGCCGGGGGCGATGCCGACCGCGACCATGCGCCCGCCGTCGCGAATCATCTCGAAGGCCTGCGTGAAGGTCTGCGGCAGCCCGAGCACCTCGAAGGCGATGTCGACGCCTTTGCCGCCGGTCAGCTCGCGTACGCGCGCGGTCGCGTCGGTCTTGGTCGCATCGACGACATCGGTCGCGCCAAGCCGCCGGGCCGCCTCGAGCTTGTCGTCGCGAACATCGACCGCGATGATCTGCGACGCTCCGAACGCACGCGCGATCTGGATGATGTTCATACCGACGCCGCCGGCGGCGACGACCGCGATGCGTTCGCCGCCGCGCAGATCGCCGCCATGGCGCACGGCGCCGTAGGCGGTGAAGATCGCACAGCCGAGCACCGACGATTCTTCGAGCGGCAAGCCGTCGGCCAGCGGAAAGACGTCGGTGGCAGGAACGACGGCATATTCGGCAAGGCCGGCCATCGAATACATCGCGATCGGCGAGCCGTCCTTGCGGCGCAACCGCGATGTGCCGTCATACAGCGTGCCCTTGAGACGGTTCATCGCAAAGAAGCTGTCGCACAGGTCGTCGCGCCCCATCCCGCACGCTGGACAGAAGCCGCACGGCATGATGAACGCCGAAACGACTTTCGTCCCCACGGCCGGCCCGGTCACGCCGGGGCCGAGCGCCGCGACCGTTCCCGAGATCTCGTGACCCATCACGGCCGGCACCGGGAACGCCACTTCGGCTTTCATCACGTGCAGGTCGGTATGGCACACGCCGCAGGCGCTCACACGCACCAGCACTTCGCCGGCGCGCGGCTCCGGAATGGGAATCTCTTCGACGTGCAGCCCACCGGGCGCACGCTCGAGTATCGCCACTCGCATGGTTTGCATCTCGCTAGTCTATTTCGTCCTGGTGTGTTTCGGACGCGATCAGCACCGCCACGATCGTGACCGCCGCCATGAAGATCAGATACAGCGCGAGCGAGTTGCGGCCGTAGGAGCGCAGCAGGTACGTGGCGATGAACGGCGACAAGCCACCGGCCAGCACCGATGAGAGCTGCGCGCCGAGCGACGCGCCGCTGTAGCGGACGCGCGTGCCGAACAGCTCCGACAGGAACGCGCCCTGCGGACCGTACATCGGCGCGTGCGAGAAGATGAACACGAGGAACATCGCCAGGGCGACGTAGGCCGGTGCTCCCGTGTCGAGCAGCATGAACAGCGGATAGGCGAGGACGGCGGTGGCGATCGCGCCGAACAGATACACCGGACGTCGTCCGATGCGATCGGACAGCGCGCCATAGACTGGAATCGCGACGAGCTCGCAGGCGGCCCCGAACAGCATCGCGTAGAGCACCGTCTGCTGGTTCATCTTCACCTGCTGCGTCGCGTAGACGAGGACGAACACGCTGTAGATGTAGAACGCGCCGTTTTCCGCGAAGCGCGCACCCATCGCGAGCAGCACCTGCTTCGGATACGTCGACAGCACTTCGAGGATCGGCTGGCGGGCTTCCGCAGACGCGTCCTTCACCTTGGCGAACGATGGCGTTTCAAGAATCCGCACGCGGATGATCAGGCCGACGACGACGAGCAGTGCGCTCAGCAGGAACGGCACTCGCCATCCCCATGCGAAGAACTGCTCCTCGGGGAGGGCTCTGAAGAGCGCGAACACGAACGTCGAGAGGACGAGACCGGCCGGTACCCCGATCTGCGGCCAGCTGCCGTAGAATCCACGGCGCCCTGGCGGGGCATGCTCGACGGCCATCAACACTGCGCCGCCCCATTCGCCGCCGACGCCAAATCCCTGCGCCAGACGGAGGATCACGAGCAGCACCGCGGCCCACGGCCCGATCTGCTCATACGTCGGCAGCAGGCCGATCAGCGCGGTCGCGACGCCCATGATGAGTAGCGTCAGCACCAGCATCGACTTGCGGCCGACGCGGTCACCGTAGTGGCCGATGACGATGCCGCCGACCGGACGCGCGAAGAAGCCGACCGCATACGTGCCGAACGCGTAGAGCGTTCCGATCAGCTCATCGCCGGTATTCGGAAAGAACAGACGGTTGAAAACCAGCGCTGCGGCGGTGCCGTAGAGGAAGAAGTCGTACCACTCGATCGTGGTCCCGATCAGGCTGGCGAATGCGACGAGCCTGACGGATCCATAGCCGGCTGGTGCCTTGGTGGTGGACATCGGCGGGGGACAGTAGCATAGAAGGCCCCAGGGCCCAGGCCTCAGGCCTCAGGGCTGGGCAAGGACGTGAAGCTCACTGAGGCCTGGGGCCTGAGCCCTGAGGCCTAGTATGATCCACTGTTCATGCACCCCGACCTCCAGGAAACCATCGACTTGCACGAGTCCATCGTGGCCGAGGCGGGCAATGCCCTTGTCGGCTACGAGACGGAGAAGGCGCTCGCCAACGTCGTCCTCCTCTCCGAGATTCCCACTACCTACGACAAGGACCAGCAGCGGCAGGTCAACGCCGGCAATCTCCTGCTGCGCGGCGTCCCAGGTGTTGGCAAGACGTTCTTCGGGGTGATTCTCGCTGCCATCAGCAACGCGACGTTCGCGCGCCTGCAGGGACGCGCCGACCTGCAGCCGACCGAGATTGTCGGCTTCCAGATGATCAATCCGGCGACCGGCGAGTTCGTCACCGAGTTCGGACCGCTCGCGTCAGCCGAGGTCATCCTGCTCGACGAGATCAACCGCATCCCGCTCAAGTCGCAGAGCGCGTTCCTCGAGGGACTGCAGGACCGCACCGTGACCGTCGGCAAGACGACGTATGAGCTCGCGCCGTTCAGCTTCGCGATCGCGACGATGAATCCGGTCGAGCTCGGGCAGGGCACGTTTCCCCTCTCCGAGGCCGCGACCGATCGGTTCGCGATCATGATCAACATTCCGTATCTACGGCCCGAAGAAGAGGAGAAGCTCGTCAACTTCGACTTCAAACAGGTGCGTCTCAAGCAACTCGTCAAGAAGGAGCGGATCATCGAGCTGCGCGCGGTGATCACGCGCGAAGTGTTCATGCACAAAGCGCTGGCGAAGTACATCCGTCGTCTCGTCGGTGCGACTCGGCCCTTCAACGCCGAGACCGAGTGGAAATATAGGTCGCCGTCCGCGCTCGTCGAACAATGCGTCGACCTGGGCGGCTCGCCGCGGGCGACCATCTGCTGGGGGCGTCTCGTGAAAGTATGGGCGCTGCTGATGCGGCGCCGCGCCGAGGTGTATCCCGAAGACATTCAGGACCTCGCCAGATACGTGCTGCCACACCGTGTGTGGCTGGGTCCGCACGCCGCCAGTCACGGCGTGACCGTCGACATGGTGATCGACGATATCGTGGCGTCGGTGCCGGTCCCGTGATCGGCGATCGCGGGGCAGCGGTTCACGCGCCCAGACACGTCGAGGAAGACGGACTCGTCAACCTTCAGGAGGTGGCCGAGATCGAGCTGTTCATCCTGAAGCGGATGAAAGAGTTCACCCTCGGCGACCACGCCAGCGTGTTCAAGGGCGCGGGATTCAATTTCGTTGGGATCCGTGATTGGGAGCCGGGCGATCGGATGTCGTCGATCGACTGGTCGCAGTCGTCGCTGACGAACTTCAGCCCGATGATCACCCGCGAGTTCGAGCAGGACAGCAACGCGACGATCGTGACCGTCGCCGACGCGTCGGCCTCGACGCGCTGCGGCATCAACGGCGTCATGATCGCCCATGCGATTGCCCGTGCCGTCGCCGCCGCCGGCCTGTCGGCGATGTTCTTCCAGGACCTGTTCGGGCTGGTCGCCTTCGACAACCGGTTTCACGGGGTCACCGCCGCGCGCCCGCGCATCGGCCGCTCCCACCTGCTCTATTGCCTCGACCTGTACAAGCAGTCCGTGCTGCAGCAGACGCAGGGCGCGGGACACGACATCATCGTGGCCATCGAAAGCCAGGTCCGAAAGGCGTCGCTCGTGCCGGTCGTGTCGGACTTCCTGTTTCCGGACGCCAAGCGCGTGATTGGCGAACTGGCGCACCTCAACGCCATTCACGACGTGTTTCTCTTGATGGCCGACGTGCGGTTCGCGTATGAGATGCCGAGGCTGTCGGACGGCTGGGTCGAGGTGTTCGACGTCGAGAGCGGCCGTTCCCGAGTGCTGTCGCGGGGTGAGATGCGCCGTTTGGGCACCCGGATCGTCGAATGGCAAGACGAGATCGAGCGACTGGCGCGAAGCGCCGGCCTCGACCTTGTGCGCGTAGGACTGGACCGATGGGAGATGGAGACGACGCTCGTGGAGTTCACCGCGGAGCGCCGGCTCCGGAAGATGTAGGCAATGACCAATTACAGACGGATCGGAATCCTCGCGGTCGCTCTGCTCGGAGGACACGTCGCGTCGGGCGTGTCGGTATCGGCGCAGACGGCAGTGCCGCAGACACCAGCTGCGCAGACGCCCGGGCCCGCCACGTCCCGGGCGCCCGCAACAGCGACGCCGGCGCCGGTGACCCCGCCGCCGCGCGCGCCCAAGCCGGGTGAGGTCTCCTCGGATCCGATTCGCTGCTGGTGGAAGGCCGATCGCACCGCCGTCCGCGTCGGCGAACGGTTCGGCCTGGTCCTGACCTGCAGCGTGATCGAGACCGGTCCGATCACGGTGGTGCCGGTGTTGAACCAACTCGAGCCCGGCGCATTGTCGTTGACGCCGTTCGAGGTGGTCAGCGGCGGTCCGAAAGTCGACGATGTGATCGTGCCGCCGTGGCGCTACATCCAACGCGAATACGTGATGCGGCTGTTGAGCGATGGGTTCTTCGGTCAGGACGTGGCCATTCCGGCGCTGACCGTGACGTATAACCTGACATCGGCGGGCAGCGGCCAGCAGGGCAGGGATCAGCAGTACATCCTTCCTGCTCTGCCGATGCGGATCCTGTCGCTGGTGCCGAAGAGCGCGGGTGACATCCGCGACGCATCTGGTCAGACGTTCGCGACGATCGAGTCGCGCCGGTTTCGCGCGTCGGCGGCGACGATCGCCGGCTGGATCTGCTTCGCCTTTGCCGGCGTGCTCGCCCTGTTCGCGTTATCTCGCATCGTCGGCCTCTTCCGCGTGCGTGGTGCGCAGGCCGTCAAGCCGCTGCCGGCCGCATCGTTGTTGCGTGCGTCGCTCCGCACGTTGACGCAGGTGAAAGAGGACGCACTGCGTGCCGGCTGGTCGCCCGACCTGTCGCGCCGCGCCGTGGCCGCGTTGCGCGTCGCCGGCGCGACCGCGGTCGGCAAGCGCGTCGCTCAGGATGTCGTTGCCGCAGGCGCCGCCGAGCGAGATGGGCAGTTGTCGGTCTCGCGCGGCTGGCCCAAGCGCACACGCGTACTGCTCTCGGCCGCCACGACTCCAACGACGATCGCCTATGAGTTGAACAACGGCCTGCGTGCCGATGCGCGGGCGCGCGCGTCCGCCGAGTCGATCGCGCAGGGCCTCACCGTGCTTGGCGCCGCCGGCTACGGACGGACCAGTGCCGAGGATGCCGCGGCGCTCGATACCGCGCTCGAGGAAAGCACGCAGGCGGTGCGTCGACTGCGAACCGGCACGCTGTGGCCCAGCCGTGCGACCGCGGCGATGAAGGCACTGATCGGACTCTGAACGTGACCCTCCCTCCGATCACCGACCTGCCGATCGCCGTCCGCACGCTGTGGGACGAGTGGGTGCGTACCCGGTGGGTCGATCTGCAGTTCGCCGAGGGACGAACGGCCCTGCTCGTGTTCGTGGTCCTGCTCGCGCTCGTCCTGCTCGTGCTCCTGGTCGCGATCCTGCGCCGCCGCTCCGGTCGCACCCAGCTCGCCCTTCCGGCCCTCCTGCCCGTGATGCGGTGGTCGCCCGTCGCGCCGACGCGCCACTTGCCGGTGATCCTGTTCCTGCTCGGCGTTCCGGTGTTTGCGGTCGCGCTCGCCGATCCGCAAACCGGGTTCGCGCGCGAGGAAGTGTCGTATCCGGGCCGGCGGATCGCGATCCTGGTCGACGGTTCCACCAGCATGGTGATCAGATTCGAATCGACCGCCAAGCGACAGGGCGAAGCCACGTTCTTCACCGCCGTCTCCGCCGCCGAACAGTTCATCAAACGCCGCATGAACGGTCCCTATCGCGATCTGGTGGCGCTGATTCAGTTCGGCAACTACGCCTACGTCGTCACGCCGTTCACCAACGACTACGAGAACATCCTGCTCAGCGCGCGGCTCATCAGCGATCCACGCGAGTGGGGACGATTCCCTGATTGGGGGACGACGATCATCGAGGGCATCGATCAGGCGACGCAGCTGTTCAAGACGTTCGACTTCATCAACGCGTCCGGGAATCTGATGATCGTCTTCACCGATGGCCGGGACTCGCAGTTGAATCAACAGGGCGCGCAGCTCGATCGCGTCGTCGCCGATGCGCGCACGTGGAAGATTCCCGTCTACATGCTGCGCACCGCCTACAACCGTCGCGAGGGCGAGGTGCTGCAGGACAAGACCTGGCGCTCGACCGTCGAGCGAACCGGCGGCCGCTTCTACGCCGCCTACGACGACGAGTCGATCTCGCGGGCGCTGCGTGAGATCGACCGGCTGTCGCCGGGCCGCATCGAGACCAGAGATTACAGTGTGGCGCGTCCGCGTTATGCCGGCTGGACGCTCATCGCCGTCGGCCTGTGGCTCAGCGCCGCAACATTGAAAATGGGTTTTGGAGTTTTCCGAACGTTCCCCTGAGGACGTCGTAGAGGCGGGTCTTTAGACCCGCCGGAGATCACCATGAAGAGCTTCGCTGCGTTCACCATCGCCGCCGTCGTTCTTGCCATCGCCGGGGCCGCCTGCTTCGGCGTCGCACGGCTGGAGACGAACATGGCCGACGCGCAGCAGCGTGTCTCGACGCTGCAATATGCGGAGGCGAAGGCGAGCCTCTCCGAGGCCAGCCAGTACGCCGAGCACGCGCGATGGGTGCCATGGCTCGGGCGCGACGAGCGCAAGGAAATCCGCGCACGCGATGCGGCGGTCCAGTACTGGGAGAGGAAATACGACGCCATCGTCCCGGCGCAGGCCGAACCGGTTGCCGCGGTCGGCGACGACAACGTCGAACTGCAGCTCGTCGTCGCCAACGGCGCCTTTCGTCTCGGGCAGATGCAATCGAAAGACAAGACCTCGACGATGAAGGCACTCGAGGAGGCAGCGGCGGGCTATCTCACCGTACTCAAGAACAACACCTGGCACCCCGATGCGGCGTTCAACTACGAGTACATCGTCCGCCTGCGCGACGAGCTCGCGAAAGGCAAGAACCCGCCGCAGCCGCCGAAGGATCAGAGCCAGGAAGCCGACAACGGCGAGTCGGGCGCGCCATCACCGGCGACGAGCTCGAAGGGCTTCCAGATCTACATCCCGCTCGAGCAGGGTGAGAAGAACCCCGCGGGCGGTGAGGCGGGTAAGGCCGCGCCGAAAGAACGGAAGGGGTAGGAGCGCCGGAACTCCGGAACTCGGGAACTCGGGAACTCGCAATGCCATCGATCTCTCTGGACACGTTCCGGTTTGCGTCGCCGATCTACCTCTGGCTGCTGCTGGCGCCGATCGCGCTGATGCTGCTGTGGGGATGGCGCGTCGTGCGCCGGCGCGCCGACGTGCGGCGGCTACGCACGCAGCGCGTGCTGCCGGTGCAGCAGCGATTCGGTCCGGTCGGCGATCTCGCGTTCTGGGCGTGCGTGCTGATCGCATCGAGCTTCGCCGTCGCGGCGATTGCCCGACCGCAGGCGCTGGTGTCGTCGTTCCGGCGGGCGAGCGTCGACGTCGTGATCCTGCAGGACGCGTCGGCGTCGATGTACGTCACCGACGTTCGTCCCGATCGGTGGCGCCGATCGGTTCAATTCCTGCGCACGTTCGCCGAGACGTTGAGCTGGAAGGGCGATCGCGTCGCGCTCGCGCTGTTCGCGCAGCTGGCCGCCCCGCAGGTCCGTCTCACCAAGGACCCCAACGCGCTGTTCTTCTTCATCGATCATCTCGGCGATCGGTCGCCGTTCCCGCTCGAGAACCTGACGACGTGGGATACCAACATCGAGGAAGGCTTGCGTTGGGGGCTGCGCCTCGTCGAGACCGACGAGGAGGTGTTCGGGAAGACTGGCAATCCGAAAGCGTTCCTCGTGATCTCGGATGGGCAGTCCTGGAGCGGCACGGTCGCGGCCGCGATCCAGACGGCGCGCAGCCGCAAGATCCCGGTGCACATTGTCGGTATCGGTACGACGGTCGGAGGCATGATTCCGGAACCGAAGCGTCCGGATGGCACGCGTCCTCCGCCGACCATTCGTTCCGTCCTCGACCGGCCGTCGCTCGTCAACCTTGCGGTGGCCGGCGGCGGCGAGTACTTCGAGATCGGCGACGAGCCCGACAAAGTGGTGGCCTTCCGCATCATCGATCGTCTCAAGCGACGAGCCGACGTCGCGCAACAGGTGGAGACCTTCGAGGAGTTGTACGGCCGCTTCCTGATGGCCGCGGTCATCTTCCTCGGGCTCGGCATGCTGTTCCTGCACAAGCGCGTCGATCTGGGATGGCAGGCGGCTGGAGTCGCTTCGGCGGTTGTTCTGCTTGCTTTGTTAATCTAGGTCGCGCCGGGCCTGGAAGGCCCGGCCTCCACTGCATCAAATCTCATCCAGCGCGCGATACCCGGACAGTTCGACGTGCCCGTCCGCGAGTGTCACGAACAGCAGACCACCACGCGGCCCACGGCCGACGGTTACGGTGTAATGGTTGGGCGCGTTTGCTGCCGACTTCTTCACCGACGTCAACACGTCGGCATCGAACGACGGAAGCGCCGCGCCGTCAGGCAGCCTGTTGACGAGCGCCCCGCGCTTGATCGCGAGCACGATGCGCTCGACATCTTCGTACGGAACGCCGTTCTCGATCGGCACGTCGAGGTGCCAGGCGGCGTCGCGAATTCGCCAACGCTGCTCGGTTCGGACGCTGGGTGTGTTGGCGAACCATCTGCCGACGCGTGGCGTCGGCCCTGGACGCCAGCAGTTGCGCGAGTCGCTGCGATGGATGTCGAGGGCCGTCCAGCGCACGCGATTGCCCTCGACCCGCTCGTCCGACGAAATCGACAGGACCTCGCAGCCGGCGGGCGCCGT
>DASRJR010000145.1:0-11637 GCA_035649395.1 Vicinamibacterales bacterium
TATGCGAATCTCGGTCTCGCTCGCGTGGCGCTCGAACGCGGTGACGCGGATCGGGCCCGCATGATCCTCGAGAGCGTCACGACGAGCGCGCGCCGCTTTGGACCGTCGTACCGGCTGCTGGCGGAGAGCTACCGGGCGCTGGGACGCACGGCCGACGCCGAGCGCGCCGTCTACCGTGCCGGTCGATTGCCGGCGTACTCGCCGTACACCGATCCAATCGCCGACGCGCTGGCGCGTGAATCGCGCAACAGCACATTGCTCCTCCGAGTCGCGTCCGAAGCCTCGCTCGACGTGAACGCGGCGTGGAGCGAGCAGCTGTCGCGACGCGCAGTCGAATTCGATCCCGACAACCCGGAGGCGGTGATCAAGCTCGCACGCGTGCTGCGCACGCTCGATCGCAACGAGGAAGCGCTGCCGTTATTCGAGCGGTATCGGACGATGGTGCCGGGGGACATGCAGGCGCTTGCGCACATCGCGAGCTGCCTCAGCGCGATGGGACGGTATCAGGAAGCCGAGACCTATCTTCGCCAGGCGTTGACGACACTCGACGATCCCGTCACGCACTACAACATGGGGTTGCTGATGTCGGTGACGGGGCGGCTGGACGAAGCCGTCAAGCAGTACGAGCGTGCGTTGACGCTCGACCCGATGCACGTGGACGCGCGCGGCAACCTCGCGATCGTGCTCGCCCGGCAGGGGCGGCTCGATCGAGCCGTGCGTGAGCTGATGACCCTGGTCGAGCGCGATCCGGAGAACGCGAGCGCGCGCACGAATCTGGGCCTGCTGTTGCTGCAGCAGGGGCGCGCCGAGCAGGCACGGCCGCAGCTCGAAGAAGCGTTGCGCCTCGATCCGACGTTGGCCCCCGCGGCCGAGGCATTGCAGTCGATCGCGCGTTAGGAGGGCCGCCTGAAGGCGGCCCCTACAGTTGATCGTTACGGGATGATGGGGGCTGTCCTGTCGACCTTTTTCTGGTCGCCCACCATAAGCTCGCCTGCGTAGTTCGCCTGCTGACAGACGTACTCGAACAGCTCGGTGCCGCTCTCCCGCCGCAGGTTGAAAGTCGTCGTCCACGCCTTGGTGTATGCGCCCGGATCGTTGACCGTCACTTCGTACCGGATCGCTGCCGCATCCACCCGCGTGAACTTCTCGAGCGTGTGCAAGGCGTCGGTGTGCGGCAAGCCGCGGCGATCCAGCCAGAAGTTCTCGTTGTAGCCGAGGGTGTCGACGTTCAGCGTGTCGCCTTCCCACCAGCCGACCGAATGGCCGTAGTAGCTCGGCGTGAGATTCGTCGGATGCGTGCGCCCGTCCATGTAGACGGTGCGGTAGGTGTGCGGTCCGCCGATGTCGAAGATGTAGAGCCGTCGCAGTTCCGGAAGGTCCACGAATTCCACGCCGTACGGAGTCAGGAACTGACGAGCCACACCTGAGGGCTTGCATCTGGTGTGAGGCTCGAGCTCGTGCTTCTGGCGATCGTCGTAGACCGCCTTGGCCCAGGGCTGAAATGGCACTTGCGCCGCCGCCAGAATCGGGTCCGTGATGCCGAACACCGGCAGCCATACCCCTTTGTCCTTCGGATTCGCCCCGCCAAGAACCGCGCGCCCTTCCTCGTTACGAGGGGCCGGTCCGGCTGGAGCTGTGGCTCGTCCACGACCGCCGCGGGCAGCTCCCCCGCCGACTACGTCCTGGGTACCGCCTTGACCGCCACGACCACCGCCGCGGCCGCCGGCCCGACCTTCACCTTGTGCTGGGGTCTGACCCTGGCTCTGACCCCCGCCCTGACCTTGGGGCTGGGCGGGTACTCCACCTTGCGGTTGCTGGGCCATCAGAGAGGCCGCGTAGATGAGGGCAGCCCCGAGAGAGTAAGCCGTTCGTTGCCTGAGATTCATAACATCAATCTATTACCAAATCCTTGCAGTCCAACGACACCAGCGTATACGATGTTCCGTTCTGAGAAGTCAATTTCGCTATGCGAAATACGCGGGTCCGGTATAACCGGATCCGGTTATTCAGTCTGGCGTAAAAGCCGGACCATCCGCGCGCTTTCATCGTCACGAGCGGGGCACAACAGGGAGGTCGGACATGCGACGTGTGATGAGGACCCTGGTGTTGGTCACCTCGGTTCTCCTGGTACCGGCGGCACTGTACGCGCAACAAGCTCAAGCGACAATCGCGGGAGTCGTCAAGGACGCGTCCGGCGCCGTGCTGCCGGGTGTGTCGGTCGAGGCGTCAAGCCCGGTGCTGACCGAGAAGGTGCGGTCGGTGATCACCGACAGCACAGGGCAGTACCGCATCGTAAATCTGCCCCCGGGCACCTACACCGTGACGGTATCGCTGACGGGATTCAACACGGTCAAGCGCGAGGGCGTGGTGTTGACCGGCGCTTTGACCGCCACGATCGACGTCGACCTGCGCGTCGGTGACCTTCAGGAGACGGTGACGGTCACCGGCGAGTCGCCGATCGTCGACACGCAGAGCGCGCGTCGTCAGGTGGTCATCGATGGCGACGTGCTCCAGCGGATCCCGACATCGCGTTCGTACAACAACGTGCTGCAGCTCGTGCCGGGTGTAGTCGCCGGCGACGGCCAGGTTCAGCTCCGGCCGGCGATGCTGCTCTTCACGGCCCACGGCGGCAACGCTGAAGACGGCCGGTTGACGGTCGACGGCATCAACACGGGCGCGTCGCGGGGCGGCGCCGGCGTATCGGGCTATATCCCCGACATGCAGAACACAGCCGAGATCACCTTCACGATCTCTGGCAACCTCGGCGAGGCGGAAACCGGCGGGCCGCAGATGGCGGTCATCCCGAAGGCGGGCGGCAACACGTTCACCGGTTCGTTCTTCCTCTCCGCCCTGAACGACAACATGCAACAGAGCAACTTCGACGACACGCAGCTGAGAGCTTTCGGTGGTGTGCCAGCGAAGTCGCTCCTGTTGAGGGACTACCAGGTCTCGGCCGGTGGCCCCATAAAGAAGGACAAGCTGTGGTTCTTTTTCAATCACCGTGGTGTGGACTTCGCTGACGCGCAGCCCGGTATCTTTGCGAACAAGAACGCCGGCGATCCCAGCAAGTGGTCGTATCAGCCCGACTTCAGTCATCAGGGCCGCATCGATCAGAAGCGCCGGATCTACGCGCTCAGGCTGACGACGCAGCTCACGCCGAAGAACAAGATTTCGGTGTTCTGGGACGAGCAGCCGCAGTGCAGCGGTGCCGCGTGGAGCGGTGACGACGGCTGCATGTCGAACAAGGACGGATGGATTTACGGCGGCAGCCAGAACAACGGCTTCTTCGGTCCTGGCCCGAACTCGCCAGAAACCGGCGACTACGCCTCGACGCACCAGAAGGTGCAGCAGGCGAAATACACCGCACCCGTGACGAACCGGTTGCTCCTCGAAGCCGGCTTCGGCACCTACATTTCCCAGTGGGGCTATTCCGAGCGGCCGGGCAACGTGACGAAGGGTCTCGTTCGCGCCCAGGAGGCATCGCAGCAGGTGTTCGATCGCGCGACCGGCAATCGCATCGCGGCCTGCACCGGCAATCCCACCGACTGTCTGACCGTTGGCGGCAACCTCAAGTACCGCTCGTCGAACTGGCCGACCGGCTACATCTTCGCGCACACCTGGAACGCCGCGGCTAGTTACGTGACTGGCGCGCACAACATCAAAGTCGGATATCAGGGCGCGTTCCATCGCGACGACGACAACCTGTTCCCGACGATCAGCAACGACTCCTTGATGCAGTTCCAGTTCAACACCCCGTGCACGACCAATCCGTGTCCGGCACTACCGACGGCCACGGGTATCACCCTGCAGTCGGGCGTGTTCACGCGAAAGGTGCGCACCGAGTACTACGCGCTCTACGGACAGGAACAGTGGACCAAGGAACGGCTGACCGTACAGGCCGCGCTGCGATTCGACCACGCGTGGAGCCATTTCCCGGAGCAGACGATTGGTCCGTCGGTGACGATCCCGCGCGCGATCGTTCTGCCTGCGTCCGAAGGCATCACCGGCTATAACGACCTGAGTCCGAGAATCGGCATCGCCTACGACGTGTTCGGTACCGGCAAGACGTCGCTCAAAGCGAACGTCGGCCGATATCTGCACCCGGCGTCGAACCAGGGCCGCTACATCAATGCCAACCCGTCCGAGCTGGTGTCGACCATCACGACGCGTCCGTGGACGGATAACAACGGCAACTTCGTCGTGGATTGCGACATCTTGAACGGACAGCCGCAGAGTCCGGCGACCACCGGATCGATCGATTCGTGCGGGGTGTTTAGCGATCTCAACTTCGGTCGCGAGAGACCTGGCACGAGACTGGACGAGGCGATTCTCGGCGGCTGGGGCGCGCGTCCGTACGACTGGCAGTTCGGTGTATCCGTCCAGCAGGAAATAATGCCACGCGTGTCTGTTGAAGCGGGCTATTACCGACGCTGGTGGCCGATCTTCACCACAAACGATGTGACCGATAACATCAACACCACAGCGGCCGACTACACGCAGTTTGCCGTCACCGCTCCGAGCGATCCGAGGCTGCCGAATAGTGGCGGATATCAGGTGCCTGGTATCTATAACATCACCGCAGCCGCGTCGCTCATCACGCCGAGCAACGTCCAGACTGCAGCAAATACCTTCGGCAAGTACTCGCGGTACTGGGATGGCTTCGACGTCTCGGCGCAGGCCCGCCTCACGAATGGATTGACGCTGCAGGGCGGCACCGGCATCGGTCGAACGGTGCAGGACTCTTGTGAGAGCCGTGCGGTGGTCCCGGAGGGTCTGGGCACCCCGGTCACGGGGACCAATATTAATGGTTCGATCATCAATCCATACTGCCGCACGGTGGAGCCGTTCCTGGCGACCTTCAAGGGCATCGCCAGCTATATCGTGCCGAAGATCGACGTCAACATCGCCGGCACGTTCTCCAGCCGTCCCGGCGTGTCCCTCAATGCGAACGTGGTCTATACCAACGCCGACCTGGCCACCCGATCCACGCTGGGGCGCGCGCTCGTCGCGGCAAACACGGTGACGGTCAACGTGCTGGAGCCCAACACGCTGTTCGGCGATCGCATCGATCAGCTCGACATTCGAGTCGGAAAGATCCTCCGGTTCGGACGGTCGAGAGCGAACCTCAACCTCGACATCGTCAACGCGTTGAACTCGAACGACAACCTCGCCTACAGTGCGGTGTTCGGGCCGACGTGGCCGGCGCCGACGACCGTGCTGACCGCGAGGCTGTTCCGCTTCAGCGCGCAGTTCGACTTTTAGCGAATCAAGGAGGCGGGTCTCGAGGACCCGTCTCTGCCACCGACACGGCGGGTCTAAAAGACCCGCCTCTACGACGTTCGCTATCATGCGTTGTAGCGGCGCGTCTTGCTTGGCCTGAGCGAAGTCGAAGGCAGACCCGCCGGCACGTCTGCGATGCAACCCCGCGCTGCCCTGCTGATCGTCCTTTCTGCGGCCGCAGTTCTCATCTGCCCATCATTCGCCCGGGCGCAGGCCAAGGATCAATTTGTCCAGGGACTCGTCGACTTCATTACGGCAGTCGCCGGCGAGCGTGGTGACGAGGGCCGTGCGCTCGTCGCCGCGGTGGACACGATGGCCGCCGGCCTTGCGCAATGGAACGCTGCGGTGGGCCGAGTCGAGGCGGGGCTGGCGTCCGAGATCGGCGGAGCGCCGCCGACGATTGCGGCGAAGATGCGTGCCACGCTCGGGACGACGTATCTGGATCGCGGACGCACCGCCGATGCCCTGCGCCAGTTCGATCAGGCCCTCGTGCTCGATCCCTCACTCGGCGAGGTGCATCCTCTCCGCGCGCTCGCACTCGACATACTCGAACGGCCCGCAGACGCCGCCACCGCTTATCGTCGTGCATGGCAGCAGGATCGAACCAGCGTTGCACACGCCTATCGATTCCTCAGTTCGGACTCATCCCACGCCAATGCGACTGAAGCCGCCGATGCGCTGAACGTCGTGCGTACTGCGGCCGCCCAGGCACGCCAGGCCGGCGCGCTTTTCACCACCATCGCCATGCTCGACGATGCTTCTGTGCCGGCTCCGATGTTTCCACCGGCGCGGTATTCGGCGGCGTTTGCGATGCTCGCTCGCGCGCGCTACGACGAGGCGGTCACGCGTCTGCGCGCGCTGGTGGCAACCGATCCGCTGGTGGCCGATCGAGCGTTGTCGGCCGCGGACGTGTCGTCGGCGATTGCTGCCGTCAAGACGCGAACCACCGACGAGACCATCGCCGGGCTCGCCAACGCGGTTCGCGCGCACGCGCAGTCTTCCGAAGCGCATCGGGTCCTTGGGAAGGCGTACGCCGCGGCCTCCAGGTTTGACAAGGCGCGCGAAGAGCTCGAAGCCGCGGTCCGTCTCGATCCCACGAACGAGCGCGCTCGTCTGGCACTGGCCGATGTGTTCATCGAGTTGCGCGATGCCGCATCGGCCCGCGTCGCACTTGCCGAGACGACCAAGGCCCTCCCGGCGTCAGGTGAAGCGCACTGGAAGCTCGGGACGATCCATCAGTCGTTCGGGGACGATGCCAATGCGGTGCGATCGTTCGAGGCGGCGGCGAAATTGTCTCCGTTTGCCGGCGTTGGTCGGTTGTACGGATCTCTTGGGCGCGTGCAGCACAACGCGCTCGAGCTCGATGCCGCGGTGGCGTCGTACCGGCGCCGGCTTGCGGTCACACCGAACGAGGCCGCGGCTCATCTCGACCTCGCCGACGTCTATCGAGCACAGGATCGTCACGACGAGGCGCTTGCCGAGGCGTTGATCGCCGCCGTGCTCGACCCGGCGAGCGCGAGGAGCTTCGCCTCGATCGGCCAGATCCATGCTGCCGCCGGGCGCGACGAGGAGGCCGTGACGGCGCTGCGGCGCGCGATCACCCTCGAACCGTCGCATCTCGAGGCGCATTACGCCCTCAGCCGCGCACTGGCTCGTCTCAATCGCGCCGACGAAGCACGAGAGGAGCTGCAGATCTTCGAGCGCCTCCAGGCCAAGGCGATGGAGGATCAGCGCCGCCAGTTCCAGGAGAACCTTCAGAAGATCGAGCAGACGCTGAAGGCCACCGAGCCCAAGGACCCCGCGCGGTGAGCCGGGTCGTCGGGGCGGTTGCTGGGCTCGTGCTGCTGGCAATGGGGTCGGGGGCCATTTTCGCCAGCGCTCAAGTGAAAACGACTCCCGACGCCCTCGGCGTGTCGTTCGAGAACGTCGCACCGTCGGCCGGCCTCTCGTTCACGCACGTCAACGGAGCGAGCCCAGACAAGTACCTCGTCGAGACCATGGGATCGGGTGCGGTCTTCTTCGACATCGACGACGACGGGTTGATCGACGTCTTCGTTGTCGACGGCGGCTCGATCGCCGATCGTGCCGTCGCGTCGAAGGCGCGCCATCGGCTGTTTCGCAACATGGGAGGCGGCAAGTTCAGCGATGTGACGCCGCAATCCGGCATCACGCATCCCGAGTACGGGATGGGTGCCTGCGCCGGCGACGTCGACAACGATGGACGCATCGATCTGTACGTGACGAACGCGGGCCCGAACGTCCTGTTCCGGAACGCCGGTGGCGGCGCGTTCACCGACATCACGCGCACCGCGGGCGTCGGGTTGGACGGGTGGAGCACGAGCTGCGCATTTCTGGACGTCGATCGCGACGGCGACCTCGATCTGTTCGTGGCCAACTACCTCGACGCGCCGCCGAGCATCAACCCGTTCTGCGGCGACCCGCAGCGGCGGATTCGTGTGTATTGCCACCCGCTCAACTACAAAGGCAAGCCGAGCGTCCTCTACCGCAACGACGGCATGGGCCGCTTCACGGACGTCAGCGCCGACGCCGGGATTGCGAAGTACATCGGCAATGGGCTCGGCGTTGCCGTCGGCGACTACGACGACGATGGCTGGCCGGACGTGTTCGTTGCCAACGACGCCGTGCCGAACTTCCTCTTTCACAACGAGCACAACGGACGATTCACGGAGGTCGGACTCGCGGCCGGCGTCTCGGTGGCGCGCGATGGCAAGCCGCGAGCCGGAATGGGCACAGAGTTCGCCGACTACAACGGCGACGGCCGGCTCGATCTGATCGTGACCAACCACGAGTTCGAGACTCACAGCCTGTTTCGCAACGACGGCCGCGGCCTGTTCACCGACGCGACCGTCGAAAGCGGCATCGGGCCTCCGACCTTGCCGTATGTTGGTTTCGGCGTCGCGTTTTTCGACGCGGACAACGACACGCGTCTCGATCTCGCCATCATCAACGGACACGTGATCGACAACACCGCGATGTTCCGCTCGGGGTCGACGCACGCGCAGCGCAAGCTGCTGCTCCGCAACACCAACGGACGCCGGTTCGCCGATGTCGGGCGCCAGGCGGGAACCGGCTTCTCGCGGGATGGCGTCGGGCGGTCGCTGGTCACGGGTGACATCGACAACGACGGCGACCTCGATCTACTGGTCACCAACAACGGCGGCGCCGCCGAGCTGCTGCGCAACGACGGCGGCGCTCGTCTGGCGGCGATCGAAGTGCGCGCACTGACCCGCGGCCGCGATGCGATTGGTGCCCGTGTCACTGTGATGGCAGCGGGCGAGACGCGTGTGCGTGAGGTGAAGTCAGGCTCGAGCTATCTCGGTCAGAACGACCTGCGTGCGCACATCGGTCTCGGGCAGGCGACTCGGATCGATTGGATGGAGATCCGCTGGCCGGACGGCCGCGTCGAGCGCATCGACGCGCCGCCGATCAATCACATCGTCACGGTCGGCGAAGGGCAGGGAATCACGAAGCGCGTTCCGTTCGTGAAGCCTTGAGCGGTCCGGCTGACGCCGGACACGACATCGTCAGCGCCCGTTTCCGCGCGTGACCCGGCGCGCGCTTTTTGCGGCGACCGGCGGCGGCTGCCCGACTCGCGCAACCGCCCTGGTGCGCGTGTAATCCGAAGCCACGGACTCGACCGAGTGAGTCAGCTCGGGATGTTGCGTCAGCATCCCTTCGATCCGGCGCACGGCCTGGCGCAGGATCGGCAGCCGCTTCTTGATCATCGTGTCTCGATCGAGCCGATTGGTCACGTCAGAGCAGTTCGCGGCAGCGACGATCCGGCCGTGCGGGCCGAAGACGGGGACCGCCACGGAGACGATGCCGTAGTCGAGCTCGTCCTGAATAGCGGCGAACCCCTTCGCCCGAACTTCCTTGAGGATTTTGCGGAGTGAGGCCTGGTCGGTGTCGGTGTGTTCCGTCAGCTTTCTGAAGCTGGCCCGCTTGAAGTAGGAGTCGATCGTGCCTTCGGGCTGGAATGCCAGTAACACGCGGCCCATTGACGTCGGGTAGACCGGGTAGCGCGAGCCGGCCCCGGCGGTCAGGCGAATCGCCCGGTTCGACGAGGCGTGGGCGATGTAGACGACGTCCAGGTCGTCGAGCACCGTCACCGAGGAACTGCCCCCAACCTCGTTGACGACCTCCTGGAGATAGGGCTGTAAGACGACCTCGGCGTTGATGGCACTGAGGTATCCCGAGCTGATGGCAAGCACTTTCGGCCGGAGCAGGAATCGCCGGCCGGCGCGGCCAACGTATCCGAGCATCTCGAGCGTATGGAGCGATCGGCGGGCGGTGGCCGGGCTGAGCTCGGTCAGGACGGCGACTTCGCTCAGGGTCAGCTGCGAGTGTTCTCGGGAGAACGTCTGGAGCACGCGAAGACCGCGTTCGAGGGACGCGACGAACTCGGTCTTCGGAGTTTTCGCCATGCGAAAGCCGATTATATCGGACATGACTCACCCATGACGCCCAGGGCGCGCACCCGGGTCGCGAAGCACAAAGCCTTGACCGGAACTTGAGTCGATACGGCCGGAACTTGTCTTGACACTGCGGAGACCGAAGCGTATATCTTCCTCCGCCAAAAGAAAATAGGTTCGCTTGGCGAAATCTCTCGGGTCCCTGGCGGCGTGTCTGCGCCCCGGGGTGATGCGCGTGCACGCGGTTGTTCCGCGGAGGAGAGCAATGCGACAGCTAGCAAGAGTGCTCGTTCTGGTATTGGCGGTCATGGCCCTGCCGTCTGCTGCATTCGCGCAGGCGCTCGGCGCTCTCGCCGGGAGCGTGAAAGACGCATCCGGGGCGGTGTTGCCTGGAGTCATGATTGAAGCGGCGAGTCCGGTGCTGATTGAAAAAGTACGGACGGCTGTGTCGGATGGAACGGGTCAATACACGATCGTGAATCTCCCTCCTGGCACGTACTCCGTTACGTTTACGTTGCCCGGATTCTCCACATACAAGCGTGAAGCTGTCGAGGTGTCGGTGAACTTCACGTCGACCATCAACGCTGAAATGCGGGTGGGTACGGTTCAGGAAACCGTCACGGTGACGGGAGAGAGCCCGATCGTCGACGTGCAGTCTGCGGCGCTGACGCGTTCGGTCACTCAGGACATCATCAAACAGCTTCCAGGGGGCGGCTCGTGGATTCAGATGGCCGCCAGCGTACCCGCCATCCGTCCGAGCGTCACCGACGTCGGCGGCGTTCTTGGTGACCAGGTTGGAGCGCAGGTGCAAGCGCACGGCAGCCTGAACGGCGACGGCGTGTCTCTCTTCGACGGCCTGAGGATCGGCAACATGTACATCAGCTCGAACCTGACGAACATGAGCCTGTCGCCGCTGCTGTTCGATCAGGTCGACGTGCAGCTCTCCGGACAGAGCGGCGAGACCGGCACCAACGGCGTCATCATGAATGCCATCCCGCGGTCGGGCGGCAACAGGTTCCAGGGCTCGGCGCTGATCAGCGGATCCGCACCAAGCCTGCAGGGCAGCAACATCACCGACAGACTGGAGTCCCGCGGGGTGGCGGGCGCGTCCACGTCGCTCAAGAAGCTGTTCGACATCAACGGCGCGGTCGGCGGGCCGATCAAGCAGGACAAGCTCTGGTTCTACTTCACCTCGCGCTATTTCACCAACGAGTTCTACCTGGCCGGGCTGAACTACGCGCAAGACCCGACGGCGATTCGCCGCGCCGAGAACAGGGACGAACAGGCGTTTGGCGGCACGTACACCTACGACAACAACGGGCGCGTCACCTGGGGCATCAACGACAAGCAGAAGTTCACCGCTTGGTACGCGTATCAGTACAAGGTTGACCCGCACTGGACGATCGCCGCGGCAACCACTGCACCTGAGGCGGTGCGCATCACGACATGGCACACGCAACTGTCCACATTCAAGTGGACGTATACGGCCAGCAACCGCCTGCTGTTCGAAGCAGGCATTGCGCCCGGCGCGAGTCCCGATACGATCATTGCCGAGCCCGATCGCATCAATGGCATCTCCATTCAGGAACAGGGCAGCCCCGTCGGTAGCACTCTGGGGATCAGGCCACTGATTTATCGCGCGCCGCAGGGTTTCGACTTCGACGACAGGCTTCCCTCGCAGAGCCTCGCCACAGCCATGAGCTACGTGACCGGCAGTCACAGCCTGAAGATCGGGATGGACATGCAGCGCGGCTACTTCTGGCGCGGCGACAACAATGAGTCGACGGGTGGCATCTGGTACCGCACGCGGGAATACGTGCCGAACCTGGTCACGATTCAGGCGCCGAATGCGGGCTGGCAGAACAATCTCAACTACAACCTCGGCATCTACGCGCAGGACCGCTGGACGATGAGCCGTCTGACC
>DASRJR010000146.1:0-9086 GCA_035649395.1 Vicinamibacterales bacterium
GCGCGCCGAGCCGTCCTGAATGCGAGGTCCTGCTGCCGTCGTGGCATTGGGCGCGAATGGCAACCACTGCACGCTGCCCCGACCGCCGAAGTAGACGCCGTCGCCTTTTGGTCCCGGAACCACGCGACCGGGATCGCCGCCGATCGTCGCCAGCACGGTGATGCTTTTGTCGGGCGCGCGCGCTTCGATTCGCGTCTGCTTGATCGTCTGGAACATCCCGCCGCCCGGATTGCGCTCGGTCACGGTCCATGCGAGCCGTCCGTCAGGCAGATAAATCAGCGACTCGAGCGTGAGCGGCGCGCCGACGACCGCCGGTTGGCCGCCCGCCGCGGGCACCGTTCGCACTTCGCGCAATCCGTTGTCGGCGAAGCCCGGCATCAGCTCGATCGGATGATCCTCGCGGAGGACGTTTCGGGCGTATGCGATCGTTCCGCCGTCGGGACTCCAGACCGGCCTGGCAGCCTCTACTTCGCGCGTGAGCTGTGAGATGCGCTTCGTCGCCCGTTCGAGCACGAAGATGTTCGATCCGCTGCCGTCGCGATTCGACGCAAACGCCACGCGCGTGCCGTCCGGAGACATGGCCGGGTCGAAGTCGTACGACGGTCCGAACGTGAGCTGTGTGGTCGCGCCCCCGCTTACCGGCAGTTCGAAGAGGTGACCGAGTGCGCTGAACACGAGCGCTCGGCCGTCGGGCGTCGGCGCAATCGTCGGCGTCGTCACTTCGGACGACGTCAGCGTGATCGTTCGAAGCGACGCCTGTTCGTGCACGCGCGCGGGCGCGAGCACGAGTAGAAGCGGGACGATCGCGATCCGCCCGACGACGGTCCGCCTAAAGGCGGACACTACAGGCCTTCTCATCAGAAATCGAACTGGCCACTCAGGCGGAACTGCCTCGGTGCTTCCACCGTCAGCGGGCGATGCAGATTGGCGCCAAACGTCGTGTTGATGGTCGCCACCGCGTTCGTGTTGAAGATGTTGAAGAAGTCGGTCATCAACTGGAAGCGGTACCGGTTCACTCTGAATACCTTCGAGAACCGCGCATCGAAGATATGGCGCATCGGGAAGAACTCGGTCCCTGGCTCCATGAGCGCGACGGTTTTGGTGGCGCCCGACGTGAGTGGACGGCCCAGGCCGGGGGTGATCACGGCATTCGGCGCGGCCCAGCTCGCCGTTGCCTGTGGACCGGACAGGCCGCGATACGTGGCGGAGATCTGCACGTCGTACGGCAACAAATACGATCCGTTCAACTTGAAGTCGGGCCGGTACGATGTGTCCGTCTCACAGAAGCGGACCTCCGGGCTGTCGACGAAATCGCACGCGAGCGCACTCGTCAACGAATAGTCCAGGTGCTGGTTGTTGAAATTGACGCCGCCCGTCAGGAACGCCCGACTGAAGCGTGCATTCACCGAGATCTCGTACCCGGTGATCACGTTCTCGCGGCTGACGCCCAGCGTGTCGGCGAACGTCACAAAATTCTGCGGCGCCCGAATCACATTGACATCATAAAGCCCGCACACCTGCTGTCCGATGACGTTATCCGGCAGGTGGTTCCCTGGTGGAATCGTCGTCTGCGGAACCGTCACGCAGAACGGCCCGCTGAAGTCGCTCGGCGCGATCGCACGATTGTCTGTGACGCGAACATTTCCTTCGGAGCGACGGTAGTACAGCGCGCCCACACCAAGCCGTGGCAGCAGTTCGTGCTGGATAGAGACGTTCCCCTCCCAGGTGTAGCCACGTTTGAACCATCCGCGGAGGACATCCGGGTCGTAGATCGTCGTTCGCACCGGCGTTCCGAAGGCCGGGTTCCCCGACGCACCGATCTCCGCCGTCTGCAGCGATCCGTTCGAGTTGAAGATCGTCTTGTCGCTATTCAGATCGGTCCACGTCCGCGTGTCCGTCGTCGAGATCGCCAGACTCGGGTTGACCGCTCCCGTCAGGTTGACCGTCTCGCCGGCGACGAAGCGCGAGTATGCGCCCTTCACAGCCGTCTTGCCATTGCCGAACAGATCGTAGGCAAACCCGAGTCTGGGCGACAGGTCCTTCCAATCGAGCACGTCGGCACCGCAGAACGCGCGGTTGGTCGCGCAGTTGGCCTCGCCGATCCAGAGATTCGCCGGCAACAGCTGGTCGGGATAGCTGGTCGTGAGCCAGTCCATTCGCAGGCCGGCATTCACCGTCAACCGTTGGATCGTCCACCGATCCTGGACGAAGAACGCCCAATCGGCGTCGACGTTGTCGCGCCGGTTGGTGGGCAGCGTGGCAACGATCTGGCTGGCATTACCCTGCAAGTAGTTCAGCACCACATCGGCGACGACGTTCGCCGGACGATGATACGAGCCGCGCAGCAGCGAGAATCCGCCCTTGAGCGAATGCGAGCCGGTCACGTAGGTCGCGGTGCTTCTGAGCTCCCAGGAGCGGGACGCATTCGAGTCGCTGACGCTCGGGGCGCCGCCGATCAACTGCAGCGTACTCTGCTCGAGAATGGCCAGCGCCGGCGGCGCCGCTGACAAACCGGTTCTCGACGGGACGCCCGGATCATCCACGTATTTCGCCGACCAGTTTTCGAGCGCATCTCGGTAGTTGTTGTCGATGTTACGTTCGGTCCACAGATACGACGTCTCGAACAGCAGCCGCGACGTGTGCGTCCGGGTCCAGCGTCCACCGATCTGATCGTTCTTCGGATTCGCGAGTGCGAGTGTCGATTCGGGTGGCGGGTTGAAGAACAGCAGCGGACTGACGAAGTACGGCTGCTTCGAGTCCTGCCGCTCGTAATGACCAGCCACTTTGTCTTTCCGCGTCCCTTGCCACGTCAGCCGCTGGACGAAGCTGTAGCCGCTGACCTCGTTGACGGCCGGGCGCGACGGATCGGCACGATACGCAAACGGCGACGGATCGGCATCGTAGAAGCTGCCGAGCACCTGCGTATCGCTGCCGTTGCTCTGAAAGGTCGTCTGGAACCAGACGTGGTCGCGCGCGATCGGACCGCCGACGCTCGGGTTGAAGTCCCACAGCTTCAGGGTCTTCGCCGGCTCGCCGATATTCTGCGACCGCAGGTAGTCGTCGATGTTGCTCGACTGCCACGAATCGCGTGTGTAGGTCGTGAACAGGCTGGCATGCAGCTGGTTGCCGCCGTCTTTCGGCACCAGGTTGATTCGAATCCCGGGCTGACCGACTTCCGCGGTGTCGATGTTCGTCGAGTAGCTGTACTCCTGATACATGCTGCTGTTGGTCGGCGCCGTCGTCAGGCTGGGGCCGGCGCCGATCAGGTTGGTGGCGCGCATGCCGTCCACCATCGTGACCGAATCGCTCGTGCCGCGGAAGTTCGTCGCGAAGAATCCCGGCGAGGTGCCCGGGATCGTGTTCAGGATCGCGCCTGGTGTTCGCGCCGTCGGCAGCGCATCGAGCATCTCGCGCGTGTAGACCCTCGGCGTCGCCACGCTCTGCACGTCGACGACGGGCGGCACGCCCACGACGGTGATCACTTCCTCGACACCACCGACACCGAGCTCCGCATTCACCGTGGCGACGAAGTCGCTGGTGAGCTCGATGCCTTCGCGGCGGACCGACTTGAATCCGGTCAGGGTGAACGTCACGACATAGTTGCCCGGCCGCAGGTTGACGATGCTGAAGCGGCCGGCCTCGTTCGTGACGACGGTGCGCGTCTGCTCGATCAGCGCTGGGCTCGAGGCCTCGACGCTCACGCCGGGAAGGACAGCGCCGCTGGCGTCAGTCACCGTTCCAGAGATCGTCTGCGCGGATGCCGAGAGCGGCAGCAGCAGCGCGAACGCGAGCAGCATCACGTGAGACCGCGTGCAGCGAATCATTGGGCCAGCCTCCATGTGAAGGTGTCGAAGGTGGCTCAGCCTAGCGACGGCCTCGAGGGCTGTCCCGCGGTGTGGGACGAACAATGGATCCCTGGGACAGAACCGGTGAGCGAGGGACGGTTGTGCACGGAGTAAAGTGCGTTCAAATCACATGAAGCACCTCGCTCTCGCGCTCGCATTCGTGACGTCGTTTGGGCTCGTCGCCGCGGCGGGTCGGCTTCAAACGGCCGCGCCCCGCGCGGTTCAACACTTCGACGAGGCGCAACTCTCGAAGCCATCGCATCGCGTGCGCATGGAGAACGACATCCGCGTAGCGATGCGCGATGGCGTGACGCTGTCGATCGACGTCTATCGCCCTGACGTCGAGGGGCGCTTCCCTGCGATCCTGATCCGAACGCCGTACAACAACAACACCGAGCAGGCCGTCGCGCAGGGCAAGTGGTTCGCCGAGCGCGGCTATGTTGTCGTGCAAGGTGACGTGCGCGGCAAGTTCGATTCGGCTGGAGATTTCTATCCGTTCAAGAACGAGCCGGACGACGGTTTCGACACCGACGAGTGGATCGCGAAGCAGCCGTGGTTCGACGGCAAGCTCGGGACGATGGGCGGATCGTATGTCGGCTTCACGCAGTGGAGTCAGGCCATTCGCGGAAGCCGATATCTGACAGCAATGGCTGCGACCGTCACGACACCAGACACGTACGGCAACTGGTTCTATACCAACGGCGCGCTCAACTACGCGTTCGCGTTGTCGTGGGGAGCCGTCTCGATCGACGGCCGCGTCGCGCAGTTCACCGGCGCCTATGACTGGCCGCGTGTCTACCGCACGCTGCCGATCGCCGACGCGCCAGCGAGCGCCGGCCATCGCGCCACGCACTATCGCGACTGGATCGCGCATCCCACGCGCGACGCGCACTGGAACACGCTCAGTCACGAGGACAAGTACGAGACGGTCGGTGTGCCCATTCTCACCGTCGAGGGGTGGTACGACATCTTCCTGCGCGGCGCGCTGCAGGATCACAACGCGGTGCGATCGAAAGGCAAGACCGAGAGCGCGCGCCGAGGCAAACGTCTCGTGATCGGACCGTGGGTGCATTCCACCGGCCGAAGGAACAACACGCCGGCCGGCCAGGCCGCAGACCCGAACGCCGTCGACTTCGGCGCCGCCGCCGAGGTCGATCTGCAGCGGGTGTATCTGCGCTGGTTCGATTACTGGCTGAAGGGGATGAACAACGGCGTGCTGGACGAAGCGCCGGTGCGGATCTTCGTCATGGGCGAGAACTACTGGCGCGACGAGCAGGAGTGGCCGCTCGCGCGGACGCAGTACACGAACTACTACCTCGCGAGCGGCGGCCGTGCGAACTCGCTGCTCGGCGACGGGACGCTGTCGACTGCGCGGCCGTCAGCGGGCGCCGAATCCGATCGCTACGTTTACGATCCGGAGAATCCGGTTCCGACGCTTGGCGGCAATCTGTGCTGTGCGCAGCAGGTGCCAAGCGGGCCCTGGGACCAGCGCGCGGCCGCGCGGCGCGACGACGTCCTCGTGTTCACGTCGGAGGCGCTGAGCGCGCCCGTTGAGGTGACCGGACCGATCGTGATGAAGCTGTTTGCATCAACGACGGCGCGCGACACTGATTGGACCGCCAAGCTCGTTGATGTTGCACCTGACGGCTTCGCCCGGAACGTGCAGGACGGAATCGTGCGAGCGCGCTATCGCGACGCGTCAGGGAAAGCCGGCAGTCTGCTCGAGCCGGGTCGCGTTTACGAGTACACGATCGATATGTGGGCGACGAGCAACACGTTCCTGCCGGGGCATCGCCTCCGGCTGGAAGTGTCGAGCAGCAACTTCCCACGCTTCGATCGCAATCTCAACACGGGCGAGGACCCGGCGACCGGCAAGCGCATCGAGAAGGCGACGCAGACCATCTACCACAGCGCCCGGTATCCGTCCCACGTCGTGCTGCCGGTGATTCCGCGAAAGTCCGGCTGAAGCCGGACACTACACCTGTAGTGTCCGCCTTTAGGCGGTCCTATAGACGCGCTGGCTCATCCGCGAGTTTCGCCCTGACTCAATTGCTGATGAAGGAGATGCCCACGACAAGTTCGTCTGGTCGAAATTCGTTTCGCCCACCGCTCCGCGCGATCTATCCTGACGAGCCGTGCAAGTTCCCCGGACGATCCAGCGCAACGCCGATCAACCTCGGCCGCGCGTCCTGGTGGCTGACGATTACCCGCAGGTGCTGGAATCGGTCAGCCATCTGCTCTCGACCGACTTCGATGTCGTCGCCACCGCGACTCACGGCCTTGAGGCGGTGGACCTGGCGCTGCGTCTCCAGCCCGATATCGTCGTGTTGGACGTCGCCATGCCCGAGTTCGACGGCTTCCAGACCGCACAGGCGCTCCGGCAACATCGCTCACGGGCCAGGGTCGTGTTTCTCACGATGCATCGGACGGACGAGTTTGTCTCCGCGGCCATGCGCGCAGGCGGGCATGGCTACGTACTGAAGTCGCGGATCTATTCGGATCTGGCCAGTGCCATCGACCACGCGTTCGACGGCCGGCACTTCGTGCCGTTTCTGACGTCGCTCGCGACGCTTGCCGGTGGACAACACACGGTGCAGTTCCATATGAACGATCGATTCTTCCTCGACGAGTTGTCCCGGTTCGTCGGTTCAAAGCTTCGCTCGGGTGAGCCGGTCGTCCTCGTGGCCGGTGAAGCGACTCGCGAGGGCCTCGAGCATCGACTGCACGCGCAGGAACTGGATCTGGGAAGACTCGCGTCTCACGGACAGTTTGCCGCGCACGATTCCGCGAAGGCCCTGTCACGCGTGATGCGGGGTGGCCATCCCGATCGCGACTCCCTGGCGGAGTTCGTCGATGACCTCGAACGCACTCGTGTGGCATCGGGCAACGGGCCAGGCTGTCGGCTGACAATCGTGGGCGACATGAGCGCCTCGTTATGCCGGAACGGCGATGGCGAAGCCGCGAGCGAGGTCGAACGAATCTGGGACGATTTGACGAGCGCGCTGCCGTTTTTCACGGTGTGCAGTTACCCGGTCGACTGTTTCGAGGTTGGCGGGGCGGAATTGTTCGGGAGGGTCTGCGCCTCGCACAGCGCCGTCACTCACACGCCGGACACGCTGTAGTCCCCGTGAAATGCGATTGAGGCGAAGGTGGTCGACATGACTGGGAACGCGAACGTTGGCGCCTTGCCGGTCACCGAGAATCTGTTCCAAGTCGTGGTCGATGTCGCTCCGGCCCTGGTGTGGATGTCGGGCCCCGACAAGCTGTGCACGTTCCTCAATAAGAGCTGGCTGGACTTCACCGGGCGGCCCATCGAGCGCGAGCTGGGCTACGGGTGGGCTGACGGTGTGCATGCCGACGACCTGCCGACGTGTCTGGATACGTACTCCAGCGCATTCGACCGCAGAGACCCCTTCAAGATGGAGTATCGGCTGCGGCGTCATGACGGTGAATACCGGTGGATGCTCGACGTCGGCGTTCCGTTGTTCAGCCCTGACGGCTCGTTTGCGGGCTACATCGGATCATGTGTCGACATCACCGAGCGCCGGTACGCGGAAGACGCGTTGCGTCGCAAGGAGATGGAGCTCCGCGAGTCGCAACGCCTGGCGGGTGTCGGAAGCTGGAAGTGGGACCAGGATACCGATACGGTCCGATGGTCCGAGGAGCTCTATCACCTCTCCGGCAGGGATCCACACCTGGGGGCAGTCCGCTACAAGGACCACGGAACGCTCTATTCCCCAGAAAGCTGGGTGCAGTTGCAGCGCGCGGTCGAAGAGGCGCTCCGTACGGGGCTCTCGTACGAGCTCGATCTCGAGATGATTCGTGCCGATCGCACGCCCATCTGGGTGACGGCGCGTGGTGAAGTCCAGCGTGATTCCACCGGGCGCATCGTCGGGCTCCGCGGCACCATTCAGGACATTACCGAGCGCAAACAGCGTGAGAACGCGCTCGCACTGTTCCGCAGCTTGATCGACGGATCCAACGACGCGCTCGAAGTCATCGACCCGGTCACTCTGCGGTTCCTGGATGTCAATGAAAGGGCGTGCCGTGATCTCGGCTACAGCCGGGAGGAGCTCTTGTCCCTGACGGTCCCGGACGTCGATATCATGTTCGCCCCACCCGCGGGGGAAACGCTCCCGGAGTCGTGCCAGAAGGAATCCGTGATCTTTGAAAGCGTACATCGCCGGAAGAATGGGTCGACGTTTCCCGTCGAAGTCACCATCAAGCCGCTGACGATCGACCGCGCCTACTACGTGACTGTCGTCCGGGATATTACCGACCGCAAGCGCGTGCAGGAAGAGCTGCGGGAAAGCGAGGAGCGTCTCAGGCTTGCTGCTGAAGCCGGCAAGATGTTCGCGTATACATGGGACGCCGTCACGGATCAGATGCATCGCTCAGGAGACTCCGACCTGCTCGGCGTCGATGCCGCAACCCCCTTCACCGGCAGGCAACTGCTGGAGCAGGTGCACGCCGACGATCGCCATCTTCTGGTGAGTGCCTTCGAGCGCCTGACGCCCGACACGCCGCTCTTTCAGGTGTGCTACCGCATGATCCGGCAGGACGGCGAGGTCGTGTGGGTGGAACGCAACAGCCGCGCGCACTTCGACGAGCACGGGCGGATCCTGCGGATCATCGGCATGGTGTCCGACATCACGCAGCGCAAGCGAGGTGAAGAAGCCCTGTCGAGCGTCAGTCGCCGGTTGATTCAGGCCCAGGAGGCAGAGCGGGCGCGGATTGCACGGGACCTGCACGACGACATCGGTCAGCGGCTGGCGCTGCTGACGATGACGCTGGAACAGCTGACACACATTCGCTCGCACACCTCTGACGAGGGCCGCAGCCATCTGGATGCTCTTCGAGCGCAAGCCGCGGATATATCGGCGAGCGTACGAGCGCTCGCGCACGAGCTGCACTCATCGCGTCTGCAGCATCTCGGTGTAGCCGCCGCGATGAAAGGCTTCTGTGCGGAGCTCTCGGCGCAGCAGAAGATCGAGGTCGATTTTGGCGGCGCGGAGACTCAGCCTGGAGTGCCCGCGGAGACGGCGCTGTGCCTGTTCCGTGTGCTGCAGGAAGCCTTGCACAACGCGGTGCGACACAGCGGAGTCCGGCAGTTCGAGGTGCAGCTTCGCGACACGACCGACGCACTCCAATTGACCGTGCGCGACAAGGGGTCTGGCTTCGATCCTGAAACGGCAATCGACGACGGAAGGCTCGGTCTCACGAGCATGAAGGAGCGTCTGA
>DASRJR010000147.1:0-3566 GCA_035649395.1 Vicinamibacterales bacterium
TGCGAGTGGGGCGCCATCACGGGCCCCAAGATCTCGCTGACCGAATGCGTCCGCTGCGATGACTGCGAGCTGCTCTACGAGGACACGAAGAAGTGCCCGCACCACCTGATCCTGATCAGGAAGGCGGACATCCTCGCCAGGCGCGCCGCGTCACCAAGTACGTAGTGTCCGGCTTCACAGCCGGACGTGCTAACCCTGCACCCCGAGACGGCCGCCCAGCCACGTCAGCGGATACGCCGTCACCGCGATCGCGATCGGATACCAGTTCGGACCGAGATCGGCGGCAGTGATGGCAGCCACGGCACCCGCGGTTCCGGCGATGAGGCCAATGATGGCCAACACGTTGACGTGGCGCATCGGCGACGCGGGTGCCAGACGTGACGTGACGAATCCGCCCAGAAGCGTGTACACGAGCCGGTACGACAATGCGAGCGCATTGAGCCCGTTGTCGAACATCGGTTCGCCCCAAGACGGATAGACCTCGAGAACGTGGAGAACCTGATCGGTGGCGAGCGACAGACCTGCCACCGTGAAAAATCCCGCGGCGATTGCGGCTGTGCTTCTGATCCTGGTTGGCTCGTGCGGCTGGGCGGTCGCGACTGTGGTCATGAGCGTGCTCCTCCGTCAGTAGGTCGGAGCAGAGGAGCGATTCTCGACATCAGGGCCTGAGGGCTGCCGTCCAGTTCGTCAGGATCGTGATCGGCGTTTCACTCTGCGTGCCTTCCGTCACCGCCACCAGAAACCGTTGGCCATCCGGCGTGACGTCGTAGTTTTGCGCGTTCGATCCGCCAAAGCCGATAGTCCGAATGCGCGGCTCGAATAGCGGCTTGACCTGACTGACGACGAACGCACTTCCGCGTCCGTCAACGCTTGCCGCCATCAGAGGCCCTTCGGACGACAGGTAGAACAACTCTGCGGAATCCCGCCGCCACCGCGGAAACGATCCGCCGCCTTGCGACACCTGCCACTTCCCACCTGGCTCTGGGAACGGCACCACGTAGACTTCGTTTCGCCCCGATTCGGCAGATGTGTACGCCACCCATCGACCATCGGGCGAGAAGGTGGCGTACGTTTCGTTGAACTCGGTCTGTACGAACGGCTTCGGCTTCGCGTCGCCGACGAGCGGAAGAACCCACAAATCGTTGCCGGTCGGCGACAGCGCGTTACCAGTGAAGAACAGCAGGAACTTGCCATCTGGCGACGCGCTGCTCGGATACAGGTTGTTCTGAGCGTCTGTGAGCAGCTCGACTTCCGCGCCCGCACCGCTGGCGGGCTTCTTGAAGATATCGAGGCGTCCACGCCGGCGAGAGGCAAAGTAGATCTCTCGACCGTCGAACGACCAGACCGGGCTCATCTCGTCGGCCAGATCGAACGTGAACCGTGTCGGCACATTACGCTTGATGTCGACCGTCCACACATCCCGTGCATTCCTCACTGAGTCGAGACCGCTGACGACTGCATGTGAACCGTCAGGCGAGAGAGCTACAGTCATTTGATCCGCGACATCGGCGACGGTACCTTGTCGGACGCCGTCGCGATCGAACCACGTGAGCTGCGTGCGAACCTCGGCCGCACCGGTTCGATATGCGAGCAGCCCAGCGGACGACACCGAGAAGCTGGCACTGACCGGCCCACTGCCAACCTCGAGGTCGTTGCCGATCACCGCGGGCTGCCCAGACACTGCCAATCGTGTTTCATCGAATGGCTGCGCCAGCAACACGCGATCGCGGACGAACAGCAGATAGCCGCTCGACGCCATCGCATTCGTGTTGATCGAAAGCAGCTGCCTCGGTTTCTCCTCGTCATCGATCGAGCCGACGTACACGCCACTCAATCCAGCACTAGCCCGCACGGTCGCCTGAAACAGGAAATGGCGGCCATCGCTGAGAAACACCGGATCCGACAGCACCGTCGACTTGTCGACGGTGGCCAATGCCACCGGCGTCCCGCCGGATGCGTTTATGCGTTTCAATCGACCGTCCGGCGTCGCAAAAACGATCACATCCTCGCGGCTCCAGCTGCCGCCCAGAGCCGCCGCGTCAGACGCGATCGTGACCACAGGGCCGCCGGACGCTTCGATCTTCTTCACTCGCCCCTGCGAGACGAACCCGATGAATTTCGAGTCCGGGGACCAGAATGGGTTGTTCGCCCCTTCAGTCCCCGGCAGCGTTTGCGCCGTCAGCGAATCGGTCCTCCGCAGCCAGAGGAATCGCTGACGGTCTGCCGCCATCATGACGAACACGATGAAGCGGCCGTCGGGCGACAGAGCGAGGCGGCGCCCTGGAGGCACGCCCTCCATCGTCGCGCCTACCGGAAGATTGAGCGACACCCTCAACGGTGACGGCTGCGTTAACGCGGGAGCGAGAAGTCCGAATCGGCCAGCCACCAGCGCGACGATCAGGGAGATGCCAAGAACGGCGGCGACGAACCAGAGCACGCGTTCGCGGCTCGACCGAGACGTCATCTGCGCAGCGGGCTTCACCGCCAGCTGTGAGTCAGACACGGGCTCGACGCGAGCGATCCAACTCAGCTCGTCGGCGAGGTCCTTCGTGCTCTGCCACCGGTCATCGGGATCTTTCGCGAGACACTTTCGGACCACGCGATCAAGGGCAGCCGGCGCCAGCGGCTGCGACGTCGCCATCGCGGGTGGATCGGCCGCCATGATCGACGCAATCAGGCTCGCCTGGCTCTTGCCTTGGAACGCTTTCTTGCCGGTGATCATCTCGTAGACAACGGCTCCGAACGCGAAGATGTCGCTGCGCGGGTCAGCCTCGGATCCATCGAGCTGCTCCGGCGACATGTACTGCAGTGTGCCGAGGATCGCGCCTTGTGCGGTCACAGCGGCGGGCGTCGTCGGCATGAGCGACGATCCCGACAGCCCCGAGAGCAGCGGCTCAGTCCGTGCCAGGCCGAAGTCGAGCAGCTTGGCCCCGGCTCTCGTCAACATCACGTTCCCCGGCTTGACGTCGCGATGGACGACGCCGGCTCGGTGCGCCGCATCAAGGGCACCTGCGAGTTGAACGGCGATCTGAAGCGCCTGATCGAGCTTGAGCCGCCCCTTCTCGAGACGCGCCGCCAGTGTCTCCCCCTCGAGATGCTCGATGACGAGGAAGGCGACGCCGTCGTGTTCGCCGACGTCGAACAACGCGCAGATGTGTGGATGGTTCAGCGACGAGATGAGGCGCGCCTCGCGATCGAACCGCTCACGAAGAGCGGCATCGCCGGCAAATTGCGGCGGCAGGATCTTGATCGCGACGGTGCGATCCAGCCGGGTATCGCGGGCGCGATAGACCTCGCCCATGCCACCGGCGCCGAGCGGCGCCTGGATTTCGTACGGGCCGAGACGCGTCCCGGCAGTCAGCGCCATTGGATGCGCGCTGATTCTAGTCGAAACTCAGGGTGCGTCGGTCGGTGGGGCGTTCAGCATGAGCCGTCGCGCCAACCCCGACGACACGAGGACGTTGTTCTTCTCGGTCACGATAACGCCTTCGACGTTGGGCAGCTTCTCGATGAGGGCCATACCCTTGTCAGGACCGAGCAGGAACACGCCGGTGGAGAGACCGTCC
>DASRJR010000148.1:0-7557 GCA_035649395.1 Vicinamibacterales bacterium
GGCGAGGGCGTCGGCAGCGCGGATGGCAAGGAGCCGTTCAACGCAGCCGAGCGTGCACTTCGGCGAAAGACGCACGAGACGATCAAGCGCGTCACCGCGGACATCGAGCACCGTCAGCAGCTCAATACGGCGGTGTCGGCGCTGATGGAGCTGGTGAACGAGCTCTACGCGTTCAGCGAGCAGACAGTCACCGGCGGACCGGGGCGGCACAATGACGAAGATCCCGATCGTGCCGGACAGGTCGAGCGGCGCGAGACGATCCACGTCGTGCGAGAGGCGCTCGAAGCGCTGGTCCGCATGCTCGCGCCCTATGCGCCGCACATGGCCGAGGAGATGTGGGAGTGCCTCGGCAACAGCGATGGCCTCGCGGCGGCGTCGTGGCCGGTGTTCGATCCCGAGGTGGCGAAAGCCGATGAGATCGAGATACCGGTGCAGATCAACGGGAAGGTGCGCGGTCACCTGATGGTGCCGCCCGACAGTGCGGAGAAGGAGCTCGAGGCGCGGGCCCTGGCCGATCGCGCCGTCAAGGCGCTGCTCGCGGGCAAGACCGTCAAGAAGGTCGTCGTGGTCAAAGGAAGGCTCGTGTCGATTGTCGTGCAATAGGTTCGTGACCAGACTCGCCCTGCCACTGATCGTGATGCTGGTGCACGCCGGGTGCGGCTACGCCCTGGCGGGGCGCGGCTCGTTTCTTCCGGCGTACATCAGGGTCGTCGGCATCCCGCCAATCGAGAACCGCAGTCAGTTCCAGCAGATCGAGCAGGTGCTGACCGAGAAGATCCGCACCGAGTTCATCGGCCGCGGCAAATACACCGTGTTACCCGATGCGCCTGGATCGGACGCCGTCCTGACGGGTGAGATTATCGGCATCTCGCTGCAGCCGGTGGCGTTCAACGAACGGCAGCTGGCCTCGCGCTATCAGTTCATTCTGACGATGAAGATGACGTTCACCGACTCACGCACGAACATGGTGCTGTGGTCGAACGACGCACTGACATTCCGTGAGGAGTACGAACTGAGCGCCAATACCAGCAGCACCGGGACGATCGAAGGCGGGTCGTTCTTCGACCAGGAGCGCAGCACCGTCGATCGCCTGTCGACCGATGCCGCCCGCAGCGTCGTGACGGCCATCCTGGAGGCGTTCTGACGAGATGCCTCCGCTGAGCGCCTCCTCCCTCCGAAAGCAGCTCGCCTCCGCCGACACCGCGCCACTCTACATGCTGATCGGGACCGACCCGGTCGAACGCGCCGCCGTGGCGGCGGAGTTCGGCGACATGGTCGAGGAAGACCTGCGAGCCTTCAACGTCGAGCGGCTGTATGGCGGCGAAGTCAAAGTGGACACGCTCGTCGATGCCGCACGCACGCTGCCGATGATGGCGCCGCGCCGCGTGGTGATCGTCGCCGACGCCGACAAGCTCCTGGTCCCGAAGCGGGAGAGCGCCGCGGCCGACGCCGAGCAGGAGCGCCTCGAAGCGTTCATTCAGGACGCGCCGCCGCACGCCACCGTCGTGTTCGTGTGTGGCCCGCTCGACATGCGTCGCCGCGTCGTCAAGCTGCTGCTGAAGATGGCGCAGGTGGTGGACTGCGGCAGCATCGAGACCGAAGCCGACGCCGAACGATGGATCAAGGCGCGCGCGGCACGCGAGGGAATACAGATCGAGCCGACGGCCGTGCGGGCGCTGGTCGAACGAGCAGGGCTCGACCTGACGCGGCTGCGCGCAGGCCTCGAACGGGTTGCGCTCTACGCCATGGGGCAGCCTGCGATTCGAGCCGAAGATGTTCGACAGTCGGTCAGCGCCGGTCCAGACACGCAGGCCGACTTCGGAATCGGAAAGGCGATCTGGCGGAACGACGTGCGTGACGCTCTGCGCGAGCTGCGCCTGGCGCTCGACGGCGGCGTGGTGCCGGTGATGGTCCTGGGTCAGTTGCGCGCGGCGGCGGAGCGCCTGCCAGCGCCGCGTCTGCCGCATGCGATCGAATCGGTCTTCCAGACCGACATCGCCCTGAAGTCGTCCGGCGGCGACCCCCGAATCCTCCTCGAGCGGCTTGTTGTCGAATTGTGCGGGACTCGGTAGAGCGGGGGCTTCAGCCCCCGCGTCGATTCGTCGCGCAGGCTGAAGCCTGCGCTCTACGCGCTGGCTTTAGACAACCGAGCGGACAGACGCGACTTGTACCGACCCGCCGTGTTGCGGTGGATGATGCCCTTGCTGGCCATCTTGTCCACAATCGAGACCGTCTTGTTCAGGGCCGACTTGGCACCAGTCAGGTCCTTGGCGTCGAGCGACGCGCGAATGGATTTGAGCGCCGTGCGCAGCCGCGAGCGCATCTGACGGTTGTGCTCCCGGTGTTTGATGTTCTGACGGTTCGCCTTGAGGGCGGACTTTGTACGCTTGGCCACGAACGATCCTCTCTCTTTGCCTTCTTTTCAGGCTGACAAAACGCCTATTGTAACACGTCGACCGCGACCTTCCACTGACCGTTGCGCTCGCGGACCCAGACCCGCAGATAGAAACCAAGGCGCGCATCAATGGTCTGCTGTGCTCCCGGTCCGCTTGGTGCGACGACCGTTCGGCGGGGCGCGATCGAATAGGAGCCCCAGGTGTAGCCGAGGTCTCCCGATCGGGCCGACTCGGCGAACTGTGAGTCAATGCTCGAGTAGGACGGTTGGGACGCGAGCCATTTCACGACCGCGGCCTGCCCGACGATCGGCAGCGTGTTCTGTCGATGAAAGCGTACGCCGTCGGCCAACTGATTCCGGTAGGCGCGGGCCTGCCCCGATCGGAGCGCAGTGTTCAAGAGCCGATCGGCGGTGCCGAGCGGCGGTGTCGTGTCGTCGTAATCACCGGTGAAGCGATTGGCGTGCGGCGCGCGCGTGAAGCCAGTGGCGTAGGGCACGGGGCCGGGTGTTTGCGTGCCCACGTCCATGACCACCTTGAACGCTCCATCGCGCTCGCGCTTCCAGACCGAGAAGTAGTTGGAGTGGCGCGGCTGGCCCTTGTTGCGTGAAGGCAGGATGTTCTTGACGGGGCCGGTCAGGTATCCAAGCTCGCCGCTGGCGGCGCTGTCGCCGTAGCGCGGCTCCCAGATCAACTGCAGATCTTTGGGCGGGTCCGGATTCTTCGCCACCTGCTCGCGCGCGTTGCCCGGCCGGCCTTCGTCGAACCCGATCGCGGAGTAGGAGAAGTACTCGAGGAACGCCTGCTTCCATCCGACGACGAGCGCGCGCGCCGCAAACGCCCGCTCGGCCTCGATCATCTGCGTGAGCGCTTCGGGCAACGGCTCCTGGCGCTTGCCCTGAGCGGAGTCGAAGGGCTGCGCGTGGACGCGAGGCAACAGCACGGTCGCCACCAGTGCGATCGTCAGCATGCGCGAGATCACGTCGTCACTATACGTCAAGCACGAGCGCGTTCGTCCCAGCGTCCGTCACAAGTAGCTCGTTGGTCTCGACGTGCGCGGCGGGTCTGAAAAGACCCGCCGCCAGGTTATCGGGAGACGATCTCGTACGAGCCAGCGGCGGGCTTTTCGCTCGAATAGCGAGGGACGGCGCGGCCGTCGATGATCTCGAGCGTCTTGTAGATCTTCAGCTTTCGCGGCGCGCCTGCCGGCGCCTCGCCCGCCGCGAGCGTGACCTTGCGGACGTAGTCCTGCGTTTCTCGATAACGCGGCACCTTTCGGCCGTGCCGGTCGACCGCTCCCGATCCCGCGTTGTACGCGGCGAGCGCCAGCACCTCATCGCCGTCGTACTTGTCGAGCAGCAATCGAAGATACCGCGTGCCGCCGCCGATGTTTTCGGCCGGGTCGTACGGCCGATTCACGCCGAGAGACCGCGCCGTCTCCGGCATCAGTTGCATCAGTCCCATCGCGCCCTTCGGCGAGCGCGCGCGGGGGTTGTATCCCGATTCGACCTGAATGACGGCACGGACCAATTCCGGTCGGAGTCCATGCTTGGCCGAATGTTCGATCACGAAGGGCTCGTAGCGCTCTCGCGCCGACTCCGACTCCACCGGCGTTGTCGTCACGTACTTCGTCGAGCCGCCAACGGGGTAGATGACCGTGGGCTCATTGATCGGATGATCGGAAACCACCAGGGTGCCGTTGGCGTCACGCCAGGCGTGAATCTGCGCCGCTGCATCGAGCGGCCAGGCGGCGACGAGGACGAGAACGAGGAGACGCACGTGAAATCGCATGAAGGCGGTATGCTCTTTGGGCGATCACGTGTCTTATCGGCGTTCCGATCGGTGCGTCGTAGGCGCCAATGCCGCGGCGAGCAGATCTGCGCAGAAGAGGGGGCGAATTGGGGGGCTGGCAGCAATGGCTACGGCAGCCACAACGGGTGTGGCTCCGCAGGGCACTCTTTCAAATCCATCTGTGGACCGGTCTCGCGCTCGGTCTCTACGTCGTCATGCTCAGCATCACCGGCAGCGCGCTGGTGTATCGCAACGAGCTCGATCGGTTCTTCGCGACGCCACGGCCGACGTTCGATCCCAAGGCGACGCGTCTCACCAGCGATCAACTCCGCGCCATCGCGGAAAAGCTGTATCCCGGCTACACCATCACGCGTGTCGGCGACCGCATCACCCGCCGTAACCCCACGATCGAGGTCTGGCTCGAGCGTGGGGCCGACAAGAAAGAGCGCCTGTTCAACCCGTATACCGGCGCCGATCTCGGCGACTCGGTGACGCAGGGTGAGTACTTTGTCCTCTGGCTCGCCCGGCTGCACGACGAGCTCCTGTTCGATCGAACGGGCAAGTATTGGAACGGTGCGTTGAGCGCGGTGTTCACGCTCACAGTTTTCACCGGCCTCGTGGTGTGGTGGCCCGGCGTGTCCCGCTGGAAGCGCAGCCTCGGCGTGAAGTGGAGCAGCGGGTGGAAACGCTTCAACTGGGATCTGCACAGTGCCCTCGGGTTCTGGTTGTTCCTCTTCGTACTGATGTGGGGCATCTCGGGCTTCTATCTCGGCGTGCCTGAGCCGTTCTCGAACTTCGTCGATTCCATCTCGGATCCGGACGCGATCCTCGGCGAACGTCCGGGCGATATCGTGCTGACGTGGTTGACGCGGCTGCACTTCGGCCGCTGGCGGACTGTGCCGTGGTTGAAGGCCGTGTGGGCGTTGGTCGGCCTGATGCCGGCGGTCATGTTGGTGACGGGCGTGATCATGTGGTGGAACCGCGTGCTGCGGAAGCGGCCAAGCGTGGTGGTTGACGTCGACGAGGCGGTGGCCTGATGCGCGCCTGGGTCGTGCCGGTGGGATCCTCGGGCGGAGCAGACCTGCAGCGCGTGGAGCGGCACGAGCCGTCGCCACAGCCAGGGCAGGTCAAGATGCGGGTCCGGGCGACGTCGCTGAACTACCGCGATCAGCTCGTGGCCTCGGGCACTTACTTCGGACCGGCGATGACGCGCGAGCTCGTACCGTTGTCCGACGGCGCCGGCGAGGTCGTCGCCGTTGGTGACGGCGTGAGTGCGTTCAAGCCTGGCGACCGTGTGGCCGGCGCGTTCTTTCAGCGATCCCTCAACGGAGCGTCGGGCATGACCCAGGCCGCGCTCGGATCGCCGCTCGACGGCATGCTGGCCGAGTACGTCACGCTCCACGAAGACGGTGTCGTGCCCATCCCTCCCCATCTCTCGTACGAGGAAGCCGCCTGTTTCCCGTGCGCGGGCGTGACCGCGTGGCATGCGCTGTTCGACGCCGGTCGACCAGTGAAAGCGGGCGACACCGTGCTCGCGCTCGGCTCGGGCGGCGTCTCGACGTTTGCCTTGCTCTTTGCCCACGCGGCTGGCGCGCGCGTCGTCATCACGTCGTCCAGTGATGAGAAGATCGCTCGCGTGAAGCAGTTGGGTGCGTCCGAGGCGATCAACTATCGACGCACCCCCGACTGGGAGAAGGAGGTCATGCGCCTGACCGCCGGCTCCGGTGCGGACTGCGTCCTCGAGGTCGGCGGTGCCGGGACATTCGCCCGCTCGATGCAGGCGCTCGCCCGAGGTGGCAAGATCTGCCTCATTGGCTTTCTGGCCGGGAGGGAAGGCGAGACGAATCCCTTTCCGTTGATGTACAAAGGCGGCAGTCTTCACGGCATCTTCGTCGGCGATCGGCGGATGTTCGAGGAGATGAATCGGGCCGTCGCCGTCAATCGCATCACGCCCGTGATCGACCGCGTGTTTTCGTTCGATGACGCCGTGGCCGCGTTCCGCTACCATGCGTCGGGCGCGTTCGTCGGCAAAGTGGTCATATCTGTGTAGGAGCCTGTCATGCAGCAGAATCGACGCGAGTTCCTCGTTACTTCTTCGCTGGCTGTTGCGGCGGGCGCGTGGAGCCCGGTCCGCTTGTTCGGTCAGCAGCCGCCGGCCGCGGCCGCGCAGCCGCCGACCGTTCCCATGTTCACGGCGCTCCGGCGCAATGTCGGCACGTTTACCGCCCGCGGCGGGACGATGGCGTATCTGATCACGAACGATGCGGTGCTGGTGATCGACAGCCAGTTCGCCGATACCGCGCAGATGTTCCTCGACGGTCTGAAAACGCGCACGCCGCGCAAGATCGATCTGCTGCTCAACACGCACCACCATCCCGACCACACCGGCGGCAACAAGGTGCTGCGGCCGAACGTGACGAAGATCGTGGCGCACGAGAACGTGCCTGGCCTGCAGAAGAAGCAGGCGGCGGCCAACAAGACCGAGGACGCACAGGCCTACGCCGACGAGACGTTCAAGGACGGCTGGAAGGTCGATATCGGCAACGAGACCGTCTCGACGAAGTACTACGGACCGGGACACACCAGCGGCGATGCGGTCATCTTCTTCCAGCGCGCCAACATCGTGCACATGGGCGACCTGATGTCGCACCAGCGGCATCCTCGCGTCGACCGCCCCGCGGGCGCGTCGATTCGCAACTGGCTGACGTCCCTGGAGAAGGTCACCAAGGATCACAACAACGACACGACTTATATCTTCGGCCACTCGAAGGTCGGCGCACCGGTGACCGGGCCGAAAGCGGATCTGCTCGCGCTGCGGGATTACTTCTCCGCGATGCTCGACTACGTGCAGAAGGGGATCGCGGCAGGGAAGTCGGCCGACGAGATCGTCAAGGCCGGAATGCCGCAGTTCGCGCAGAACGAGGGCACGCCGGCGCTGCAGGTCTGCTACGACGAGCTGACAGCAAAGGCCTGAGTGTTGTCCGTGGGGGCCACCTTCCTTGGCCGCCGTCGCCGCCTCCGTGGCGGGGGCGGCAGGTGGCCCCTCACCGTCGTTATTGCGTTGGCCGGCGCAGTCGCGGCTCTGAGCGGCCAAACCACCATCTCTTCTCGCGCACGCCAACTCCACGACCGCGCCATCGTCATCGACACACACGTCGACACGACGCAACGGCTGATCTTCGAGCCGTCGTTCCAGCTCGCGTCCCGTCATCGCGACGGGTCGATCGACGTGCCTCGTATGCGCGACGGCGGCCTCGACGCGATCTTCTTCTCGATCTGGATGGATGGCAGCATCACCGGTCCTCCAGCCGTCGCCGCCGCGCTCAAGCAGATCGAGGCAGTGCATGACGCGGTCAGCCGTCAGCCGTGGGAT
>DASRJR010000149.1:0-31190 GCA_035649395.1 Vicinamibacterales bacterium
TGGACGCCGGGCAATTACGACAACGAATACGACGGGCCGATCACGCTGCGGCGCGCCCTGACCCAATCGCGCAACATCGCGACCGTGAAGGTCGCCGAGTCCACCGGCTTCGACAACGTCGCGGCGGTGTGGCGGCGGTTCGGCATCGGCACGCCCCCGAAGGGCTACCCCTCCATCGCGCTCGGCGTGTTCGAGGCGTCGCCGTTCGAGATGGCCACGGCCTACACGGTGTTTCCCAATCTCGGTACGATTCGGCCGCTCCGCGGGCTGCGGCGGATCGTCAGCGAAGGCAAGGATCTGCCGATCGCGGTGACACCGCCCAAGACCGTCGCCGACAAGGACACGACGTTCCTCGTCCTCAACATGATGCGCGGGGTGTTGAACGAGGGCACGGCGGCCGGCGCGCGCAGCGCGGGATTCACGCTCGACGCCGCCGGCAAGACGGGGACGACCAACGATCTGCGTGACGCGTGGTTCGTCGGCTTCACGCCCGAGCTGCTCACCGTCGTGTGGGTCGGATTCGACAACAACCAGCCACTGGGACTTTCCGGCTCGCAGGCGGCGCTGCCGATCTGGACCGACTTCATGAAGGCGGCCACGGCGGGACGCGGAAGCCACGAGTTCGAAGTGCCAGACGGGATTACGTTCGTCGAGATCGACCGCGATACCGGCAAGCTGGCTTCTCCCTCCTGTCCCCGCCGATTCACCGAGTCGTTCCTGGTCGGAACCGAGCCGGTGGAACTGTGCGACCTCCACCACTAGCGTCACGGTTAGAGCACGGCCTCGATGCCAGTTCAGAAGCCGCCGTAGCGCGCAGCGCTTCGGCGGTCTCGCCGAAGCCTTGGCGGAGGCGGAGCCCGGCCTGCACTGGCCGTTGAACTTCGCCCTCGGTGTCTCCGTCGACTACCAAGGATGTTCAGACACCGGCAGCGGCGCCCTCCCTTTGCCGATTTCATCAACTGGACCGATTACCACTGGGACCCGGTGCCGAGGCCTCAAGGGCCGATTCGAGGCCCGTGGCGCCAGCCGCGCCAGTTCGGGATAGGCCAGCTGTTGCTGGCGGGCCTGGTGGTCCTGCTTGGTGCGAAAGTCTTCTCTGCCTATCGAAATCACCGCGGATCGTGGCTGGGTAAGGCAGTCCTCGGTGGGCTCGTCCTCATGATCTTCGCCTCCCTCTCCTCCCGCCGGTCCCGCTCGTTTCGCTGGTAAAATTCTAGTGTGAACCAGGAGGTCTTTGCGGCACTGGCCGAGGCGCTCGAGCGGGGCGAAGAAGTGGCCCTCGTCACGATCGTGTCGGCAACCGGCTCCACGCCCCAACGCGTCGGCGCGAAGATGCTGGTCTTTCCAGATGGACGCACGGTCGGCACCATCGGCGGCGGGTGTTACGAGAACGACGCGTTCTGGAAGGCGCGCGAAGCCATCACGGCGCGGCGGCCGCTCAACGTCAAGTACGAGTTGAACGACGACTTCGCGCAGGAGACAGGACTCGTCTGCGGCGGTCAAATGGAAGTGTTCATCGAACCGGTTGAGGCGTCGCCCGACGTCTACGTCTTCGGCGCCGGCCACGTCGGCTACTTCGTCGCGAAGATGGCGCACGAGGTCGGCTTCCGTGTACACGTCGTCGACGATCGCGAGAAGTTCGCGAATACCGAGCGCTTCGGCCCGGGCATTGATGTCATCGTCGAGGACATCCCCACCTGGGTGGGCGCGCACGCGTTGCCGCCGACGGCGTATGCCGTGATCGTTACCCGCGGCCACACTCACGATCTGGATGCCCTGCGCGCGCTCACCGCGCACCCGCTGCGTTATCTCGGCCTGATCGGCAGCAAGGCGAAGGTCAAGCGGATCTTCGATGCGTTGCGCGAGGAAGGCACCAGCAGCGAGGCGCTGCGCGTGGTTCACGCGCCAATCGGGCTCGATATCGGCGCGATCACGCCGCAGGAAATCGCGGTCAGCATCGTCGCCGAGCTGATTGCGGCCAAACACGGCAAAATCACCGAGCCGAACGTGGCCGCTGTGAGCATGCGCTGGGAAGGGGCACTCAGCAAATAGACGCTATACTTGTGAGAGGCCTAAGCGCCTGTCCGGCAATGGGTTCCTACCAACTTTCGCCCCGTTCGCAACGCTTGTTGGCCACGCTCGTGCGGGAATACATCGAGACGGGCGAACCAGTGCCGTCCCAGATTCTGGCGCGTAAGAGCGGACTGGGCGTGTCCTCGGCCACTGTGCGCAACATCCTCGTACAGCTCGACGAGGAAGGGTATATCCATCAGCCGCACACCTCGGCCGGCCGTGTCCCGACCGATCGTGGATACCGGGTGTTCGTCGACCTCTTGCTCCAGTCGCGCCGTTCCGCCCGAGCGCCGCTCGACGTTGAAGTTCAGCTCCGCCGCCACGTTGCCCAGTCGCCGTTGATCGATCATCTGCTCGCCAGCGTGTCGCACCTGGTGTCGAAAGCGGCAGGCCATGTGGGCTTCGCCCTGGCGGACACCGACGCGGCGGTGCTGCAGCGGATCGAGTTCGTGCCGCTCGGAGGGCCGCGGGTCCTGGTGGTCGTCGTCGCGAACGGAAACCAGGTGACGCAGAAGGTCGTCACAACTGACGAAGAGTTGCGTCACGACGATCTGGTGCATGCCGCGAACTACTTGAACACCGAGTTCGCCGGGCTGCCGCTCCTCGAGGTGCGAGCGGCGGTGATGGCCCGTCTCGAGCAGGAGCGGACCCTTTACGATCAACTGCTGGCGCGCGCGTTGCGTCTGGCGAGGTCGACGCTCGAAGAGCTGCCGAACCCGCAGACGTTCCACGTCGAGGGTGCGGCGTCCCTGCTGGGCGGCGATTCGCATGAGCCGGTTTCGATGGCCACGCTGCGCGCGCTGCTCGATATGATGGAAGAAAAAGAGCGGCTCGTTCGGCTGCTCAACGAGTACATCGACGGTCCCGGCCTGACGGTGGTCATCGGCACTGAACATGTGGCGCCCGACCTGCGTCGCTTCAGTCTGATTGCGTCGACCGAAGTCGACGGGCATACAACGCGAACCGTGGGCGTGATCGGACCGACGCGGATGCACTACTCCAGGGCGATCACACTCGTGGACACCACGGCACAGGCCGTCTCTCGCGTTCTCCGCGACGTGCACTGATGGACTCCGGCGAAAGCCGGACACTACACAAGTCCCCAATGAACGACATATTGAAGGAACAGGAACAACAGAATCAGCAGGATCAGGCGGATCAGCAACCGGCCGACGCGCAGCCGGACCCTCTCGACGCCCTCCGTCGCGAAAAAGACGCGGTGCAAGATCGACTGCTGCGAACGGCCGCTGAGTTCGATAATTATCGCAAGCGAGTCGATCGCGAACGGCGAGACCTCGCGGACTACATCGCGGCCGAGGTTGTGGGCGAGCTCCTGCCGATCATCGACAACCTCGAGCGCGCGCTGAACGCGGCCAGCGAAACCGACCCGCTACGAAAGGGCGTCGAACTGACTCTGAAGCAGATGCTCGAGGTCCTGCGCAAACGCGGTGTGAAACCGATCGAGGCGCTCGGCGCCGACTTCGACCCGAACTTCCATCAGGCCGTCATCCACGAAGCCAGCAGCGAGCACCGTGAAGGCGAAGTGATGGAAGAGCTGCAGCGCGGTTATCTGATCGGCGAGCGCCTGCTTCGGCCCGCCATGGTGAAGGTGGCCAAAGCCGCGTGAGCAAGCGCGATTACTACGAAATCCTCGGGGTCGCTCGAAGTGCGACCGAACAGGAGATCAAGAGCGCTTACCGCAAGCTCGCGCTCAAGTTCCATCCGGATCGCAATCCAGGCGACAAGGTCGCCGAAGAGCAATTCAAGGAAGCGGCCGAAGCCTACGCCGTTCTGGCCGACACCGACAAGCGGCACATGTACGACCGCTTCGGCCACGCCGGACTCGGCGGCGCTGCAACCGGCGGTTTCGATCCGACCGTCTTCACAGGTTTCGAGGACATTCTCGGCGGCCTCGGCGACATCTTCGGCTTTGGCGACGTCTTTGGCGGCGGGCGACGACGCGGCGGCCCGCAGCGCGGCACCGACCTGCGCTACGACCTCGAGATCTCGTTCGACGAAGCGGCCAAAGGTACCGAAGCGTCCATCCAGATCCCACGACAGGAAACGTGCGAGACGTGCCATGGCAGCGGCGCCGCAGCGGGCTCTTCGCCCGTCACGTGTCCGCAATGTCAGGGACGCGGCCAACTGCGATACCAGCAGGGGTTCTTCACAGTGGCCCGCACATGCGGTCAATGCCGCGGCTCGGGCTCGGTGATCACCAAGCCCTGCGCCACCTGCCGCGGCGCCGGGCGCGTGCAGCAAGAGAAGAAGCTCAACGTACGCATCCCGGCGGGTATCGCCACCGGCCAGCGGTTGCGGCTCTCCGGCGAAGGCGAGGCTGGACCTGGCGGTGGGCCGTCTGGCGACCTGTACGTGGTCGTTCACGTTCAAGAGCACCCGTTCTTCCAACGGGATGGCAACGATCTCTACTGCGAGGTCCCGCTCAACTTCACCACGCTGGCGCTCGGTGGTGAGATTCAGATTCCCACGCTCGACGGCCAAGAAGCGTTCGCCATTCCGGCCGGCACGCAGACCGGAAGTACGTTCCGCATCCGCGGCCAGGGCATGCCCGATGTATCGGGGCGTGGGCGCGGCGATCTCCTGATGACCGTGAAGGTCTCGACACCGAAGAAGCTTTCGAAAGAGCAGCGGAAGCTGCTCGAGCAGCTCTCCGAAACGTTGCCCAAGGAACAGTTCGAACCGACGCCGGTCGGCGATCAGGCCGATAAGGGACTGTTCGATCGCGTCAAAGACATTTTTGGATAGGCGCTGCTGGCCGGCGCTCGACGTGGGGGTCGGCCCTCTCCTCGACGACACGGAGCTGCTGCAGGCAGCTCTCGCTGATTACGCGGTGACGGCCGTCAACGAAGACGCCAGCTCCTGGCGCGTGTTCTTTCAGACGCCCGCCGAGCGAGACCGCGCCTGCCACGCGCTCCGTGCCACGTTCACCGATCTCGCGCTCGAGCCTGTCGACGTGCCGGACGAGAACTGGGCGGCGCGTTCGCAAGCCGCACTTCGCGCGGTTCGCGTCGGATCGCTCGTGGTCGCCCCGCCCTGGGATGTCCCCGCTTCCGGCAATCCCGACGACACGGTCATCGTCATCAAACCGTCGATGGGCTTCGGCACCGGGCACCACGCCACGACGCGTCTTTGTCTCGCGGCACTGCAACGACTCGATCTGCATGGCCGATCGGTGATGGACGTCGGCACCGGCTCGGGCGTGCTCGCAATCGCGGCGAGCGTGATGGGGGCCGAGCCGGTTCGCGCCTTCGACGATGACGATGACGCGGTGGCGTCGGCGCGTGAAAACCTGGCCCTCAATCCAACGGCCCGTGTCGTCGTCGACGTTGGCGACCTTCGCGCGACAGGACGGGCCGCGGCCGATGTCGTGCTGGCCAACCTGACCGGCGGCCTGCTCGTGGCAGCGGCGCCAGAACTGCGGCATTTGACGAAACCAGGCGGGCGGTTAATTCTGAGTGGGTTCCTGCGGGTGGAAGAGGCAGACGTCCTTCGAGCGTTCAGTCCGCTCACGCTCGAACATCGCGACGAAGAAGAGGATTGGCTATGCGTCACGCTGCAGTGAAGCGAACCCTGGCACTCATCGTCATCGCGCTCGGCATCTCGACGGCCATTCCGTCGGCCGAACGAATGGGCTATCCGCCGGAGGAGTTCACGGCAAGACGGCAGAAGCTGACGAAAGCGCTGGGCAGCGGCACAGTACTCCTGTTCGGCGCATCCGGGCCGACGCCGGGTACTCGCTTTCGCCAGGACAACGACTTCTACTACCTCACCGGCAACGAGGGGCTGAACGCGGCGTTCGTGATGGATCTGTCTTCCGGCGCGTCGTTCATGTTCCTACCCAAGCTCACGGAGCGTGAGATTCGCTACGAAGGCGGGAACTGGCTGGAGGAGCCTGGCGCGGCGAGAAAGTACGGTTTCACATCGGTCCAGCCGCTGTCGGAGCTTCACGAGTTTCTGGCGCGGCGGCGTGCCATCGCTGGCGCAAACGTCCTGTGGACGCGGCTGTCGGAGCGTGACTTCGTCAACGAGGGACGGGCCGATGTCGCGATCCAGACGGCGCGGCGCCTGATCAGCCCGTTTTCACAGCAGCCGACCGAGGACGCCGCACGCATCACGGCACTGCGCGCGCAGTTTCCGTACTACGAAATGAAGGACCTCGTTCCCGCGCTCGACCGGCTGCGGATGATCAAGTCGGCGCGTGAGATCGAGATCCTGCGCTACAACGGCCGAATCTCCGCCGAAGCCGTCAAGCGCGCGATGCAGGCGAGCGGTCCGGGCAAGTACGAATACGAACTCGAGGCCGAGGCCAAGTACTGGCAGGTGAAGCACGGCTTCCAGGGCGACGCGTACCCCGCCATCATCGGGTCCGGCCCGATGGGAAACCAGTGGCACTACGAAGACAACGGTCGCCAGATGAAGGCGGGCGAACTGATCGTGATGGACTACGCGGGTTCGCTCGACTATCAGACGACCGACATCACGCGAACGTGGCCGGTGTCAGGCACCTTCACCGACGCGCAGCTGAAGGCGTATGAATGCGTCCTCGAAGCGCAGAAAGCGATCATCGCGGCGATCAAGCCGGGCGTGACGCGTCAGGCCGTGCAGGCCATTGCCGATGGCGTCTACAAGAAGCACGGCTTCGATTCCCGCTACTCGATGATGGGCCACTACGTCGGGATGTCGGTGCACGACGTCGGCGATTGGACGCTACCCTTCGAAGCGGGCATGGTGATGGCGATCGAGCCGATCATCGATCTGCCGGGCATGCACATCCGGATCGAGGACAGCGTGCTCGTCACGCCGACCGGAACGGAGATCCTGAGCACCGCGGTGCCGAAGGAAGTCGAGGAGGTGATCGCGCTGCTCAAGCAGCGCAAGTAGGGCCCACGTACGTGGGGGCCACCTGCGTGGGGGCCACCTGCGTGGGGGCCACCTTTAGGTGGCCCTGAGACCCGCCGGCGCCCAACGCTCCGAGAGCTTGCGGATCCGGCCGAGCGCTTCCTCGATGTTCTCGAGCGAGTTCGCGTAGCTGAATCGCAGGTAGCCGTTGCCGTAGCTGCCGAATGCCGTCCCACTGAGACACGCGACGCCGGCGTCGTTCAACAACATGTCGGCGAGTTCGCGGCTCGACACCCCGGTTTCCTTGATGTTCGGGAAGACGTAAAACGCCCCTGACGGCACCGGGCAACTGAACCCGGGAATCTTGTTCAATCCCTGCACGATCGCGTCGCGCCGGCGGCGGAACTCGGCAACCATCCGATCGACATCATCCTGCGGCCCCTGCAGCGCCGCCAGTCCCGCACGCTGCGTAAAGCTGGCGGTGCACGAGTTCGAGTTGACCATCAGCTTGTCGACTGCCTCGACGAGCCACAGCGGCATCACGCCGTAACCGAGCCGCCAGCCGGTCATCGAGTACGTCTTCGAGAAGCCGTCGAGAATGATCGTCTTTTCGAGCATGCCGTCGAACTGCGTCATCGACGATGGCGTGACGTCGTAACAGATGCGCGAGTAGATCTCGTCGCTCAACACGAGCACATCGCGCGCTCGAAGCAGATCAGCGAGACGAGCGAGGTCCTCGCGGGGAATCACGCCACCAGTCGGATTCGCCGGTGAGTTGAGCACCACCATCTTCGTGCGCGATGAGAGCTTCGACTCGAGCACCTCGAGATCGAATGAGAAGCCTCGGCTCTCAACCAACGGAATCGGCACGGGCGTGGCGCCCAGGAAGTTGATCATCGACTCATAGATCGGGAAGCCGGGGTTGGGATAGATCACCTCATCGCCGCGCTCGACGACGGCGAGCATCGCAAAGAACATGATCGGCTTGCCGCCAGGCACCACGACGACGTTCTGGCCGGACACGGTGATCCCGCGCGTCGTCGAAATGTAGTTCGCGATGGCCTCGCGGAAGTCGGGGAATCCTGGCGTGGGACCGTACCCGGTCCACCCTTCGTCCAATGCGCGCTTGGCCGCCTCCTTGACGTGAGCCGGCGTGGGGAAATCGGGTTGACCGATCTCGAGGTGAATGACGTGCTTGCCTTGGGCCTCGAGCGCGCGAGCGCGCTGCAGGACTTCGAACGCGGATTCGATCCCGATCCGCGTCATGCGTTCGGCTATTTTCATCTACTTCGTTGACCCCGCTTCGGCGGGCTCGATGCGGATGAGCGCAGCATCGTTCTCTTCGGTCAACACATACAGGAACCCATCGGGCCCTTGCCGCACGTCGCGGATGCGTTGACCGAGCTCACGCAGCATCGGTTCGCGACGGAGCTCCTCCCAGTTACTGTTGAATTCGATCCGCTGGAGCTGGCCGGTGCGCGGCACCTCGCCCTGGCGGAGACCGCCGACGAACAAGTTGCCTTTCCAGCCCGGAAACTTGTCGCCGGTATAGAACGTCATCCCGGACAGCGCGATCGATGGAATCCAGACGACGTGCGGCTGCTCCATGCCGTCGCGCACGGGCTGCTCCGACACGCGCGGTCCCGGATAGCTGCGACCGAGGCTGATCACGGGCCATCCGTAGTTCTTGCCCGCCTGAATGATATTCACTTCGTCGCCGCCGTTCGGCCCCTGCTCGGTGGCCCAGATTTGACCGGTCGCGGGATTCACCGCCAACCCGAGCTGATTGCGGTGGCCCATCGTGAAGATCTCCGGCTTGTATCCGGCTTTGCCGACGAACGGGTTGTCGGGCGGCACCGTTCCGTCGTCCCGCAGTCGCAGCAACTTGCCGCCGTGGTTGTTCGGATCCTGCGATGGCGCATTCGCGCCTTCCGTCGACCTGCCGAGGCTCATGTAGATCATGCCGTCGCGACCGAACACGATTCGCGAGGCCTCGGTCGTGACGTCCGCGGCGAACAGCTCTTTGACATTCGTCAGCTTGCTGCCGTCCCAGGTCGCGCGCGCGAGCGTCGCCAGACGCGCCGGCGGCGCGTTTGGTCCAGGCACACCTGGCGCGGCAGCGGCCGCGGGGTTGGGCTTGTGGTACGTCAGGTAGACGAACTTGTTCTCGGCGAACCGCGGATGCAGCGCGATGTCCATCAGTCCAGAAAGCCCCTGAGCCGAAACGGGCGGGAGGCCTTCGACGAGCTTCGGATCGAGCGCGCCGTTACGAACGATGCGCAAGCAACCCGGCCGCTCGGTGATCAGGATGTTGCCGTCGGGCAGAAATGCCATTCCCCAGGGATGGGTCAGGCCCTTGGTGACGACCAGGCGAAGATTGCGATGCTGCTGTACCGCCGACTGGACCGCGATCGGTCCGTCGGCGAGCAACGGTGCTGCCCAAGCGATCGGCGGCGGCGTTCCTCCACCACCGCCGGCACGCGCGCCGGCAGCACGCCCAGCCTGCGCGCCTGCCGCGGGCGCACCACCGGGCTGACCGGCGCGTCCCGCACCACCACCTCGTGCCGGCGCGGGCTGACACGTCGATGACGACTGCGGACCCGCGGGTTGTTGAGCGACCGGACTGCCCGCCGTCAGAATGAGCGCGCCGCCAATCACCACGCTCGCGCACGATCCACGCAGCCAGGTCGTCATCACGTGTCTCCTGAATCGGCTAAGTATAGTTCACCACTCGGTTGGACTAAGGTATGGACCATGAGCCCGATGACGACGCGCACGGTGCGACGGCCGCCGCGATCCGCACCGAATACGCTGAGCGCCGACGTCTGCGTCATTGGCGCGGGTATCGCGGGCGTCTCGGCTGCCCTTGAAGCCGCGCGGCTCGGTCGATCGGTGATCATCGTCGATGCGGCACCGTCGCTCGGCGGACAGGCGATCGGCTCGATCATCGGCACCATCATCGGCCTGTATACGCACGGGCCGCAGCCGTACCAGATCACGCATGGCATCGCCGACGATCTGATCGCCGACCTCACGGCTGAAGGATCGATTCATCGACGTGTGTCGATGACCGGTACGATCACCTTTCAGTACGACGAAGTGCGGCTGGCGCGATGGATCGAGCGGCAGGTTGAAACGGCGGGCATCCGCGCGATCGTGGGCGCGGTGCTGATCGACGTCGCGTTCGAGACGCGGCGGGTGAGACACGTCGACTTCGCGACGCGTTTCGGATCGGTTCGCATCGTCGCCACGGGGTACGTCGACGCCTCCGGCGACGCCAGCCTCACCTACGAGGCCGGACTCGACATGCGCGAACCGGACGCGGCGGTCTACGGCTCGTTGAACTTTCTGATCGAGGGCTACGACACCGAGGCCGTCAAGGACCTCGTGATCACGGACGTTCACAAGCGGCTCGCCGAGCGCGGCACGGCCTACGGACTGGTGCGCCACGACGGCTTTCTGATGCACTTCCCCGGCAAGAACATCATGCTGGCCAACGTCACGCATTTCGAGACGCCGCTCGAGCCGACCGCCGGTGCGCACATGGTGTTCGAGGGACGACGGCAGGCCGACAACGTGCTCCGCTTTCTGCAAACGGAGTATCCGCAGATCTTCCGTAACGCCCGGGTGCGGGTGTACGGCAACCCGGGGCTGCGACAGACACGCTGGATCGTGAGCCGACGCCAGCTCACTGTCGACGAGATCCGCTCAGGTACACGCCCGGACGATGCAGCTGCGCGATGTGCGTGGTGGGTCGAGCTGCACAACGCGCCCGACCTCGTGCACTGGGAGAAGTTCGCGCCCGACCACGTCTACTACATTCCGCTGTCGTGCATGATTCCGCGCGACGCCGACAACATCGTCGCGGCCGGACGCTGTGTCGACGCCGACGTCAGCGCGCTGTCGGCGATTCGGGTGATGGGGCCATGTATCGCGATGGGCGCCGCGGCGGCGCATGCGCTCGATCTCGCCGGGACGAATGAGGTTCACGCCGTCGATCTTGCGGCGCTCCAGCAGCGACTCACCGCAAATCTCGATCGACGGGATTAACGGCGGGTCTGACCCGCCGCACGACGTCCCTCCTCACGCCATCGCGGGGCGCTGGGCCGCGTCGCCGTTCAATGCACTCCGCACCGCGCTGAAAATCTCGCGATGATGATTCAACGGCACTGAGAGATGCGCCTCATCTTCGAAGAACGTCGCACGACAGTTCGGGATGACGCTCGCGAGGTACCGACCGTGTGTCACAGGCACGTTGGCGTCGCGCTCTCCATGCCAGAGGAGGACGGGCACAGCGATCGTCCCGAGATCGAACCCCCACGGGCGCGCAATCAGTCGAAGATCCCAGGCCGGACCGTGCGTGCCCTGCCGGCAGGCTTCCTCGAAGCACGCCATGAAACCGTCGCGAATCTCCTTGCGTGACAACAGCGTCCGATCCGGCTCGGGGAACGATGCCGCCATCCGCTCACCGGCGCGTTCGCCGCCCTTCCGAATCATTCGGAGATTGAGCCGAAACAGCGCCCGCAAGACCGGTGGCGCGACACGCGCGAGCCGGAACATCACTCTGAGCGGCATCGCCATCGCGGCGAGCGCGCCCGGACTGTCCGCCGGAGCGAGGCAACCGATCAATCCCACAACCCGCACGCGATCGGCGAGCAGGGCGCCGCATACCGCGGCATACGGCGAGCCGCCTGACTCCCCCACCACCGCGAACGAATCGAGACGAAGCGCGTCGGCGAGCTCGAGCACGTCGGCCGGCCAGTCGACGATCCGGCGCCCGCGTTGGAAATCGGATCGTCCGATACCGGGTCGATCGGGCACGATCACCCGTAGACCAAGCTCTGTCAAAGTCCCGTTATCCAGTAAGAGCTCGCCCTCGGCGCGTGAGCTCGGTGCGCCGTGGCAATGCAGGACCGGCTGGCCGGACGAACTGCCGAACTCGGCGTACGCGAGCGTGCGCCCGTCACGCAAGCGAAGCTCGCGGCACTGCGCGTTCATCGTCTCGACCTCCGTCGAGGCTCAGGGAATTTCGCGCCCGTACTCGTTGTGGTAGTGCCCATGCGCCGGATCCCAGACGCGCGTCCCCGTTCTTGGGCGTTCCGAGGTCACCAACGTCGCCACCGCGGCGAGAGCGGCGAGCACCGCGCCGCCGACGATGATGAGGAGCATCCTGGACTGTCGGCTATTCGCAGGCCCGGCGCCGTGGCACTTCTTGAACTTCTTGCCGCTGCCGCATGAACACGGGTCGTTACGTCCAATCTTCGGCATGCACGCACCTCGCTCGCCCCGCACTCTAACGTGTTCCGCTATCGCAGGCAATTGCCTCGGCAGCCGTGTCAGACCGACGTTCTGAATCGCTTCCGGACGGGGTAGACGAGTTGTTTGACCCACCCGGACGGCACATCGCGGTGGTGCACCAGACCGTAGGCGGTCGGCCAGCGATCGGGCAGGTAATAGGTGCCGAAGAGCAGATCCCACGCCGGCGTGTGGACCGCGAAATTCCTGTCGATGCTCTGAGGCTCCGCGCTGTGATGCCAGTGATGAAACGCGGGAGTCGCTATCACCCTCTGCCAGCGCCGCAGCGTCCACTTGACGTTCGCGTGGATGAACGTGGCCTGCACGGCAACGATGAACACGTAGACCATCAGCGCGCGCTCGGAGAATCCGAGCACGAAGATCGGCACATACGTCAGACCGCGCGTAATGATGACGTCCACCAGATGCAACCGCGATCCCGCGAGCCAATCCATCTGCTCAATCGAATGATGAATCGCGTGAAACGGCCACAGCCACCGCGACGCATGAAACGCCCGATGCACCCAGTACTGCGTGAAGTCCGCGACCAGGAGCAACAGCGGCACCTGCACGGCCAGCGGCAGCCACGTCACGGCGTGGAGCACGGCGTCCACACGGGCCCAATCGAACAGAATCATGACGGGCCGAAGCGTGAGAATCGTCAGCACCTCGATCAGCAGCGAGTTGAGAAAGAAGTATGTGAGGTCGAGCGGCCAGTCGCGCCGGAAGACCGGCTGATCGGCGCGCAGCGCGAACAGTCGTTCCAGCGGAACGAACGCCCCGGAATACAACAGCAGATTGAGGACGAAGAAGTCGATTCCCAGCCATGGCCGGGCGGTCCCCTCGGAGGCCAGCGTCGCCGCCTGCGATCCACCGAGCATCGAGGCCGCGAGCGTGAACACGAGTCCGGTCAATGCGAGCACTTTGTTGGTGCGCAGCCACGCACTGACGGCGCCGAGCAGAAACGACGCCAACAGCGAGAGGTGAATCAGCGCCTGGAGATAGGCGAACGATCGCAGCGGACGCAGTTCGGCCAATCCGAACAGGTGCGGAAATCGAAGCGCGAGGACCAGTCCGAATGCGGTGATGCCGAGGATTGCGGAGACGATGCCGCTGATGAAGCCGTGTCCGAACGATGTCGGCTCGGTCGTCTGCAGGGCCAGACGCTCGAACGTCTCGGGATCCTCGCGCTGGCTATGCACGAGAGCCGGTCTGGTGCGGCATCGTCGCGTAGCGCGCGTCGTACTGCCGATCCTCCTGACGCGGCACGGCGCCGGTCAGCGAAGTGATCAGCGACTCGAGACGCCGGAAGAAGCCGATCGCGTCGAGCGGCCGGTTGCACCAGCCGGTGGTGATGCAATAGTGGTGATCGTATGGCCGCGCGTGATGGGCCGCGTGAGCGCGCCGACCCAACAGCACGCCGCATGTCTGCAACGCACGGACCACGCGAGGCGGCAACGGCATGTGCGACCACTGATGAATCTGATTGGTGAGCGATCCCACGCCGCAGAACGCGAGGCCGAACGCGGCGATCGGACCACCCCACCAGCGCTCGAGCGGAATCGCTTGGAGCCCGAGCAGCACGGGGATCGCCATCATCGCGACCTCACCGTTGGTGTCGATGAAGCAGCGGCGCAGAAAGTCGTCGGGGTTGATGTGGTGCACGCGGAACGGCACGAGCAGACGCGGGCCGACAATCGGCCAGTCGTCCCGCCCCCACGTGTCGGCGGCCCAGTGGACGAGGCCGGATGCGAAATCGGCGGCGACCAGTCCGGCGGCGAGTGCGGCCGGCACCCACCATTGCCACAGGTCGACTCGCGTGACGAATCGCCAGCCAAACCATCCCAGGAGCAGAAAGGCCACGATCACCGCGGCCCCTGACAGGATGGCCTGGCCTCGAGTCAGCTCGTAATGGGACGGCATCGCCGTCGAAGATGTCACGAATCGTGATATCGGCGCGAAGAGGCGTTCACTTTCCTCGTTTCACGACTTCGACCAGTCCGCGGTCCCCATCGACGATCACCCAGTCGCCGGTCTCGATGACCTCGAGCGGATCGCGATCGAGGTCGGTCACGCTCGGCACACGCATCACCACGGCGCCGAGCGCGATCTTGGTCGTCATCTCGTTGAACACGAGTGCCTTCGGCGCCGTGCCGGCGAGCCGCGTGGTGTGGTACATCGCCGACCAGCCCGACGATCCTTTTGCGCCACGGCACACCAGCACCTTGCCCTTGAAGCTCTGCCCGCGCAGCTCGTGCTGCATTTCGGTGATGACGCCGCGCATCGGGTTGACGCCGCCCCAGCCTGGAATCGTCTGACGCGTCACCAGCGCCTCCCCTTCGGCACGGCCGCCGACTACCTTGCGCCCTCGAAGCACGATCGTCGCCGACGCCGTGCTCACCCCTCGACTCTGCTCGGGGTGACCCTGAGTGGGTCGACGGGTCATATCTCCTCCGGATTCCATCGGCCAGTCAGAGCCGCATTGATGCAGTCGGCGGTCGATCCAAACCAGGCCTGCACTCCCAGGATCGCCGGCAGGTAGTGCGCCTGCTTGGCTGAATCGAGCGCCGCGACTTTCGTGCCGGGCGGCAACGCCTGCGCAAACGCCGAGCACGTGTCGGTCAGCAGCACCGCGCCCGCATCACTCAGGGTCCTGATGATGCCTGTCTCGCTCGCCTGGCTCTTCACCGCGCGCGAGGTGAAGATCCACAACTGACAGTTGGCGCTCACCTTCTTGCCGTCGAGCAGCCGGGCGGCTTCCTGCAATTGTTCGAGCGCGGCGTGCGGGCACCCGAGCATCACGTAGTCGACATTCGGATCGCTCGCGTTGGCGTTGAGTCGATCGTAGATGCGGCGACGCACCGCGGTGCTGTACGCAAACGTCTCGACCGGCTGACGAGGGCCGAACGCCATCTCGAGCGTCTCGGCTTCCGGCGTGACGCCGACGATGTGATACATCTCGACACCGCCCGAGCTCGACGCTGCCGCGCCGAAGTGTTTGAGCCGGACGATGTCGGGGCGCTGAAAGTCGCCCCGCAGCACCGGGATGCGTTCCTGCACGACATCGCCGACGAAGTACCCGAGCATGCCCCAGTCCATCACCGAGGCGATCGGGATCTCGACGTCGATGCGATGCGTGCCGTAACGATGTTCGGTACGATGCAGCCCCCAATCGGGAATCTTGCCGGTCAGCATCGCTGCGCTCGTGCTCTCGCGCCCTTCGGTGTTCGTCCGCGCGCCGAGTACCGAGTTCGCATAGATGACCGCCGACGACTCCATCCATGCCAGGTGTTCACCTTTGGTTGGGACGTTGCCAGCGAGATACGGCGTGCACGTCTTGAGAATGCCGACGTCGTGCTGCGCCGCGAATTTCTCCCGCTCCTCGTAATTGCGGAACACCTCCACCTTGACTCCGAGCGTCTGCCACGCCGTCGGATCCGCGCCGCCCTGCAGGTGATACGTCGGCACCACCGCGTCGGGCACGTCGATGAGCTCGTCGGCATCGAGATCGAAGAACGAGAAGATCGCATCGCGCCCGTCGGCGCTCTTGTCCTGGTAGTAGTTCTGCAGGAATGGATTGGCGGACCCTGGTACGCCGGCGACGTTGCGCGTGTCGACGAAACGCTCGGCGCCGAGCGCTTCCGCGTAGCGGACCAGCAGCTCCATGGCTTTCTGTCGCGCCTTCCCATGGGCACCGTCGAGCATCCGCCGCTCGGAGTCGGTCAGGTTCACGACAATAGATTAAGTCAGGCGGGCCATTACAATCCGACGTATGAAGAGAGCGCTGCGGAGCAACTTCGAGCCGGGCTCCCCTCGCGAAGCGGTCCGGCGGGCCCAATGGCGAGCGCTCGGCCTCACGGCCGACGACATGCTCAAGCCGAAGATCGCCGTCGTGAACAGTTCGTCGGAGCTGGCGATCTGCTTCAGCCATCTCGACGGCATCGCCAGAGTCGTCAAGGACGCCGTGCGCGAGGCGGGTGGGCTGCCATTCGAGATTCGCACGGCCGCGCCCAGCGACTTCATCATCAGCGCCGGCGCCGGCGGCGGCTACATGCTCGCCAGCCGCGACCTCATCGTCAACGACATGGAGATCGCGATCGAAGGCGCGCAGCTCGACGGGATGATCTGCCTCTCGTCGTGCGACAAGACGCCGCCGGCACATCTGATGGCGGCTGGCCGCTTCAACATCCCGACGATCCTGGTGATCTGCGGATATCAGCCGAGCGGTCACTACGACGGCAAGCACGTCGACATCGAAGAGGTGTTCATCGGCTCGGTGCAGGCGATGTTCGGGAAGCTGTCGAAGGAGACGCTCGCTGGCATGTGCGATCACGCGATCACGGGCCCGGGCGTCTGCGCCGGCATGGGAACGGCGAACTCGATGCACATCGTGTGCGAGGCGCTCGGCATGACACTGCCCGGCGCCGCGCCGGTGCTCGCCAACAGCGAACGGATGTTCGAGATCGCGCGTCAGTCCGGCCGCCGGATCGTCGAGATGGTGTGGGAGGACCTGACCCCGAGGCGTGTGCTGACGCCCGGTGCCTTCCGCAACGCCGCGGCGGCGGTACTCGCGGTCAGCGGATCGATCAACTGCATCAAGCACCTGCAGGCGACCGCGTCCGAAGCCGGCGTCGACGTCGATGTCTTCGCGCTGTTCAACGAGCTCGGCGAGCGGGTGCCCGTGCTCGCCGCGGTTGCGCCAAACGGATCGGACTCCATCGATGCGTTCGAGGCGGCAGGCGGTGCCCGGACATTGCTGAAGGAGCTCGCCCCACTGCTCGATGGCGACGCGCTGACGGTCACCGGGCGTTCGATTAGCGAGAACGTCGACGATGCCGTCAACTCGAATCCTGACGTCATTCGGCCGCTCGCGCGTCCCTTCTCCCGTTCCGCGTCGATCGTCGTCTTGCGTGGTTCGCTCGCGCCCGAGAGCGCCATCATCAAGCCCGGGATGCGAGCGCCGGGACAATCAGTACGCTTCAGCGGCGAGGCCATCGCGTTCGACGACGTGCCGACCGCGATCGCGGGTGTGCAGCAAGGCGCCCTGACGCGCGGCCAGGTGCTCGTGCTGCGTGGGTGCGGTCCCAAGGGCGGCCCGGCCATGGCTGGCTCCGCGTCGCGGGTCGTGTTCTCGATCTACGCCGCGGGACTGGAAAACGATGTCGCGTTCGTTTCGGATGGCCAGCTCTCGGGCCTGTGCAACAAGGGCATCACGGTGGCCGAGGTGTCGCCGGAGTCCGCCGCGGGCGGACCGCTCTCGCTGATCGAGAACGGCGATCGCATCACGATCGACGTCGATCGACGGACGCTCGATCTCGACGTGCCTCAGGCGGAGCTCGACACACGCCGCGCCCGACGCGGTGACCCGGTGCTGCCGGCGTCGACGGGCTATCTCTCGATCTACCGTCGTCTCGTCCAGCCGATGTCGACTGGCGCGGTGCTCGTCGAGCCGAGCGCGACGCCCAAAGCCATGAAGTGACACGATGACGGCACGTCGCGATGTCGTCGCCGCCATCGAAGAGGCTGGCGTGATCGCCATGGTTCGAATCAAGGCCGCTGAACGTGTGCACGCTGTCGTGGACGCTGTGATGGCCGGCGGCGTGCGCGCGCTCGAGGTCACGATGACGGTACCGAGTGCAATCGATCTGATTCGCGAGCTGGCCGCAATGCTGCCGTCGGATTTCATGCTCGGCGCCGGCGCGGTGCTCGACGAGGACACCGCATCACGCGTGATCGAGGGAGGCGCGCGGTTCGTCAGCAGCTCCGTCTTGAGGCCAGAGCTCATCGACGTGTGCCACGACGGCGGCGCGCTCGCGATACCGGGTTGCTTCTCCCCCACTGAGATCATGACGGCCTGGGAAGCCGGCGCCGACTTCGTCAGGCTGTTCCCCGCAGCCTCGCTTGGCTGCTCGTTCATCACCGACGTCAAAGCGGCACTCCCGTCGGTCAAGCTGATTCCGACCGGTGGAGTCAGTGTGGAGAACGCGGGTGACTGGATCCGTGCGGGCGCCTCAGCCGTGGGCGTCGGATCGGCGCTGCTGGATCGAGACGCCATTGGTGTCGGGTACGAAACCATCGTCGACAACGCCCGCCGCATCGTCGCCGCGATCAAGGCGGCGAGGGCATCGCTATGACGGACGCGATCCTAGGGGATTTCAGACGCGATCCTAGGGGATTTCAATGGTGCAACCGTTGAAGAGGTAGACGGGCTGATGCGCGCCCAGCCTCAGAAAAGCAGCCACAAACCGTCGCAGTATTTTCTGTGCAGAGCCTTTAATCTTTCTCTGAAAGGACTTCTCACCGTTTTATCGCAGCACACAATTGCACAAAGCGCCTCGGATCACACTAATCGCGCCTGATCTGCCCGATCTCACCCCTGCCTGGTCACCGTGGCAGGCCCTTTGCTGAACCAGACATCAGTCTGGGATTCACGCGAACAGCCGCGAGAGATTTCCCCGATGAACCTTCAGGAATGGCAGCAGACGATTTCTCCGGCGTCGCCCCGGATAAGGGGCCTACTATCGTTGGGTCGAGCCCCGCACTGCGGCGGATCCTCGACCTCGCGACGCACGCGGCCGCCAAGAACGTCAAGGTGGCGATCACGGGCGAAAGCGGGGTCGGCAAGGACGTCCTCGCGCGCTTCATCCACGCGCATTCTCCTCGAGCGTCGAAACCGTTCGTCGCGCTGAATTGTGCCGGCATCGCCGAGACGCTGCTCGAATCGGAGCTGTTCGGGCACGTTCGCGGCAGCTTCACCGGCGCGTATCGCGACAAGGTCGGCTGCTTCGAGCTCGCGCATCAGGGAACCGTGTTCCTCGACGAGATCGGCGATATGGGGCCGCGCATGCAGGGACTGCTGCTGCGGTTCCTCGAGACTGGCGAGATTCGCCGTGTTGGTTCGGATACGGCGACCAGGCACGTCGACGTGCGCATCATCTCGGCAACGAACCGCAATCTCTACGACATGGTTCGCAAGGGGCAGTTTCGCGAAGACCTCTACTACCGGGTGCACGTCGTGCAACTGGAAGTGCCGCCGCTGCGCGATCGCAAAGAAGACATCCGGCCCCTGCTCAACTACGTGGCGGCCAAAGCCGGCGAGCCGCTCAAGTTCAGCGACGCCGCGCTCCGCGTGCTCGAGGTGTACCGATGGCCGGGCAACGTGCGCGAGCTGCAGAACGTCGTCGAACAGCTCGCATCGATGGTGCACGCCCGTGCGGTCGAACCGGCGGATCTGCCAGCCGCTGTGTCCAGTCGTCCGAACGGGCCGGTCGAAGTGCTTCACGATCGACGCCGCTCGATCGTCACGGATCTCTATGAGGGCTTGACCGCAGGTCAGCTGCACTTCTGGGAAGACGTCCACCGCCTCTTCACGAGCCGCGATCTGACCCGCGCCGATCTTCGCCAGTTGATCCGTCGCGGCCTCATTGCATCCGGTGGCAGCTATCGTGGGCTGCTGCGTCTGTTCGGCATGGCGCAGGCCGATTACAAGTCGTTGCTGAATTTCCTGGCGGCACATGACTGCCGCGTCGATTCACGCCGATTCCGAACTGAAATACCCAGTATCGAATCACCCCTCGCCGCGACGCGCGCGTCGCGCTAACCCGAACAACCTCACTTCCCGACCGAACGCCCAGCAACTGGAGGCGTCGCGGCGCGCTTTTGCGACGCGGCCCAGAGTCGATCGAGCTCATGGAGCGTGAGCACACGCCTGAGCAGCTCGGTATCGCGAATGACGATCGGGGTCGACAGGTCCGTGCAGCCCTCACCGCAGGCGTCGAGCGTCTCAGCGACGGTCTTCTCGATCGCAACCGGGTCGTACGACTCGAGCATGTTCGTCACGGCCTGACGCGCGGTCCGTTCGGCGGCATCGCTGTTGGTGGCACGCTGGCCGATCTCGGCGTCGAGTACTGCCAGATATTGACCGGTGCCCGCGACGCGGCCGGGGCCATGGGGCGTGTTGGTCGCCGCGACCGTTCCCACGATGCCGAGCACGAGGATCAACCGTGGATACCCAAGCAGAAGATGCAAGAGCGCCGACCCGCCGAACACATTGATATACATGACGCGATCCTTCTGACTACCGAACCGCTCTCGGGTTCCAGCCGACCCAGAGATTGACGTACACCACGGGAGCGTTCTCAACCTGGTCGATGAGCACCGTGTACTGCCGTCGCTCGGCCACGCCCGCTTCGATGACGCCGCCAACGAACGGCCGCACGAGTTTCACCCCGGCGTCGAGCGTGACCCGGTTCTCCCACACCCGCCGCTTGGTATCGAAGGTGACGACACCGCCGCCGTAGGGCACCACTGAGATCAACTTGTTGCGCATCACGGCCACGCCCTGCTGTCCGTCGATGCGTGTCATCCAGTTGTCCGGGTCGCGCCCGGTCATCAGGCCGGAGCTCGCGGAGAGATGTCCGGGAAAACCACGGAAGATCGAGCCGCGCTGCGCCTGGCTTTCAGCCGCCCAGCCGGCCCAATACGACACGAACGCGGTCGGATGACGCTCGCCGCCGCTGCTCGGATCGCGTTCGAACATCAGACCGCCCCCGGCTTGGAGAGCGCCGCCGGGAACGCGGCGAACCAGCTTCATGCCGACCTGGAAGGGATGACGGTCGTTCCACTCGTAGCCGGCGGAGTCGGTGGTGATGCCGGCGCCGAAATAGGGGATCGCGAACCACGACCCGCGCTCCCACACGGTGATGCCCTGCTCGAAGGCCGCCTGCGTGACGACATTCCCCTCCTCCGCCGGGCCCACGTCGCCGGTCGCGATCCAGAACGACCCGGGAAAGGCGGTGGACGGTGGCAGATCCTGGGCCGTCACTGGAGAGGCGGCGCACGCCAGGAGAGCGGCGAACAGCAGTGCGCTACGCAAGAGAGCGCCTCGGGTGATGAGCTGGACGAACATCAGTGTCATACCTCCCGACCGAGAACCACGTGCGAAGTGTGCGTTGACGAACGATTTCGAGCCAGAACGTTCGAACCCACACGCCGCAGCCAAGGACGCGCAGGAATATGAACGTCGGGAACCACATGAGGATGTCGAAGCGGCGCAGCTGCGTGGCGCAGATCGCAGCGGTCAACAGCGACACCGCTTGATCGAGGAGCAACCAGCGCAGCGCAGCGTGCGGCGTCATCCAGGCCAGGATCGGCGCCGCCAGCACGAGCAGCGAGTAGGCGAGTCCCTCGCCCGCGAGCAACAGGAATTCGAGGTCGATCGCCTGGCCGCCGAACGGCATCCGGTGCCGTCGCATGACCTGCCAGGCTCCGCTGTACCAGCGCGTGAGCTGCCCGACGTACTCACCGATGCGTCGCGGGTCCTGGGTGTGAACGATCGCGTCGGTCTCGTAGCGGACGCGGCCCAAACGCTTGCGATGGATCTGAATGGTCAGGTCCATGTCCTCGACCAGCGTGCCGCCGTGCCAGTCGAGGGCGCCGACGATTGATGTCTTGTAAGTAGACGCACATCCCGGCGCAACCGTGATCAGACCGAGGCGGTCCTGGCCCTTCCGATACGTCAGGAGCGAGGTGTAGTACTCGAGCGTCCTGAAGGCGGTGATGTAGTTATAGGACATCCCGCGCGGACCACCGCACACGAGCACCGCCGTCGGATCCCCGTCGAACGCGCGCGAGACCGCGGCGAAATAGCCAGGCGCGACGTGGCTGTCGGCGTCGAGCAGCGATACGTAGGTGAATCGCTGGATGATGCCGAAGTACTCGATCAGACGGAGCACGCTGCCCGCTTTGCCGCAACGATGCTCGTTGCGCAGCACGTTGATACCGGAGATTCCTTCGAGAACAGCGGGGGTGGAATCGGTGGACGCGTCGTCGACGACGAAGATGCGCTCGGCCGGGATACCCGCCTCGATCACGCTGCCGATGCAGCGCGCGATCAACGTCTCTTCGTTCATCGCCGGGATGACGACGGCCAAATCCGTTCGCACGTGAAGACTGCGCTGTGGACCGGTCGGCTCGTTGCTCACTCATCTGCCAGAAAGGCAAGGCCGCTGCCACGACCGCACGGCGACGAACTCGTCCGTTTCTTTCGCAAAGACGCGTGACCGTCGGCGGCGCACGTCGTTGTGACTGCGAGGCAACAGACGACTCGTCTTGCCCCGACCAGACGGGTCACGTCGACGCGGGGCACGCCGGACGCCGACTTGCACAAGTTCCGAACAATTTGTGCAACTCGCGGTGGACGCGCCGCCGGTACACGGGTTGCTCTCCCGTCGCAGGCACCTTTATGAGTGAGCGACGCCGGGGCGAGCGCTACGCCCTCGATCAACCGGGAATGGGGACGGTCCGCGTCATCCAGGACGTCGAGATCGCCCACTTCGATGCAAGCGAGTCGGTCGTCATCGCCGCACGCACGATTCCGCTCGGAGAACGCCTGCTCCTCGAAATCCCCGACGAACGCGGAGGCCCCTCCAACACGCGCCTCGCGCGGGCCGTCAACAGCCGCGTAATCCTCCGCGGCGGCGGGTTACGGCGCGAAGTACGCCTGCTGATCACGACGCGGCCCGGCGAGGCCGACGACGCGGCCGAGCGGTTCGCGAAACTCGAGATTCGCCGCAAGCCGCTTGGCGGCGCCGTGATTCGCCGCGTCCCCGTCCGGATCGTGCAAGTCAGCTCGTCGGGCTGCCTCTGGGAGAGCCCGTCGGCGCTCGACGAGGGCACGGTCGGCTTCGTCGACGTGAGGACGTCCGGTCAGCGTCACACCGAGGCCGTTCGCATTCTCCGCACCCTTCACGCGCCCGGGCCGGTCTGGCCTTACCGCATGGCGGTTGAATTCCTGACTCTGGGACCGACATCCCCTGATTCACTCCGAGGCGTCGCGGCGCTGGTTGCCGTCGGCGTCCCTCCCCCCACGATTGCTAGCCCCAAGACACTGTGATGCCCACACACGACCACACGATCGAAGAGCCCACACTCATTGGAAAGAGCCCGGCGATGGACTGGCTGCGCTCGGCGGCCGCACGCATCGCCTCCGGCAACGCCAAAGTGCTGGTCACCGGTGAGAGCGGCGTCGGCAAGGACCTGATTGCGCGGTTCATTCACACCCGCTCACAGCGCGCCTCGAGGCCGTTCGTCGCGCTCAATTGCGCTGGAATCTCGGAGACGCTGCTCGAGTCGGAGCTGTTCGGACACGTCCGCGGCAGCTTCACCGGCGCGCATCGCGACAAGGTCGGACTGTTCCAGCTGGCGCATCGCGGCACGGTGTTCCTGGACGAGGTCGGTGAGATGAGCCTGCGGATGCAGGCGTTGCTGCTCCGCTTTCTCGAAAATGGCGAGGTCAAACCGGTCGGGTCGGACGCCGTGTCAGCCAAGGTCGACGTGCGGGTGATCGCGGCGACGAATCGCAATCTGCCCGATCTCGTCCAGCGCGGCCAGTTCCGCGAAGACCTGATGTACCGCATCATGGTCGTCCACCTCGAGGTACCGCCGCTGCGCAACCGGCGCGACGACATTCGTGCGCTCGTGTCACACATCATCGAGCGCAGCGCGCTGCCGCTCGATCTGTCTGAGGAAGCGCTGCAGGTGATCGAGCGGCACCATTGGCCAGGCAACGTGCGCGAGCTCCAGAACATCATCGAGCAGCTGGCATGGCTGCATGGCGGCGCGCGCCTCGAGGTCAAAGACCTGCCGCCAGCGCTGGTCGGATCCGCAGCCGGCAACGTGGTGCTGTCGCGCGAACGGCGCAAGCGCATCGGCGACCACCTCTACGAAGGTCTGGTCACGGGGAGCTGCTCGTTCTGGGAGCACGTCTACCCGATGTTCATCAACCGGGACATCACGCGGGCCGACATCACGACGATGGTGCGTCAGGCGCTGATCGAGACCAGCGGCAACTACCGCGCCGTCCTCCAGCTGCTCGGGATGCCGCAGAGCGACTACAAACGGTTCTTGAACTTCCTCTCGACACACGGGTGCAGCGTGGACTTCCGTGAGTTCCGCTCCGGCAAGGCCTCGCGCGAGCGTCCGATGGATCCGCCGTTCCAGATTGGGTCGACGCGCTCGCAGACAAAAGCCGACGCCGCAAACAACGAGACGATGGGGCGAACTGCATGAACCGCTTCCTTCAACGATTGGCCAACGCGGCAGCCGCCGGCTCGCCGCTGATCAACACACGCACCGGCACTATCGTCGCCGATGTGATCGAAGCCGCGGTCGACCAACCGGCGCGGCGGAAAGGCCTGCTCGGACGCAGTGCGCTCGCCGAACGGCACGCCCTGGTCCTGGCACCGTGCAACGCCATCCACACGTTCGGCATGAAGTTCCCCATTGACGTGGTCTTCATCGGATCGGACGGCTGCGTCGTGAAGATTGTCGAAGGGCTCGCGCGAGGGCGCTTCGCCCTGTCGTGGGATGCCTGCGCGACCGTCGAGCTCGCCGCAGGCGGCGCGCGCCGCGCCCGTATCTCCGTGGGCGATCGGCTCGCCCTCGAAACCGTGCAATTGCGTACTGCGGTCAATGGCCGATAACCGTCTGGGTCGAGCCAGACAAATTCTCTGCTCAACGTCGTTGCGGATGGTTGCGTGAGACAAACGGCTTCGTTTCGTGGGATTTCTCGGGTCGATCGGCCGCTGTTGCGACCGGCAAAATTGTTGCTCATTTGGTGTCACGAATGACCGATCGTCGACGGCAACCACGATTCCTCTTTCTCGCGCCGGCTGACGCACACATCCAGGTCACCATCGACGGTGACGTCGAGCGCTGGCAGGACGACCTCGCCGTGGTGATCAGTGCGACCGCCGCCGTGCAGGGCGATGAGTTCGTGATGCAGTTCGATTCGCCCTCGGGCGAGCCGACGATGCGCCTGGCGCGCGTGCTCGGGTGTGAGCCGGTGCTCCAGGGCGAGGCCATTCGCTATCGGCTGCATCTGTCCACAACCTCTAACCCCCCCGCGGGCGAGGGTGGCGAAATCGCCGCCACCTAGCCCGATTCCCCAATGAGACCCCCCAACGTGACCACAACGACCCTGACAAAACACACCAGCCTCCGGGTGTGGGATATCGGTGAAGGAGGCTGTCTGCTCGAGTCACGCGAGTCGCTTCCGGTCGGCACGGTCGGCATGCTGTCGATCGAGCTCGACGGGGAGACCCGCCGCGAGTGGTTCCGCATCTGCCGCGTCCACGCTGACGAAGGGCGGCGAGGGACCTGTCTGCTCGCCGCGGAATTCCTTCCCCTGACGGCCGCGGGCGGCGAATCCGTGCGCGGCACCCTGCGCCAATGGCGTTCGGTCACCAACTCGCCGCGGCAGGTGTTCGAGCGCAGTGGCGGCATGCGCGGCGCCTGGCGTGGAATGGCGGGCGCCTCTGGACGATCGTCTGGTTATCCCGGGAAATTCGGTGGCTCGGACGCGAGCGGCGTGGCGGCCTCGATGGCCGAACCCGAGGAATCACACGACACAACGGCCACATCGTTCGTCGAATCGTCGGCCACGACTAAGTTGGCGTCGCGGTTGCTCAACTGGTCGACACATGCGCGCTCGAGACGCGCGCGAGGCTGACAAAGGAGTAGTCGCTATGAAGCAATTGATCGTCCGGTTCGTCCGGAACGATGAGGGCCAGGACCTCATCGAATACGTGTTGATCGGAACGCTCGTGTCGATCGCGGTCGTCGCGGGCGCCACGGCGCTGGGCACCCAGCTGAACGCCTGGTACCAGAACATGGCTACCTGGGTGTCGCAGAACTCTACCGTTTAGTCGCTCCATGGAGGGGTCCACGATGGCGAACGCGTCATCGTCACCTCTCTATCGACACGCAACAGCGAAAGCACTGTCATGCGCCACTTGCTAATCGATGACCGGGGGCAGGACCTCGTCGAGTTCGAGCGCAGTGGCGTGCGCGGCGCCTGGCGTGGAATGGCGGGCGCCTCTGGACGATCGTCTGGCTATCCCGGGAAATTCGGTGCCTCGGACGCGAGCAGCGTGGCGGCCTCGATGGCCGAACCCGAGGAATCACACGACACAACGGCCACTTCGTTCGAATCGTCGGCCACGACGAAGTTGGCAGCGCGGTTGCTCAACTGGTCGACACATGCGCGCTCGAGACGCGCGCGAGGCTGACAAAGGAGTAGTCGCTATGAAGCAGCTGATCGTCCGGTTCGTCCGGAACGATGAGGGCCAGGACCTCATCGAATACGTGTTGATCGGAACGCTCGTGTCGATCGCGGTCGTCGCGGGCGCCACGGCGCTTGGCACCCAGCTCAACGCCTGGTACGGCAACATGGCTGCCTGGGTTGGGCAGCACTCCACGGTTTAGTCGTCGCTCCACGGAGGGGTGCGCGATGGCGAGCGCGTCATCGGGCACCTCTCGATCAGCACGCAACAGGGAGAGCACTGTCATGCGCCACTTCCTAATCGATGACCGGGGGCAGGACCTCGTCGAGTACGTCCTGCTTGGCGCAACGATCGCGCTTGCCAGCCTCACGGCGATGACCGCATTTCCCGGCATCATCAACGCGGTCTACGTCGGTTGGGACAACGCGACACAAGGCCTCTGGTATCCGGCAGATCCCACACCATGATCGTCACCACGATTGTTCTCGGCATCGGATTGATCGCCTGCGTGTTCGACGTCCGGACGCGCCGCATTCCGAATGCCCTCACGTTTTCTGCCGCGCTGGCCGGGCTGTTGTTTCATTTCGCCCAGTCCGGGGCCGCCGGCGCGCAATTCTCCGCGAGCGGCTGGGTCGTCGGCCTGTTGCTGCTGATCCCGTTCTTCGTTGTGGGCGGGATGGGCGGCGGCGACGTGAAGCTCGTCGCCGCGCTCGGTGCCTGGCTGGGACCGTCACACACCTTCTGGCTCGCCATTTACGCCAATCTGGCCGGCGGGGCGATGGCCATCTGCCTCGCGCTCTCACGCGGGTATCTGCGTCGCGCGGTCAGCAACGTCGGGACCATCCTCCATTTCTGGAGTGTCGAGGGTATCAAGGCCGTCCCTGGTTTCACGCTGGAATCGTCCGCCTCACCGCGTCTGGCGTATGCGATTCCAATTCTTGTCGGAACGATGGTGACGCTATGGCTGTAAACGAACGCCGCTGGGGCTCGGAGCGCGGCGCCGAGCTGATCGAGTTCGCGATCGTGCTGCCGATCCTGATGCTCCTCGTCGCGGGCATCTTCGACTTCGGCATGATGTTCCGCACCTTCGAAGCGGTCACCAATGCGGCCCGCGAGGGCGCTCGGGTGGCCGTCCTTCCCGGCTATGAACAGAATGTCGACGTTCAGAGCCGCGTGAACGCGTACCTCAACGCCTCGGGCCTGAACAACGCCAACTTGGTCACCTCGCCGAACATCACTGTCGTCACCAGCGCGGGCACGTTCACCGCCAGGCAGGTGACCGTCACCTACGCCTACCCGTTCGTCGTGCTCGGAGGCGTCGCGCCGTTGTTCGGCGGGAGTTTCGGGACGATCAACCTGACGGCGAGGTCCGTCATGCGAACCGAGTCGCAAGCGGCGGCCCCCTAACGGACGCGCGCAGCCATAACGGAGAAGTCATGAAAAAGCAGCATCGCACGTTGATTGTCATGGCGGTCGCGGTGGCGACCGCGGCGCTTGGCAGCTACGGCGTCTATAACGCCGTCCTGCGGATGCCAGTGCGCGAAGTCGAGGTCGGCAGCGTGCAGGTGGTGGTGGCGGCGCAGCCGCTCCAGATGGGCACGCGGCTTCACCCGAATCACCTTCGGGTGGTCGCCTGGCCGTCGCGGAACCCGGTCGCCGGCGCGTTCGCGGACCCGAAACAGCTGGTCGACCGCGGCGTCATTCAGCCGATCGGCGAGAACGAACCGATCACCACGAGCAAGGTGGCCTCGCTCGAGGCCGGCGCCGGGCTCCCCCCGGTGATTCCCGAGGGCATGCGTGCGATTTCGGTGAAGGTGAACGAGGTCGTCGGCGTTGCCGGCTTCGTCGTACCTGGCACCATCGTCGACGTGCTCGTCACCGTGCGGGCGACCAGTGGGCAGGACGACCCGATGACGCGAACCGTCGTGAGCAAGGTCACCGTCCTCACGGCCGGCACCAAGTACGACCAGGAGAAATCGAAGGCCGGCGAGCCGATTCCGAGCTCCGTGGTGACGCTGGCGGTTCTGCCGGAAGATGGCGAGCGCATCACCCTGGCGCAGAACGAAGGCCGGATCACGCTTGCGCTGCGCAACCCACTCGACATCAAGGCGACAGACACCAAAGGCGTCAAGCTCGCGTCGCTGATGAAGGGGGCCGGGCCGGAACCGGTGATCGATCGCGCGCGCAACCGCGTGATCAAGACGGTGGCGCCGCCGGCGCCGCCACCCCAGCCGATCTACACCGTTGAAACGATCCGAGCCGCCAAGCGTGGCTCCGAGGTGGTCAAGTAATGCGTGCAGCTCTTCGCCTGGTTGTCTTCGTCCTCGTCGGTGTCTCGGCGGCGCCTCTGTTCGCGCAGCAGCAGCCCGCCGCGAACATTCCGCAGGTTTCGGTCACCACCGGTCGCTCGACCATCGTGACGACCACCTTCGACGTCACGCGAATTGCGATCACGAATCCCGCGGTCGCCGACGCGGTGGTGGTCAGGCCGCGCGAGGTGCTCGTCGACGGCAAATCGCCTGGGACCATCACCTTGCTGGTGTGGGGCGCCAACGAGCGCGTTCAGTACGACATCGTCGTGGAGCAGCCGATCAGCCCGCTCGAGCAGCAGTTGCACCAGCTGTTCCCAACAGAGGAAGTCGTCGTCACCACGAATGCAGACGGGATCGTGCTCTCCGGGCGGGCGTCGAGCACGCAGGTGATGCTGCGCATCGGCGAGATCGTCAGAGCCGCCCAGCCGAAAGCAAACGTGATCAACATGATGCAGGTGCCCGGCGGCAGCGACGCGCAGCAGGTCATGCTGCAGGTCCGGATCGCCGAAGTGAACCGCCGCGCCTTGAGTGAGCTCGGCACGTCGTTCTTCACAGGAGCGACAGGGGCCGGCGACTGGATCGGTCGGGCCACGAATGGCCAGTTCCCATCGGTCACGTTCGAGGATCTCGCGCGGACCGAAACGCGAGACGGGGTCACCGTCGAAGGCAAGATGAACTTCAGCGACTTCCTCAACATCTTCCTGTTCAACACGAAGTGGAACGCCGGCACGCTCATCCGCGCGCTGAAGCAGAGCGGCCACTTCCAGAGCCTGGCCGAGCCCAACCTGATTGCCTACAACGGCAAGGAGGCGAGCTTCCTGGCCGGCGGAGAGTTCCCGGTTCCGATCGTGACCTCGCTCGGGCAGCTGACGATTCAGTTCAAGGAATTCGGCGTCCGTCTCAACTTCACGCCGACGATCGCCGGCGATCTCATCCGGCTGAAGGTGCGGCCCGAGGTCAGCGAGCTCGATTTCAACAATGGCATCACGCTGGAGGGATTCCGGATCCCGGCGTTGCAGACGCGCCGCGCTGAAACCGAGGTGGAACTGCGCGATGGCCAGTCGTTTGCCGTGGCCGGCCTGATCGACAACACGGCGCAGCTCGACACCGCCGCCATTCCGCTGCTCAGTCAAGTGCCGATCATCGGGCACTTGTTCAAGAGCCGAGCGGATCGCAAGGAACGCACCGAGCTGCTCGTGCTGATCACGCCGCGGCTGGTACGCGCGCTCAATCCCGACGAAGTGCCGCCGCTGCCCACATTGCCGGGACGTTTCCTGCCGCCCGGCGATGAGCTCGGCGGGAGTCTCGAAGGCGGTGGCGGCACGGTCGACGCGCCACCGGCAGACGACAACGGACGCCGCTAACTCAAAGGACGGCGAGGTTCACATGCGGAACATCATCGACGCGCGGCTCTACCAGAGAACACGCTCGGAACGCGGTGCCATCGCACTTCACGTTGCCATCGGCATGATCGTCCTGATCGCGTTTCTCACCTTCGTGGTGGATTACGGGGTCATGTGGGTCGGCCGGCGCATGGCGCAGAACGCCGCCGACGGAGGCGCGCTCGCCGGCGCCATCGCCATGGCGTTCGACACCAATGGATGGACGGACCGAACCACGACCGGACCCGCCCGATTGGCGGCACGACAAGTCGCGCTCTCCAACGGCATCTGGGGACAGGCGCCGAACGTCGACATCAACACCGACGTGTTTTTCACCGCGGAGCCCGCGGCGATGTGTCCGCCAGATGCCGCCGGCAGAACGCCGTGCATCCGCGTGGACGTCTATCGCAACCAGGCACGCGGCAACCCGCTGCCGTCCATCTTCGGGCAAACCGTCGGCATCCTGAATCAGGGCGTTCGCGCGACGGCGATCGCCCGCGTCGCCGTGGCGGACGCCAGCGACTGCATGAAGCCATGGGCGATCCCCGACAAGTGGAACGACATCTACGACGTGACGAATCCGGTCGAAGCCCCGCCGAACCAGCAGTGGACCGAGGACGACCGCTTCGAAACGACCACGGGCGGGGGGCAGCCGACACCGCTGCCCAACCCGGATATCTACACGCATCCGTCTTCGAGTGGTCCGGGGACCGGGTTCACGGTGGCGGCTGATCTCGGTCGGAGGGTGGTGTTGAAGCAGGGTGGGCCGCAGACGGCCATCCAGCCGGGTGTGTTCCAGCCGGTGCGCATTCCGCGCTACGACGGCAACAGCACCGGCGGCGACGACTACCGCGACAACATCGCAACTTGCAACGGCCTCCCGATCGAGATCGGCGACGTGCTCGTGAGCGAGAACGGCAACATGATCGGGCCGACGAAACAGGGCGTCCAGGACTTGATCGCACTGGACCCGAACGCGCAATGGGACCCGGTGACCAAGTCGGTCGACATGAGCTGCGCGCAAGCCGCGACGCCTTGTGCCCCGCACAGCCCTCGGATCGTCGCGGTTCCGGTGTATGACACCGCGGTCTACGATTCGACCAGGCGCCAGGGACTGCCGACGTTCACGGTCGTGAACATCCTCGGCTTCTTCATCGACCGGATGCAGGGCAACGATGTCGTCGGGTACCTCTGCGAGGCGCCCG
>DASRJR010000150.1:0-6313 GCA_035649395.1 Vicinamibacterales bacterium
AACGTGGGCCGTTCGCCTGACCGGCACGTCCGTTGAGGGTGTGAACGGAGACGTTCGCGCCGTCGAGCGCGATAACCAGTGAACTGTGTCCGCGGCGTGAGGACGCGAGCGTCACGCACGGGTTGACCGGGTCTTCCACCATCGTCAACGTACTGATGCCGGTGCCCTCGTTGTAGCTGTTGATGAGCGTTCGCATCGCCGCCACGATCACGGGCCACCGCTGGAGGCACGCCGCGTGTCGGTCGCGTTCGAGATCGACCTGCGACTGTGTCTGTAGCTCGGCGGCCAGATCGCGCCGTTCGTGATTCTCGCCCATCCGTCGGGCCCAGTCGTTCATGTCAGTCACACCTTTCCTACTGGTGATGGATCGATGGCGCGGACGTCACCCATGCAATGACTTCAGACGGGCTTTGATGAGGGCTGACCGCTCGGGCGGGCGCGGAAGAACAGAACTCAGGAAAGCAGGGAACTGCAGTATGGGCGAACCGACGGGCAGGGGCAAGCGAATTCCGAGAGTGTCTCGGTCGAAACACTCTCGGAAATTCCCTGGCGATCCTGACCGACGCGTCTCTCAGAAGTCGATCTGCGCGCCGACCTTCACGAAGCGAGGCGTCAGCACCGACGTCGGCGCGAGCCACCGTTGAGATGGCGTCGCCGGAGTCGGATTGTAGGTCTGGTTATACGTCAGGATCGTGTCGGCGTTGGTGACGTTGACGATATCGACGCCGACGTTGTAGCGCGTCCGGCCGAATCGCAGAATCTTCGCAAACCGAAGATCGACCGCGTTGAGCCTGTCGCCCCACACCTGCCCTGGTGCCGCGAGGTTGATCGGGACCGTGGTCCCGACGATGCTCGGCAAGCGGCCGAGCGCCTCAGCCACTGACCCGGGCGTGAAGCCGCCGGTGGCTAGCGCCGTACCGGCGGGCGCGTTCCAGTTGGCCGCCAGTACGCCACCCTGATCGCTGCGCAGCGTGCCGCTGATGAGGACGTCGATCTTCGGCAGGGTGTAGCTGCCGAACGCCGTGGCCTTGGTGATGAAGCCCGGGTCGCTGTGGCAGTACGGATTGCCGACGCCCACCGCGGGGCTCGTGCCCGCGCCCGTCGTCAGTTCCGGCACCTGCGCGCGCACCGCGCAGTTGTCCTGCACCGTCTTGCCGGTATTGATGCCGCCCTGGAACTGCACGCCGCGGCCGAGCCGTGCGCTGACGTTCAACAACATCCCGTTGTAGCGCTGGTACTGATCACCGATGTCGTCGGCGAGTGTGATGTTGTTGCTGGTCTGTCCGAACTTGGTCGGGACGACGTTGTACAAGCCGTTCACGACGTATCCGCCACCGTCCGGCAGACGCGGATCCGATGGGGCCCTCATGCTGAATGCGGTGAAATCGCTGGGGCCGACCGCGAGGTTGTCGGTGATCGTGAAGTTGTTCAGCCATCGGCGGAGGTAGCCGATTTCGACCGACACGCGCGGCAGCACCTGCTGTTGAATCGACGCACCAATCTGCCAGTCGTTCGACCGCACACCCCAGCCGGTGAGGATCTTCGGGTCGATGTTCGCCGTTGTCTGCGTGGCGGTGCCGAACGTCTGCGCGTTGCTCGCCGCGCAGAGGTCACCGCCGCTCGCGCGGAGATCCTGCGCTGCTTGATTGCGCAGATCGCAGTCGGGGATCCAGTTGCCGTTGGCATCGGTCCAGCTGCGCGAAGCGGTCGTCGCGATGCGCGTGATCGGGTTGGACAGAGTGTAGTTGTTGTTGTTGCTCGTCGGCTCGAGGTATTTGCCAAAGTTCACCTTCACCGACGTCTTGCCGTTGCCGAACAAGTCGTAGGCGACGCCGCCGCGCGGCGAGATGTCCTTGTACGCGTTCACGCCCGCGGTCTCGGGGAACACGAGATCGCTGGCGAGGAAGTTCGAGGCCGGGATGCGCTGGTCGGGGAACAGGCTCCAATTGCGATCGAACCGCAGCGCGCCCTGCAGCGTCATGCGGCCCATCGTCCATTGATCCTGCACGTAGAGCGACGCATTCCGCGTGCGATAGCTCGTCGTGAACGGCAGCAGCAACGTCGTCAGTTGCGTCGCGACGCCGTTGTTCACGGTGTACGAGAGGTTGTGGTTGTTGGTGAAGCCCTGGAGGTCCGACACGAGTGCGACGCCGCCGTAGCCGACCTTCAGATTGTGCGCGCCGGTGACGTACGAGAACGAGGCGCGCCACGTGTACTGCGCGTCCCAGCTATCGGACCAATTGGCCGAACGATACGTGAGATTCGGAATGCCGCCATTATTCGTGCAGGTCGGCGCGCACTGCTCCGTGATGCGGACGAGATTCCGCGTCGAGTTTCCCGGGCTCTCGTATGGACCGAACGGCGCCTGGTACGCGCCAAAGCCGGCCTCGAACAACAACTTGTTGGTGGCGGTGTTGGACCACGTGACCTGACGCACGCGTGGATGGGCGTCCAGGTAGGCACCGATTTCCGGTGAGGTCGTCGATGACAGACCGCCGAGTCCGAGCGGTCCGATGCGATCGCCCGAGTCCGGCTGCTTTCGGCAACCGTCCTGGGATGTCGTGAACGTCGCGCCGTTACATGCATGCTGCTCGTCCCAGTGCACGTTGATCTTGTCGCGGCGCGTCGCCTGGATCGTCAGGCGCACGGTGTAGAGCCGCCAGCTCTCGGCGCCTCGCACTTCGTGAGCAAGGTCCGGAGCGTAGAGAAACTTGGTCGGATCGCCGGCGTTCAGATTCGGGTAGATGTTGGGAATGGTGCGGTGCTGACCCTCATCGCGTGCCGCGACGCGATACCACAACCGATCCTTGATGATCGGACCGCCCACGCCGCCCGTGAAATCCCACTGCTTGAGCAGCTTGCCCGGCGTTGTCAGACCGGCGTCTTTCAAGGCCTGCGTGTAGTTGCTGCCGATCATGTCGCCGCCGGTGCCCGAGAGGTAGACGTTGCCGGCGATCGTGTTCCCGCCGCTCTTCGGGATGATGCTCAACGTCGGCCCACCGACTTCGGCTTCGCCGAGACCGCCCGACGTAGTCGTGACCACTTCCTGCGCATTCGAGATATCGGCGACGTAGGTGGACACGCCGCTGCCGCCGAGACCGGCGCCGGTGTTCAACCCGTCCACCTGCATGCGTCCTTCGTTGTTGCGGCCGCCGGCCCCGCCGAACACCGTCATCTGCGGCGTCACCTGCACATCGGTCGGTCCTCCGCCGATCGTGACGATGCCGGGAATCAACAGCGCGGTTGCCGCCCACGAGCGCGCCGTCGGGATCGACGTCAGCACCTCGCTGCTGATCGTCGTCTGCCGTCTGACGCTCGTGACGTCGACGATCGGCGAGGCGCCCGTGACCGTAATCGTCTCGGCGAGGCCGCCGACTCCGAGCTCCACGTCGATTGGCGCCGTGAACGATCCGGTCAACTCGATGCCGTCGCGCTTGACCTGGTTGAAGCCCTGGAGCGAGAACGTCACCGAATACGTGCCCGGCGGCAGATTGACGATGCGATAGAGCCCGCGGTCGTCGGAGACGGTGGTGCGGACTTTCTCGATGAGCACGGGGCTCGACGCTTCTACGGTTACGCCGGGAAGTGCCGCTCCCGATGCGTCGCGCGTTGCGCCGGCAATGGAGGCTTGCGCGAATACCGTCGCGGGGATGAAGAGAGCCGTAAGAAGGAGGAGGCTACGACGAACAGTTCGCATGTGTACGTGTCTCCCAGTCAGATTTCGCAAAACGCAAAATGTAGTCGAGCGCGTGGCGGTAAGCCTATACCAGAACCGTTAGCCACCCCGCGCATCAATTGATGCTGCCTTGGACGGGACAGAGCCGGATAGGGTTTGCAACGACAGGCGTTGCCAGGTCAGGAAAACTCAATCACCCCGGTGATGATGGTGCGGTCTGCGGTGTCTTGAATCGCTTGTCGCCCCTGATCGAGCGTGTAGCGCCTGGTGATCATCGACTTCGCGTCGATCTTGCCTTTCTCGATCAGCTTCACGTAGCGAGGGAGGTCTCGCATGACGTGCAGGCCACCCTGCTGGCCGGGGTGAATGGTCCGCCCGAGCAGCGCCAGTGACGCGCCGGGGAAGGGCACCGGCTGCAGCGTGAACCCCATCAGCATCACGTGTCCGCCCATGCGCGTGCAGTCCCATGCCTGCTGCACGGTCTTGACGTTGGTCGGATCGGGTTGTGCTTCCACTTTCGGCGGGAACGCCTGTAGTCCTGCCGCCTCGACGACGAAATCGGCGCCGCGCGCCATGACGGCGTTGCCGGCGCGGCCGTACGTGGTGCCGCCGGCGAAGCGGCGATCGTTGGGCCCCTTGCACAGCTCGCGCACGCGTTCGACGATGCCGTCGCCTTCGACGTTGGGGTCGAGTGTCGAGGTCGCCCCCATCTTCATCGCGAACTCGCGGCGATAACGAATCGGATCGATCGCGATCACCTGTCCCGCGCCCGTGACGCGTCCGGCCTGAATCGCGCCGAGCCCGACCGGTCCCGCGCCAAACACCACCACGTCGCTTCCGGGCTCGAATTGCATGCGGGCGTGCCCGGCCGCGAAGCCCGACGCCAGTTGATCGCCGAGCAGCGTGAGTTCCGCCGCCGGAAGATCGGTGAAGACGGGTACGCAGTATTCCTCGAACGCCGTCATCACCTCGCTCATGCCGCCGATGCCGGCCTGCGCGTCGACGGGCGTGCCGTCGCGCATCTCGGCGAACGGCGCAAATGGCGCGGCGCCGTCGGTGTTCGAGAAGAACGTGAACTGGCAGAAATCGGGATTGCCGTGGAGGCACTGATAGCACTGACCGCACTGCGACGTGCCGGCCACCACCACACGGTCGCCGACCTGCACGCGCTTGACGAGTGCGCCGACGGCTTCGACGACCCCGAAGCCGCAGTGGTTGGGCACCTCGGCGCGTCGCGCCGGCGTCGTGCTGAGCGCGCCGCGCACGATCGTGTAGCACGGCGCCACGGCGAGCGATCGAATGACGACCTGTCGCGGATCGATTGGACGGAGTCGCAGTTCCTGAACGTCGATGGTGGTGCCGTGGCGGACCAGGCCGCGAAACGTGCGTCCCGTTTGCGTGCCGGTGAGAACCGCGGGAGCTTGCTGCGCTTCGACAACCGTAGGGGCCGTCTTTAGACGGCCCATCTCGGCAGCGAGCAATGCTGCCCCAGTCTTGAGCACGTTCCTGCGCGACAGACGACGCTTCGATTTCATGAGTGCCGATTCTCTCACCGAAGGCGTCGGCATCAAAAGCGACGCCCCATGTGGCGATTCTTGGGACACCTTGACATCCTACATATGCATATGTAGAGTGCCTTGGTATGGCCGCTGACGCGCCGAAATCCGATCTGCTGCAGGGCACGCTCGACATGTTGATCTTGAAGGTCGTCGCGCTCGGTCCGACGCACGGCTACGCCATCGCGCAGCGGCTGCAGCAGATGTCCAAGGACGTGCTCAAGGTGCAGCAAGGGTCGCTCTATCCGGCGCTCCATCGGCTCGAGAAGCGCGGGTGGGTGCGTGCCGAGTGGGCCTCGTCCGAGACCGGGCGCGAGGCGCGGTTCTATGCGCTGACGCGCATTGGCCGCAAGCAGCTCGAAGAGCAGAGCGAGAACTGGGATCGCTTGTCGTCCGCGATTACCGGCATTCTTCGCACAGCCGAGTGAGGAGGAAATCTCATGGGCCGGGGTTGGCGCGTCGCCGTGGTGGTCTGTGTCGTGTCGCTGTCCGTGCTGCACGGGCAATCTCGATTCGATGGCAGGTGGCAAGGCGCGACGGTTGCCGGGCGCCGCGTCGCGCTCGATTTGAAAGAAATCTCCGGCTCGCGATTGACCGGCACGTTCACCCTGGACCAGCAGACGGTGGTCATCGCTGACGGCAGGGTGAAGGACCGGACCTGTTCATTCAGGATCTCGATCGAGGGCCGAACGCCGTCGGTATCAGGGGAGCTGCTCGGCGAGCAACTCACGCTGGCGGTCGAAGGCGTGCCGAACCCGGTTCAGCTGCGTCGCGTGAAGTAGAGCGAGGCGGCGATGTGGTGGAGGCTTTGGCGTCGTCGGCCGCGCATCAACGATGAGCTCCGCTTTCATCGCGACCGCCTGATCGACGACTACGTGGCGTCGGGGATGGACCGCCGCGAGGCCGAGCGACGGGCCTTCCTCGAATTCGGCAACGCCGCCACGATTGAAGAATCGGTCCGCGATGTGCGCGGGCGCTGGCTGGACGACCTGTCGAAAGATCTCACCTATGCGTTCCGCACGTTGCGCCGCGCCCCGGCCTTCACCGTCGTCGCCGTGCTGTCGCTGGCACTCGGCATCGG
>DASRJR010000151.1:0-2965 GCA_035649395.1 Vicinamibacterales bacterium
AACAGGCCGCTGTTTCGCGACGCGATGCCGTTTCCCTGGGAAACGATTTCGAGCGCAGGGCAAGGTCCGGTGAACGCGCGCCTGCTCTGGGAGGGAGGGATTTCGTACGGCTACGGCACCGACACGAGCTGGGCGCCGAAAGTCTCGCTGGCCGACGAACTGCGTGCGCTCACCGTCGTCTTTTCACCGCGCGACATCACCAGGATCCTGGGGCAGGGCGCCGCGCGGTCGGTGCTGAAGCACGATCAGATCGGCACGCTCGACGTCGGCAAGCTCGCGGACCTGGTGTTGATCGATGGCAACCCACTCACCGACGTCAACGATCTGACCAAGGTCGTCACGACGATCAAGGCAGGACGCGTCGTCTTCGACAAGCGAGCCGGGAGAAAGTAGTCGTTCGTGCGCTGTGCTCAGCGCGCCGCAACGCGCTCAAACTGTCCACGTCATCTGACCCGAACCAGCCGTAGCGACACGGCGGTGACGATGAGCGACATCACGAGCGCCGCGACGACCGGTTCGTCGGGCAGATCCTCATCGTCGTCGCGCTCACGTTCGGGATCGCACTCCACCAGATCGTTCACGGCCTGCCGGTGTATCTCTTCGCCCTGCTCCCCGCCGGCATCGGTCTGGTGTTCCTTGGGAACTCGATGTTCGCCCGTCGGTCGTAGCGCGGGGAAAGGGCCGCCTTAAGGCGGCCCCCACGTGTTAAACCAGCGCGGCTTTGTAGAGCGCCATGAGCTTCGTCCACGCGCGCTCCGCATCGTCCTTCTTGTAAATCGGCCCCTGCTGTCCTACTGGCATGTCCGGTACGCACCAGCCGTGCTGAGCCATGGAGTAGACCTCGACTTCCACGGGCACCTTGGCCGCGTCGAAAGCTTCCTTCAGCTTCGTCTTGGCGTCGGGCTGCTGCATGTCGTCGTTGGTGGCGATCCCGAAGTACATCCGCGCCTTGACCTTCGGTGCAAGCAGGTGTGGGCTGTTCGGCATCGTAGTGACCAGCCCGCCCCCATGGAACGACGCCCCGGCGCCGATGCGGTTCGGCACCGCGGCGGCCGTCCTGACGACGAGCGCGCCGCCCATGCAGTAGCCCTGCGTGCCGATCTTCTTGCTGCGGTCGATCGACTGCTGCATGTCCATCCACGCGACCAGGGCCGGTGCGTCCTTCTCGACCGCGCCGTCAGCGCCGATCGATCCCATCAAGGGTCCAAGCTTGCCGCGTTCCTTCGAGAAATCGACCTTCGAGGCGTCCTCGTACACCGGTGACTTGGCGACACGATAGAACGGATTCGGCACGAGCACCGAGTAGCCGGCCATCGCCAGGCGCTTGGCCATGTCGCGCATCGACGGCCGTAGACCGAAGGCATCGGGCCAGATGATCACGCCGGCGTGTGCGCCGGTCGCTGGATGAATGAAGGCGGCATCGCAGGTGCCGTCCGGCGTCTTGATCTCGACGTTCGTCTCGACGATCTGCTGGGCCGACAGCTCGTCGCTCGCCGCCGCGGCGAGGCCTGCGGCCACCGTCATCGCTACGAAATCCCGTCTCGTGAGTTCGTCGTTGTCCATGTCGTCTCCCCCGCGACGATGATATATCCGGTTCTGCAGCGGCGCCGGCTACTCCTGACCACCGCGATCCGCGATCAGGCGCAGCGCTGAACTCGCTGACGAATCGCTGGGACACTCCTTTCATTGCTGCTACCCCAGCGGTCACGTCTGCCCGTATCATGACGTGCGATTGATAAAGGAGCCTGCGATGAGAAGGGGTCATACGGTCGTCGTGTTCGTCGGCCTGTTCATAGCGCTGAGTGTGGCAGTGATAGTAGGGCAGGGTGGTGGGCAAGGCCGCGGCCGAGCCGGCGGACCGCCACCGCCTCCGGCGAATCTGCCGACCTCACCAACCGCGGTCGCGCTGCCGACGCTGTCCGCCGAAGTCACCGGACCTGGTCCGATGTTCGACTCGGTACCCTCGCTGGCGCCGGGAAAAGGACTGCCGCATTTCAACTACGAGACCCGCGAGTACTTCGCGTCGGGCACCGCAGACGGCCAGCCGTACACCACGCGCGTCGTCGTGCGTCAGCCGTCCGACGCATCCAAGTTCAGCGGTCTCGTGCTCGCCGAGGCGATGCACGGCAGCGGGTCGGCGCACATGTTCGAGTTCACGTCGATCTACACGATGTCGTCGGGCCACGCCGCGGTCGAGATCCTGACGACGAATCCAGCGCAGTTCACGACGCTCAACGAGGCGCGCTACAAAGATCTCAAGATCGCGGGCCCGCAGACGAACGAGATCCTGGCGCAGGTCGGTGCGCTGGTCAGGAGCGGTGGAGTGTTGGGCGCGGGTCGTTCCGTCAGGAAGATGGTGCTGTCCGGAACGTCGATGACGGCCGGCGTGCTCATCAACTACCTGCCGGCGCACATGGTCTATCGCACGCCGAAGATGGAGCGCATCTACGACGGCTTCCTGCCGACCTCGAACGGCGCGATGATCCGCGAGATCGATGTGCCGCTCATTCACGTGCCGACGATGCACGAAGTGTCGGGGAACATCACCAACCGGCAGGACGGCGACGAGCCCGGAAAACAGTACCGGCTCTACGAGTTCTCCGGCATGGCGCACATCGACACGCGCGATAACGTCCGGCTGCAGCCGAACCCGTGCACGCAGCAGTTGAGCACGTTCCCGCATCAGGCCTACATGTCAGTGGCGCTCTATCACCTGTTGCAGTGGGTGGACAAGGGAACCGTGCCGCCGCGGGCCGAGCGCATCCTGCTCGATCGTGACGAGTCCAATGACGGATCGACGATGGCGCTCGACGAGCAGGGCAACCCGCGCGGCGGGATCCGCAATCCGTACGTCGACGTGCCGACGGTGAAGTACGGCATTCGTCCGCCGGCGATCACTCCGCTCATCGCCAACCCGAGCGCCTACGTCACGCGCGGTGGGCAGCAGGCGGCCAATCAGATGTGC
>DASRJR010000152.1:0-23767 GCA_035649395.1 Vicinamibacterales bacterium
CGTGCAGGTGTTCGGCAAGCACGGCTCGCGCACGTGGGTGAAGATGGGCGAGTACCAGATCGACCGCCAGTTGCTGACGGAGTAGGCGATCGCCGGTCGACTCCATATAATCCCCGGTCGTGTCGACTACCACGACTGAACAGGTCCTCGAGCGCCGCCTCGGTCCCTTTGACGCGGCCGCCATCATCGTCGCCAATGTCATCGGCGGCGGCATTCTCTTCCGTTCTCCCGCGGTCGCGAGCGCACTCCCCGACGCAACCTGGTTTCTGCTGGCGTGGTTTGCCGGCGGCGTGCTCGCGTTCATGGGTGCCATGGCCTACGCCGAGCTCGCCACGATGAGGCCGAAAGCCGGCGGCGAGTACGTCTACCTGCGTGAGGCCTTCGGTCCGCTCGCCGGATTCCTGACCGGTTGGACGTCGTTTGTCGCCGGCTTCAGTGGCGCCATGGCTGCGAGCGCGATCTTCCTGATCGTCACGCTCAATCGGTTCATTCCTGGCATTGCCAACAGCACGCCGCTGCTGGCGATTCCGATCCCGTTCACGTCGAACGCGGTGACCTTTTCCATTCACACGCTGATGGCAAGCGCGGTGGTCATCGTTGCCGCCCTCATTCACATTCGCGGCGTCGGTCCCGGCCGCGCTGCCAGCAACGTGCTCACGACACTAAAAATCCTCTCGCTGGTGGTGTTCATCGGATTTGGATTTGCGGCAGGAACCGGATCGCCGTCGAACCTCACCGAGTCGGCGGGACCGGTGACTTTCACGAGCTTCTTGTCCGCGTTCATCCCGGTCATGTTCACCTATTCGGGCTGGAACGCGGCCGCGTACATGGCCGAAGAGATCCGCGATCCGGGACGCAACGTGCCGCGCTCACTGCTCATGGGCACGTTGGCTGTCATCGCGGTCTATGTCCTGCTGAACGCGTTGTATCTCTACGTGATTCCCGTCCGCGAGCTGGCCGGACTCGGTGGGAAGAGCGTACTGGACGTTGTGGGCGATCGTTTGCTCGGTGAGCGCGCCGGTGACATCATGGCCATCGTCGCGAGCATCAGTCTTGCCGCCGGAATCAATGCGTGGACGTTTGCCGGACCGCGTGTCTACTTCGCGATGGCGCGGGACAATGCATTCTTTAAGAGCGCCGGGCGCGTGCACCCGACATACAAGACGCCGGCCGCGTCTATCGTCGCGCAAGCCGTGCTGGCCATCGTCCTGATCCTGACTGGCAGTCTTGACTCGATTGCGAACTACGTCGGCTTTGCGATCACGTTGTTCGCGGGCACTGCGGTGGCGGCGGTGTTTGTCTTACGTGCGCGTGAGCCGAATGCCGCGAGACCATTCAAGGCGTTCGGATATCCGTGGACGCCGGGTCTCTTCGTGCTGGTGAGTGCGGCGATTGTCGCGAACGCGTTCTATTCCGATACGCGCGCCAGTGTGCTCGGCACGCTGATCATTCTGGCGGGGATTCCGGTCTATCTGTTCTTCACGAGGCGGCGACGCGAGAGCTAACGAAAAAGCCCGCGTGCGACGAGTGTGGTGATCGTCGCGCGCGGGCGTATGGTGCAGGTGCGTGCTTGATACCTAGCCCAGGGCTGAATTCTGATTCCTGAGCCCTGATTCCTTCTGCGTTACGGCCGCTCTGGTAACAGATCGCCTCGATAGGTCACTTTCTCTCCGGGCGGAATCCTGACGTTGAAGACGAGCGGCTCGAAGCCAGGCGACACGACCTCGACCTGGTAATCACCAACCTCCAGCCTTAAACCCTGGAAGATGCCGTCGAAGTCGTCCACGAGACCCGCGTAAGCGCCGTCGATGTAGACCTGCGCGTCGCGCGGCTCGACGTCGAGACGAAGCTCACCCGTCGGGTAGCCGTACCGTCCGTAATCGTTGTAGCGAACGATCGTGCGCGGATAGAACACATACGAGTCGTAGAACACGTCGAAGTAGAAGTACCCGCGTCCACGCGGACCGTAGCCGAACACGAACGGCGCGTAGTAGTTCGGCCGGTAGTAGTAGTACGGCCGGTACGAGTAGTACCGCGGCGAGTAGTAGTAGGTGCGGCCACCGGACGAATACGTGCGCGCGCGGTAACGATCGTCGCGTCGCACCGGCGGCTGACCGTACGGCCGCGGCACGGCGACGCGGTTGCCGTCGCTGCGGTCGTAGGTGCGGGTGTCGTAGGTCCGCGCGGTCGTGCGGCCACCGTCACGCGCGGTCGTGCGGCCACCGTCATAGGTCCGCTCCGACGTGCGGCCGTCGGCCCGACCGTCGTTGGCCCGACCGTCAGTCGCGCGGGCTTCGGTTGAACCGCCGCCCTCGTAGCGCGGCACGGCACGTCGGCTCCGCGGTTCGGAACTCGCCTCGGCGCGTGGCTCGGCGCGTGGTTCGACGCGCTGCGTCTGAGGTGGCGGCGTCGAACGTGCCTGCGGCGGCGCTTCGCGACGGCCACCGCCGTTCCCGCGATCGCCCCGATCTCCACCACGATCTCCACCCCGATCCCCGCCGCCCTCGCGCGGTGCGGCCCGTCCGGCCTGACCGCCGCCGCCGCTTTCCTGGCGGCCGCCGCCGTTGCCGTTGCCGTTGCCCCAGCGTTGACGCTGTGCCGCATCCGCGGTGTCCGCGAGAAGTGCCGTCGTCAGCACGGCCGTGGCGAAGAGCAAAGTCTGGTGACGCATATGGGTAACGTCCTTCCTGCAGGATAGCTGAGCAACACCGCTGCCATCCTGACCGCCCGAATTCCCTTGGAATTACAGGACTTCTGGCACCAGACGCCCGTCGAGTGTCCTCTCGGCCGGAGGACAGCCGTGCAGCGGCGTGAAGCCCTGACCCGGGGTCTGACCTCTGCTCTGACCCCCGCTCTGACCCCGACTCTGACCCCGGCTCCGACCCCTGCTCTGACCCCGGCTCTGACCCTGTCTAAGGCTGACCCCGCAGCCTCGGCCCTGGCCATGGATATACTCGCCAGTGTGATCGAGGCGACGACAATACTTGCCGTACGGCATCAAGACAAGACGGTTCTCGCGGGCGATGGCCAGGTCACGCTCGGCAACACGGTGCTGAAGAAGAGCGCGCGCAAGATCCGTCGCCTGTACAACGATTCGATTCTCGCCGGATTTGCAGGCTCTGCGGCCGACTCGTTCGCCCTGTTCTCACGGTTCGAATCGAAGCTCGAGCAGTTTCGCGGCAACCTCGAGCGCGCGTCAGTGGAACTGGCGCGCGATTGGCGTACGGATCGGCTGCTGCGCCGTCTCGAAGCGATGCTCGTGGTCGCCGACCGGAAGTCGACGTTCGTGCTGTCGGGCACCGGCGATCTCATCGAGCCGGACGATGGCATCGTCGCGGTCGGGTCGGGCGGCAGCTACGCCATGGCCGCCGCCCGCGCGTTGATTCATCACAGCTCGCTGAGCGCGCGCGCCATCGCTGAGGAGAGCATGCGAATCGCCGCCGACATTTGCATTTACACGAACGCGAACCTCACAATCGAGGAACTGTAGTCGCGACGCATGGCCATCTTTCTTCCCGAACGCACGATGACCGCCGTCGGGTCACTCACGCCTCGCGAGATCGTTGCGGAGCTGGACAAGTACGTCATCGGCCAGGCGAAGGCCAAGCGCGCCGTGGCGATCGCGCTGCGCAATCGCCTGCGCCGCCAGCGGCTGTCGACCGAGATGGCCGATGAAGTGACGCCGAAGAACATCCTGATGATCGGACCGACCGGCGTCGGCAAGACCGAGATCGCGCGGCGGCTGGCGCGGCTCGCGCACTCGCCCTTCATCAAGGTCGAGGCCTCCAAGTTCACCGAGGTCGGCTACGTTGGGCGCGACGTCGAATCGATGGTGCGCGATCTCGTCGAGCTCGCCGTCGACATGGTGCGCGCCGAGAAGGGCGAGGAGGTCAAGGACAAGGCGCGCGCCGCCGCCGAGGAGCGGCTGCTCGATCTGCTGCTGCCTCCGGTGCGTCCGGCGATGCCGGGCGAAGACCCCTCCGTCGTCCGCGAGCAGAGCGGGCGCACGCGCGAGCGCATGCGCGAGCAGCTCCGCGACGGGCGGCTCGACGATCGGACCGTGGAGCTCGACGTTCCCACTCCCACGATGCCGTCGTTCGAAGTGATCGCCGGAACGTCGGTCGAGGAGATCGGCGTCAACCTGAAGGACATGATGGGCAACCTGCTCGGCGGACGCGCGAAGACGCGCCGCCTGAAAGTGCCGGAGGCGCTGGAGCAGCTCGGCGCCGAAGAGCAGGCCAAGCTGCTCGACATGGAGTCGATCAGCCGCACCGCGGTGCAGCGGGTCGAGCAGGCCGGCATCATCTTCGTCGACGAGATCGACAAGATCGCCAGCCGCGACGGCGCTGGCGGCCACGGCCCCGACGTCAGTCGCGAGGGCGTGCAGCGCGACATCCTGCCGATCATCGAGGGGACGACGGTCAACACCAAGCACGGGATGGTGAAGACCGATCACATCCTGTTCATTGCCGCCGGCGCGTTTCACGTCTCCAAACCGTCGGACCTGATCCCCGAGCTGCAGGGACGCTTTCCGATCCGCGTCGAGCTCGAGCCGCTGACACGCGACGACTTCGTGCGCATCCTGACCGAGCCGCGCAACGCGCTGGTCAAGCAGTACGAGGCGCTGCTCGCGACCGAGGACGTCACCATCACGTTCACACCGCAGGCGGTCGAGCGCCTGGCCGACTTCGCGGCGAAGGTCAACGACTCGACCGAGAACATCGGCGCGCGCCGGCTGCACACGGTGATGGAACGCCTGCTCGACGAGCTCTCGTTCGAAGCGCCCGATCTCGGGCAGACGACGGTGACGATCGACGAAGCCTACGTCGATCGGATGCTCGCCGACATCGTCAAGAATGAGGATCTGTCGAGGTACATCCTCTAGGATCCTTGCCCATAACTGATTCCTGATTCCCGCTTCCTGATTCCTAGTACTCGTCGCCGTCTGTGAGCTCGCGCAGCACCGCGATACCGGCCGCGATGGCCGCGCTGCTGTCGTACGCGATCTTCGACGACAGCGGCGTGCTGTTCGAATAGCCGATGCGTTGATACTCTCGCGCGAGCGACTCCTGGTCCACCACATCTGGCGCGTCGGCGATCTCCACCGCGTGCCGGAGCTCGTGCGCCATGATCGCGATCTGGCGTTGGGCCGACGCGAGCGGCAGCAGACGCACGACGACGTAGCGAAGGCCCCCAGCTGCGGAGACGAACGTCAGCCGTCCGTCGGTGACGCGCTCGTGCACGCCGTCGCACCACAGATACACGACCACGTCAGACTCGAGCAGCCGCTGGACGAGCGCGCGAAACGTCGGTGAGAGACGCAGGCCATGGTCGAGCAACCGTCGCAATCGAGCGTCGGTCGTCCGGATGCGGCTACGCAGGCCGTCCCGGAGCGGACCCGAGGCGTTCGCGATCGACGGCGTCGCGACGAGCAGGAACAACAACGCACACACGAACCGGCAGGCAGATGTCATGCCCCGAGGAATGGCAAGCGGCGGGCCACCGCGCGGTTTGTGGGTCCGGCGGCCGTTTGATCTGTTTGCGCCGGAAATCCGCTACAATGGCCTTGCTGCTCGAAGCGGAAAAGCCCACACATTCGTGGTATGACTTTTCCGTTACTACAAAAAGGTCATGATAGGGAGGGTGGCACACCCTCCGGCCGCAGGCCCCACGACGTGCTGGCGGGTCGATGCGTCGCTCCACGGACCGAGCGACGACAGCTTTGCGTTCACTGTCGCATCACCGCGCAGAAATGTAGGAGACCTGTTATGCCTGCCGCCAAACCCGGACCCGATGCCACCACCGCGGCGCGTGACGCCCGCCGGCTCTCGACGCTGCTCGAGGTGAGTCAAGCCCTCTCTGGCACGCTCAATCTGAAGTCCGCGCTCCAGCGTGTGCTCGCCACGCTGTTGCGGCATCACAGCGTCCTGCGCGGGATGGTGACGCTGCTGCGCGACGGCGAGCTGCAGGTCGAGGCGGTCGAGGGCTTCGAGGACCGCGCGCGCACGATCCGCATCAAGCTCGGCGAGGGGATCACCGGCAAGGTGGTCGAGAGCGGCAAGCCGATCGTCGTGCCGCGCGTCAGCCGCGAGCCGGCATTCCTCAACCTGGCGCCGCGTCGTCCCGAGAGCCCCAAGCAGGAGCTGAGCTACATCTGCGTGCCGATCGTCCTCAACCGGCAGGCGGTCGGGGCGCTCTCGGTCGATCTCCGCTTCAAGGCGGAACGCGACTACGACAGCAGCGTCAAGTTCTTCGGTGTCGTCAGCTCGATGATCGCGCAGGCGCTCAACGTGCAGCGCATGGTCGAGGAGGAGCGGCGCCGGCTGCTCGACGAGAACACGCATCTGCGGCAAGAGCTCAAGGAGCGCTACGATTTCTCGAACATCATCGGCACGAGCGGGCCGACGCGGCAGATGTACGAGCAGGTGGCGCAGGTGGCGCAGACGAACACCACGGTGCTCATCCGCGGCGAGTCGGGTACGGGCAAGGAGCTGATCGCCCACGCGATTCATTACAACTCGCTGCGTGCGAAGAAGCCGTTCGTGAAAGTGAGCTGCGCCGCGCTGCCTGACACGCTGATCGAGTCGGAGCTGTTCGGCTACGAGAAGGGCGCCTTCACCGGCGCTACCGCGCGCAAGAAGGGCCGCTTCGAGATGGCCGAAAGCGGCACGCTGTTCCTCGACGAGATCGGCGACATCAATCCCAGCACGCAGGTCAAACTGCTCCGCGTGCTGCAGGAGCGCGAGTTCGAGCGCCTCGGTGGCACCGAGACCGTCAAGGTCAACGTGCGCATGATCGCCGCGACCAACAAGGACATGGAGAAAGCGCTCGCCGACGGCACGTTCCGCGAGGATCTGTATTATCGCCTCAACGTATTCACGATCTTCGTGCCGCCGCTGCGCGAGCGCAAAGCCGACCTGCTGCTGCTGGCCGATCACTTCCTCGAGAAGTTCTCGCGCGAACACGGCAAGGTCATCAAGCGCATCTCGACGCCCGCGATCGACATGCTGATGGCCTATCACTGGCCCGGCAACGTGCGTGAGATGGAGAATGCCCTCGAGCGCGCCGTGCTCGTCTGCGACGGCGCCGTGATCCACGGGCACCATCTGCCGCCGTCGCTGCAGACCGCCGACTCTTCCGGCACGGTCACACGCGTCGCACTCAAGGATGCGGTGGCCGGCTATGAGCGCGATCTCATTCTCGACGCGCTGAAGACGACGCGCGGCAATCGCGCCAAGGCGGCGCGTCTGCTCGACACCACCGAGCGCATCCTGAACTACAAGGTGCGCGGCTACGGCATCGACGTCCGCCGCTTCAAGACGCCGGAAGTCGGACGCCGCGGGCCGACCGAAGCGACAGCGCCAGAGCCGGCGCGCGAGGCGCCGATGGCTGTCTCTCGCTAGAGAGATGAACGATCGTCAACGTCCACCTTCCAACTCCCAACTCCCAAGAGGACTCAGGCTTCGTTGGCAGTTGGGAATTGGGAATGGGGAGTTGACGCGCGCGGCCGCCGCGGCTCTCGCGGCCGCGCTCACGATCGGGTGCGGTAAGAAAGGGCCACCGCTTGCCCCGATCGTTCACATCCCCACGTCGGTCGATCAGGTCTCCGCCCGCCGCGTCGGCAACGACGTGCTCGTCACGCTGACGGTGCCGGCCGAGAACGTCGACAAGACGAAGCCGGCCGACGTCGGACGCATCGAAGTGTACGGGTACACCGGTACGGCGGCGCCGCCGCGCGGCCGGTTTCTCGACGTGGCCGTGCTCGTAGCCACCATTCCCGTTCGGCCAGTCGAGACCGAGGCCACGAAGCAGAAAGCATCCGAGCCGGCGTCGTCGCCGGAGACAAAAACCGAACCCCCGGCAGGTGACTCGGCCAGCGAGATCCCTCCCGCGGTTCAAGGCGCGAGCGTGACGGTGCGCGATCACCTCACCGGTGAGGCGCTCGTGGCACGTCCGATTCCGCCGGCACCTGTCACGGGCCGACCGCGGAACACACCCGCGGTGCCACCGACGCCAGCCGCCACGGTCGAAGGGCCGCTTCGCCGGTTCTACCTCGCGTTCGCGTTCAGCCCTCGCGGCCGCGTGGGACCGCCGGGCACCGTCGCTGAACTGCCGCTCTTCACGCTGCCCGATCGGCCGCTGGGTGTCGTCGCCACGTACGCGGCTGATGCGATCACGTTGTCGTGGGAGCCAGCCGGCGGCGTGGTCGGTGCGCTGCTCGACAACGCACTGCCGATCGAGCCGTCGCCGCTCGAGGAGGCGGCAGATGCACCACCTCGTCAAGCCGCGCCCGCGACGCCGGAGGGGCCGACGCGTTACAACGTGTATCGAGAGATCGAAGTGGCTGCCGACGACATTCGCGAGCCGGCTGCACAAACGCCAGAGGTTCCCCCACCCGTCAACGGCGCGCCGCTCGTCGCGCTCACGTACACCGAAGGATCGCTCCTCGACGGCCGCCGGCGCTGCTACACCGTTCGCGCGGTGCGCGGCGATGGCCCGACTGCGGTTGAAGGCGAGCCGTCCGAGCCCGCGTGTGTCACGCCAGTCGACGATGTCGCGCCGGCGCCTCCGACGGGACTCTCAGCAGCGAGTGCACCCGGCGAGATCACGCTCACATGGGAGCCCAATGTCGAGGACGATCTGGCCGGTTACGTGGTCTTGCGTGGCGAGGCGGGCGATGCCACACTGACTCCAGTGACCGGCAGTGTGACGACCGAGGTCCGGTTCGTCGACGGCACGGTCCGGCCTGGTGTGCGTTACGTCTACGCGGTGACCGCGATCGACACACGGCTGCCGACGCCGAACGTCAGCATGGAGTCCGCGCGCGTGGAGGAGACGGCCAGGTAGTCTGGCAGGCGGTCGTCATCAGCCTGCTTGTGAGGAGACGTCGATGAAGCTCTTCGCCGACACAGGGAATCTGAAAGAAATCGAAACACTCGCCGCGATTGGCATCCTGGACGGCATCACGACGAATCCGTCGCTGCTCGCCAAGGAAAAGGGTGACTACCGGCAGATCCTCAAGCAGATCTGCCAGACCGTGCAGGGACCGGTCAGCGCTGAAGTCGTGTCGACCGACACGGCCGGCATGGTCCGCGAAGGGCGCGATCTCGCCAGCATTGACGAGCACATCGTCGTGAAGGTGCCGTTCACCAAGGACGGCGTGAAGGCCTGCAAGACGCTGTCGTCGGAAGGTCTTCGCGTCAATGTGACGTTGATCTTCTCCGCGACGCAGGCGTGGCTCGCGGCCAAAGTGGGAGCCAGCTACGTGAGCCCGTTCGTCGGCCGTCTCGATGATGTCGGCACGACCGGCATGAACCTCGTTCGCGAGATCGTCGACATCTTCGACAACTACGACTTCACTACCGAGGTCCTGGTCGCCAGCGTGCGTCATCCGATTCACATCGTCGAAGCGGCGCGCATGGGCGCGGACGTGGCCACGTGTCCGCCGGCGGTGATCGAAAACTGCTTCAAGCATCCGCTCACGGACATCGGCCTCGAGCGATTCCTCAAGGACTGGGAGAAGGCGCAAGCCGCCAAGGTCTAGTCCTTGGGCCTTGGTTCTTGGTCCGGCCTTGGTCCTTGGTCCGTCCCTGGTCCTTCGTCCTGGTGCGCCGGCCTGCCTGGTAGCTGAGGACCCAAGGACCAGGGACCACGGACGGATCGCGGGACCCAGGACGGACCAAGAACCACGTACGAAGCACCAAGGACTGACAGCGTGTTAGAAGCCGTCCAACCTTAGCGATACTATCCACACGTGTCACGCTTCCAGGATCTACAGCGCCGGGCCGCGCTCGGCGGTGGGGAAGAGCGGCTGCAGCGGCAGCGCGACGCCGGCAAACTGACGGCGCGCGAGCGCGTGACGCTCCTATTCGACGCCGAGACGTTCGAGGAAGTCGATGCGTTCGTGACGCATCGATGCCGTGATTTCGGCATGGAGCACCAGGTCGTACCCGGCGACGGCGTCGTGGCCGGCTACGGCCGTGTGAACGGCCGGCTCGCCTACGCGTTCGCGCAGGACTTCACCGTCTTCGGCGGGTCGCTCTCGGAGACCAACGCGGCCAAGATCGTCAAGATCATGGACCTCGCGATGAAGATGGGCGCGCCGGTCGTCGGCCTGAACGACTCGGGCGGCGCGCGCATCCAGGAAGGCGTGCTGTCGCTCGGCGGCTACGCCGACATCTTCCTGCGCAACACGCTCGCCTCCGGTGTGGTGCCGCAGATCTCGGCGATCATGGGCCCCTGCGCCGGCGGCGCGGTCTACTCGCCCGCGATCACCGACTTCACCATCATGGTGAAGAACACCAGCTACATGTTCATCACCGGGCCCGACGTGATTCGTGCGGTGACGCACGAGCAGGTCAGCAAAGAGGAGCTCGGCGGCGCGATGACGCACAACGAGAAGAGCGGCGTCGCGCACTTCGCGGTCGATGACGATCAGGCGGCAGTGCTGCTGATTCGCGAGCTGCTGTCGTTCATGCCGAACAACAACGTCGACGACCCGCCGCGCCGATCGACCGATGATCCGCTCGATCGCGCCGATGCGGCGCTCGACACGCTCGTGCCCGCGGCGCCGAACCAGGCCTATGACATGGTCGACGTCATCGAGCGCGTCGTCGACGAGGGCTACTTCCTGCAGGTGCAGGAGCACTTCGCGAAGAACATCCTCATCGGGTTCGCCAGGCTCGGCGGGCGTTCGGTCGGCGTCGTGGCCAACCAGCCGGCGCATCTGGCGGGCACGCTCGACATCGACGCGTCGATCAAGGGCGCGCGCTTCGTCCGCTTCTGCGATGCGTTCAACATTCCGCTGGTGACGTTCGAGGACGTGCCCGGCTTCCTGCCCGGCACGGTGCAGGAGTACGGCGGCATCATCCGGCATGGCGCCAAGCTGCTCTATGCGTTTGCCGAGGCGACCGTCCCGAAGCTGACGGTCATCACGCGCAAGGCCTACGGCGGCGCGTACTGCGTGATGTCGAGCAAGCACATTCGCACCGACGTCAACTACGCCTGGCCGACCGCGGAAATCGCCGTGATGGGCGCCGAGGGCGCGGTCAACATCCTCTACAAGCGCGAGCTCGATACGGCCAAGGACGTCGCGGCGATGCGCGCGGCCAAGGTGGCGGAGTACCGCGAGAAGTTCGCCAATCCGTATGTGGCCGCCGAGCGCGGATTCATCGACGAAGTGATCGAGCCGCGGCAGACGCGCGCGAAGCTCATTACGGCGTTGTCGACGCTCGAAACCAAACGCGATCGCAACCCCCCGAAGAAGCACGGCAACATTCCGCTCTAGCGTGAGGCACTCGCGCGTAATCGTGCTGATTGTGTTCCTCGTGGTGTGGGGGCTCATCACGCACGGAACCTACGCCGGCTCGGGCGACGAGCCGCACTACCTGATGATCGCGCAGTCGCTGGCGTTCGACGGCGACGTCGACCTGGCGAACAACTACGGACAGCCGGGCAATCTGATCGGCGCTGGTGAACTCCAGATCGACGGGCACGCGCAGCCGGGCGTCGGCGGTGTGCTGCGGCCGGTGCACGACATCGGGATGCCGCTGCTGTTCGCCCCGTACGTGAGGCTGGCGTATCCAGTTGCCGAGACGCTGGCGCGGGTGCTGCCCGAGTCGCTGATGCGGGCGACGCGGCTGAATCCGCCGCTGATCTTCCGCCACTTCATCAGCCTGGCCATGGCGGCGCTCACGGGATGGCTCGGCGTCCAGTTGTTCGCGTTGTTCGCACGGTCGGGTGCCTCATCGCGCCCCTTCGACGATGCTCAGGGCAGGCAGGCGATGTGGTGGGCGCTGCTGCTCACGCTCTCGCCGCCGCTGCTCTCGCACTCGTTCTTGTTCTTCACCGAGATTCCTTCGGCCTTGCTCGTGGCATGGCTCGCCCGAGTGTTCAGTGAAGGCCCCGGGGCCCAGGGCTCAGGCCTCAGAGCTGCGGCCCGGGGCCTGAGGCCCGGGGCCTTTTACGCTGTCGTTGGCGCAGCCATCGGCATGCTGCTGTTGATCCATGTGCGCAACGTCGCGCTCGTGATGGTCTTCGGTGTGTGGGCGGTGATTCGTCTACGCCGAACGCCACCGTCAATGTGGGTGTACGCGGCGACTGGCGCTGCCGTGCCTCTGATGATCCGCACCGTGGTCGTTCATCGGTTCTGGGGCACCTACTTGACGACACCGATCGCGCGGCCGGATTTCACCCTCGGTCCGCTCGAGGCGACGGGCGAGGTGCTGATGCGCGCCGTGTTGCTGCTCGGGAGTCCAGACTTCGGACTGCTGCCGCTGGCGCCGATCTTCGTGCTTGCGCTGCCGGGGCTGTGGCTGTTGCGGAAGCATCCGATCGCCGATCCACGCGCGGTCTGGGCATTGGTCGCGTCGTATCTCGCGACGCTGCTGCTGCCGTACACGAATCCGTGGGGGGTGAACGGCGGTTTCGCCCCGGCGGCGCGGATGATCGTGCCGATCGTGCCGCTGCTCGCCGTTGCCGTGTTCACGGCCGCTCAGGCGCTGCCGACGGTGGCGCGTGTGTTCGTCGTGATCCAGATCGTCATCGACGTCGTGGTCTGGCAATGGCCGAAGGTGTTGTGGAGCAGTCAGTGAGCGAGGCACCGGCCGGCCGCATCGTCCAGGTACTCGGCCGCACGCTCAGTGTCGTAGCGGCCGTGCTGGCCGCGCTCGCGTGCGTCGCGCTGGTGCTCGGCGGCGTACGCCTGGCGCTCGGTCCGATCCGCATCTCCGCCACCGATCCTTCACGCGTCGCGCTGCAGGCGGCGCTCGTGTGGCTGGTCGCGGTATTCATCACGCCGAGATTGCGAGCGCGCGCGCCGATCGCCCTGCTGTCGCTGGCGCTCGTGCTCGTGACGGCCGCCACCGATTCCCTGCCTCGCCGTGTCGGCGACGGCGCCGAATACCTTGCGATGGCGATCAACGTTGCGCATGGCCGGCCGCCGGCACTATCGCCCGACGAGCGTCGCGAGTTGGTCACACGATTCGAGGCCACGCCTGGCTTCTCCGTCGCGTCGCTCGATCAGCCGCTCATCGGATTCGACGGACGGCAGGACTTTCCGCACTTCTGGCTGTTTTCCGTGCTCGTCGCGCCCATCGTCGCCGTCACCGATGCGCTTGGCGTTCATCCGAATCACGCCTTCACGGTGTTCAACGGCGCGCTTCTCCTCTTGCTGTCGTGGTGGCTCATCGCACAACGGCATGCGCTCGTGGCGGCGCTCCTCGTTGCAGGTCCGTTGATCTGGTGGACCGACAAGGCTCACGCCGAAGTGTTCTTGTTCGTCCTGATCGCGGGGGCGGTTGCGCTCGTCGAGTCGCAGCCGGCGCTCGCGCTGATCGCCGCGGCGCTCGCCGCGGCGCAAAACTCCGGGCTGTTGCCGGTGTTCGGCGCCGTCGTCGTCTACGTCGTCGTGTGCCGGCCCAGAGGTGGGGTGCCGTTTGCGGCGCTTGCCGCCGCCGCGCTCATCGCCGCGCTTCCCTCGGCGTACTACGGCTGGCATCTCGGCACGTGGTCGCCGCTTGCCGGCACGGTCGAACGTGGCATGCCGAGCGTGCGCACGCTGCTGACGGTGCTGGTCGATCCCAACCTCGGTGTTGTGCCATACGCACCTGTACTGGTCGCGCTCGCGCTGGTCGGTTTCGCCGGACAGCCCCGACGCACACGCACGTTCGTCGGACTTCTCTTCGTCGTCATGCTGATCGTCGTCTCGCGGCCGGTGAACCTGAATCACGGCGGATCGCCTGGCATGAGCCGGTACGCGTTGTGGTTGATCGCCTGCACGGTGCCGCTCGTCGCGCCTGGAACGGGTCTGCTCTCTCGTTCGCGGCCGCTCGTCATGGCGCTTGGCCTGATGCTGGTCGTCTCGACCTCGTGGTATGCGTTCCGGCCGGAGTTAGTCGATCGCGGCGGCAGCACGCCCAGTCTCGGTGCAACGATGATCTGGACGCGGTGGCCGTGGCTCGATAATCCGCTTCCCGAAGTGTTCGCCGAACGTGTCAGCGGCGTCGATGGCGTGCCCCCAGTGCCGATTGCGATCACCGGCTGCAGCAAAGCGTTGATTCGCGGTGACGGTGCGGAAACGTGGTGGCCGTTTCCGTGCGAACCACGCCAGGCGCCCGCCGAGTGCGTCGCGGCAGGCGCGCTTTGTTACGCCAACGGCGCGCGGTTCGTGGTCGCGCCGAACCAGCCGGCGTTTCGGTTCGATCCCAGTCCCGACGTGTCGTGGACGGTCAGCCGCCGCGCTCACCTCACGCCGCTCTTGCAGCGGCTGGGACGCGACGCGCGCTACGTGCGTGAGGCGGCGGCTCGCCGTTTCAGCTACGCCGAAGAGATCTCGACCCCGACGATCGTCGAAGGCAGTGCCGCGACCGCGGTCTGGGTGCAGCCCGCGTTGCCGGCCAAGGCGTACATTCGAGTTCGGGTCTCGACCCCTGCGACCGTGGAGATCTCGCGCGCCTCGACCGCGACGCAGGTGAGCGCACTCACCGTGCCTCCCGGTGAGCATCAGGTCCGCCTTCCATTCGACGAACGGATGCTGGTGCTCATCGTCGATGCGCCGTAACCTCCGTTCACTCCAGAGCGACGGCCCTACGTTAGAATTGCGCAGATCGTGCGAAAAGTGCTCATCGCCAACCGCGGGGAGATCGCGGTGCGCATCATTCGCGCGTGCCGCGACCTGGGCCTGCCGACGGTGGCGGTCTACTCGGAATGCGATCGCACCGCACGCCACGTGCGCATGGCCGACGAAGCGGTCGCCATCGGACCGAATCCCGCAACCGATAGCTACCTTCGCATCGAGCCAATCCTCGAAGCCGCACGCGCAACCGGCGCCGACGCCATCCACCCTGGCTACGGTTTTCTCGCGGAGAACGAGGACTTCGCCGCCGCGTGCCGGCAGGCGACGCTGACGTTCATCGGTCCCTCGCCAGAGGCGATCACGCTCATGGGCAGCAAGACAGCGGCCCGACGCACGGCGATAGCGGCCGGCGTTCCCGTTGTGCCGGGCACTGAGGATTCGCTGCCCCTCGACACACCGCACGATCTGATCGTTCGTGCGGCCGAGTCGATCGGCTACCCGATCATGATCAAGGCGGTCGCTGGTGGTGGTGGCAAAGGGATGCGCCTGGTCGAGAAGGCTGGCGACCTCGCGAGCGCAGTGCGTGCCGCGCGCTCGGAAGCGAGTGCAGCGTTTGGCGACGCCGCGATCTACCTCGAACGGCGGCTCGTACGCCCGCGGCACGTGGAAGTACAGCTCCTGGCCGATCACCACGGCCGCGTCTTGCCGTTCGTCGAGCGCGAATGCTCGGTCCAGCGGCGTCATCAGAAGGTCATCGAGGAGACACCCTCACCGGCGGTAACTCCGCCGGTGCGTGCGCGACTGGCGGAGGCCGCCGCGGCCGTGGCCCGCTCGGCCGGATACACCAACGCCGGAACGATCGAATTCCTGCTTGATGACGACGGCGCCTTCTACTTCCTCGAAATGAACACCCGCATCCAGGTCGAGCATCCCATCACTGAGATGGTGACCGGCGTCGACCTGGTGCAATGGCAGATTCGGATCGCCCGCGGCGAGCCGCTGACGCTGTCATCTGAACGGCTGCTGGCTCCGCTCGGCCATGCCATCGAGTGCCGCGTCTACGCCGAGGACCCCGATGTCGGCTTCCTCCCCTCGCCGGGGAAGATCGCGGCGTTGCGCACGCCAGCCGGTCCTGGCATTCGCGACGACGGGTGGGTCGAAGCGGGGACGGAGGTGACGACGTTCTACGACTCACTGCTCTCGAAACTCATCGCGTGGGGTACCGACCGCGCGGAAGCGATCGCGCGGATGCGCCGGGCCCTGCTGGAGTACGAGGTCATCGGTGTTCGGACGACCGTCCCGTTTTTCCACTGGATGCTGCAACAACCGGCCTTTCTCGATGGGCGCATCCACACGAGCTTCTTGGACGAGCTTTTGCAGCAGCGCCCTAGCGGATTCAGCGACGGCATCGACGTGTCGCTCGCGGAGGTCGCAGCCGTCGCCGCATGCCTGGCGCGCATGACGTCGGCGGGCCGGGCCGACGCGTCACCGACCCATGGATCTGCGACGAACCGCCCCTTCGCCTCGCCTCGCTCGCTCAGGGCAGGGACGACGGAGACTCCGAGCTGGGCCGACGGCTGGAAACGGCAGGGGCGCCTCGAGGGTCTTCGCGAGTGACATTCGACGTCGAAGCGGGCGGAACGCGACGTACGATTGAGGTGCGTCCGACGCACGATCGCTGGGCCGTCACGATCGACGGACGGCCGATGGCGGCCAGTCTGCGGCGTGTCGACGGGCGCTGGTCGCTGCTATTCGGCGCTGATGCGAGTCTGGGGGCGGCCAGGAGTTACGAGATCGCCTTCGAGCCGCAGCGCGGCGGCGAACAGATTGTGCACGTCGACGGCCGCCGCGTGAGGGTGTCGTTCCCCGATCGCGTCCGGCGCCAGCAGGGCGACGGTGCCGCTGGAGGGCCCGGCGCACGTCAGGTGGTGGCGCCGATGGCCGGGCGGATCGTCAAGGTGCTCGTGAAGCGCGGTGATGCCGTCGTGGCCAACCAGGGGCTCGTCGTCGTCGAAGCGATGAAGATGGAGAACGAGCTTCGCGCGACGAGGAACGGAACGGTCGCCTCGGTCGAGGTCGCCGAGGGGATGTCGGTCGAAGCCAATACGGTGCTGGTCGTGGTCGAGTAAATGCGTTTCTCCTCTCTACTCTCACCGTTCCGTCACCCTGTGACGCTGAAAGTGCAGCGCGCGATCCGCCGCGTCGTGGTCGTCCTGGCCGTCATCCTTGCGGTGGCGATCGTCACCACCATTTCCGTCGACATCGGTCCGGCGCTGAGGGAGATTGCCGAGCAGCAGGGATCGAAATACATCGAACGGCCGATGCACATCGGCAAGCTCGAGATGCGACTGTGGGACGGGTCGTACATCGTGCACGACCTCCGCATCGAAGGGCTCGAGCCCGACGACATCCCCTTTCTCACGGCCAAGCGCATCGTCGTCTCGATGCCCTGGCGGACGTTGTTCGATCGCCGCGTCGTGTTCGATTCGATCGAAATGAGCGACTGGCGGATGAACATCGAAACGCTGCCGAGCGGCAAGCACAACTTCCCGCGCTTTACCCGTGAGCGACGAGGGCCGCGCAGCGTGTGGACGACGACGCTCCAGTACGTGCGGGCGCACCGTGGTGAGGTCGCGTATCAGGACTACGGCACGCCGTGGGCGATCGTCACGCGCAACCTCGAGGTCATCGTCACGAAGCTCGGCACCGATTACCGCGGGACCGCGCAGTTCGCCGACGGCCTGGTCGCCATTCAGAAGTACTTGCCGTTCCGTGCCGACATGACGTCGAACTTCAAGATCGACGGCAGCCGGGTGATCTTCGGCCGCATCGATCTGGCGACTGAAGGCACCACGTCGGTCATGAACGGCGACGTCGATCTCTCGCGGTTTCCCGAGTTGATGTTCCAGGTGAAGTCGACGATCGACTTCCCGAAGATGCGGGAGATCTTCTTCCCCGGCGATTCGTTCTCGCTGAGCGGGACGGGCCAGTTCAGTGGCACCTACCACATGTTCAAGGAGACGCTCGTTGCCGGCGAGCCGCCGCGCACGGGGCGCGAGCTGAAGGGGGACTTCTCGAGCGTTCAGGCCGGCGTCAACAAATATCGATTCCAGAACCTTCGCGGCGAGGTTCGCTGGACGCCCGACAAGCTCGAGGTGACGGACGCGAGCGCGGGGGCGTACGGCGGCACCTCGCAATTCACCTATCGCATGGCGCCGCTCGGCAAGAAGGACGTACCGACGGAAGCGACGTTCGACGCGCACTACACGAACGTCGACGTCGCGACGATCAGCGACCTGTTCGAGCTGAACGGCATCAAGTTCACCGGGCGCGCGTCGGGCCGCAATCTCCTCGAGTGGCCAGTCGGGCGCTACGGTGCCGGTCATCGCGCTCGGGGCGAGGTGCGCCTGACCGCTCCCGAGGGCGCGGTCGTGATGACGCGCGAGATGCCGACGGCGCGCATCACCGCGCGGCAGGCTCGTGGTCCGGACATGGGCCCATTCAGCCCGCTGACGCCGTTCGAGCCGGTGCCCGTTGCCGGTCAGATCGCGTATGCCTACGGTCCCAACACGATCGAGGTGACCGACGCGACGCTGGCGACCGACTCCACTTACGTCGAGATCAAGGGCAGCACGAGCTACGGCACGAACTCGCGCCTTCCGTTCCACGTGTCCAGCTCCGACTGGCAGGAGAGCGATCGCCTGTTTGCCGGCATCCTGACGGCGTTCGGATCGAAGACCGGCGTCATACCGATCGGCGGCTACGGCACGTTCGACGGCATCATGCTGGGCGAGTTCCGTCGTCCGCGGATCGAGGGCGAGTTTGCCGGCGAGCAGATTCGCGCCTGGAGCGTCGTCTGGGGAAGCGTACGCGGGTCGGCGGTGATCGAGAACAGCTACGCCGATGTCACGAACGTAGTGATCACGTCAGGCCCGTCGACGATCACGACCACCGGGCGGTACTCGCTCGGGTTCCCGCGGAAGGATGGTGGCCCCGAGATCGATGCGCGCGTCGACATCAAGCAGCGTCCCGCGGCTGACCTCCGTCACGCATTCAACATCGACGAATACCAGATCGACGGCACGCTATCGGGTCAATTCCAGATCCTGGGCGACTACCTGCGGCCGCATGGCATGGGCACGCTGCAGATCGTCGAGGGCACGATCTACGGCGAGCCCATCGACAGCGCGACGGCCAACGTGCGTCTTGAAGGCGACGGGGCCTGGCTCGAGAATCTTGTCGTCACCAAGGGCGGGGGCCGCGGGACCGGCAGCGCCAATATCAATTGGAACGGCACGTACGGGTTCAGCTTCGACGGCCGGAACGTGCCCGTCGAATCGATCGCGGCGGCCAAGTCGCTGCAGGTGCCCATTGCCGGTACGCTCACCTTCTACGCGGCTGGTGCGGGGTCGTTCGAATCGCCGAAGTATCAGGTGAAGCTGACGCTGACCGACGTGTTCGTCGGCGACGAAGGTTTGGGCCAGGTGTCGGGTACGCTCGACGTGGCGAACGAGACGATGAACGTTCAGGTCTCGGCGGCCTCGCCCCGACTTGCCGTCGACGGCGTCGGCCGAATCGCGATGAACGAGCAGATGGACGCGCAGCTCACGTTCAACGTGGCGGAGACGTCGCTCGACCCGTATGTCCGCATCTACCTGCCTCGCCTGTCACCGTTCACGACGGCGGTCGTGAGCGGATCGCTGTTCGTCCGCGGTGAGCTGAAGGACATCGATCGTCTGCTCGTCGACGCGACCGTCGACAAGCTCGATCTGCGGCTGTTCGATTACGCGCTGCACAACGCGCGGCCGATCCGGATCGCGCTCGATCGTCATTCGGTGGATATCAAGGACATGCGTCTCGAGGGGCAGGACACGCAGCTCGACGTGATTGGGCGCGCCAACCTGCACGACGAGACGGTTGCCGTGAAGGCGAGCGGAGACGCGAACCTGGCTGTGCTCCAGGGGTTCATCTCCAACATCAAGAGCACCGGCACGGCGAACCTGTCGGCCACGCTCGAGGGTCCGCTTCGCAATCCCGCGGCCAACGGTCAGCTCACCATCGAAAAGGGACGCATCCGCTACTTCCCGCTCCCGCACGCCCTCGAGGAGATCAACGGATCGGTTCAGTTCGATTCGAGAGGCGTGACGCTCGACGGCCTCACCGGTCAGCTCGCCCGCGGCGACGTCCGCTTTGGCGGGCGTATCGACAAGGACGGCTATCTGCCCGGGCGGCTGAACGTGACGATGACCGGCACTGACATGCAGCTGCGATTCCCCGAGGGGATGCGGCAGTCGCTCGTCGACGCCACGTTGTCGTTGCAGGGGACGATGGAGGACGCGACGTTGTCGGGGCTCGTCAACGTCAAGGATGCGGTCTATACGCAGGCGTTCGGAGGAAGCGGCGGATTCTTGAGTTTGACCGGCGGCGACGACAACGCGGAGGCGGCGCCCGGGCCTGCGACCGCACCCACCGTGCCGATTCGTTACGACATCCGCATTGTCGCCCCTGGCACGCTGCAGGTGCGCAACAACACGCTGCGGATCACCGCCGACGCCGACTTGCAGCTGCGCGGCACCTACGATCGCCCGATCCTGCTTGGCCGAGTCGAGGTCCAGCGTGGCGAAGCGCTCGTGTTTGCGAAAAAATTCGTCTTCACGCGAGGCACCGTCGACTTCAACAACCCGGCACGGATCGATCCGTTCTTCGACGTCGAAGCGGAGACGCGTATTCGTGTGCCCGGGGAAACATATCGTGTCACCGTCCGCGCCGCGGGCCCGCGCGATCGGTTGAGCAATCTCTCGCTCAGCTCCGACCCGCCGCTACCTGAAGGCGATGTGCTGGCGCTCGTGGCCGGGGATGTGAGGCCGAGCGGAAATGTCGAACTGGGTCAGTACACGGCCCAGTACACGCCGCAGCAGCGGCTTGCGGCCGAGCAGGCCGCCCGCGCGTTGACCGGCTTGGCCGGGGTGGACGAAGTGAGTCGGGCCGTCGAGAAGGGGCTCGGCGTAGACACCGTGCAGATCACGCCGTCGCTCAACGACCCGACCGGTCAGTCGACGCGCTTCGAGCCGGGGGCGCGCGTCACGATCTTCAAGCGCGTCTCGGATCGCGTGTCGCTGATGTATTCGCGCAGTCTGAGCTCCTCGGCGACCCGCGATCAGATCATCGTGCTCGAATACGACCAGACCGACCAGTTCTCCTGGATCCTGTCGCGCAACGAGGACGGTACCTACGCGCTCGACTGGCAGATCCGGAAGACGTATTGATGCGCCTCCTGCCGGTCCCGGCTGCTGTTCTCCTTTTGCATTTTGCATTTGTCCTGTTGCATTGCACGATCGCCCTCGCCCAGACTGCGGCGGGACCGCCCGGCCTCGATCAACCCATTGTCGCGGTGCAGGTGGAGCAGGAAGGGCAGCCGGTCACCGATCCTGCGATCACGTCACTGATTCAAACCCGTGTCGGACAGCCGCTCTCGATGCAGGACGTGAAGGAGACGTTCACGCACCTGATCAGCCTGAATCGGTTCGAGGACGTGCAGCCGGTGAGCGAGATGGTGACCGGCGGCGTCCGTGTCACCTGGCGCCTGGTGCCGCTGCACCCGATCGACCGCGTCGAGTTCGCCGGGATGACCGGCCTCTCCGAAAGCGACCTGCGCCAGACGCTCACCGAGCGCTATCGCGGCGTGCCGACGGAGGGACACGTCGACGAAGCCCGGGACGCGCTGGTGACCGAGCTGCGGCGGCGCGGCTATCGCACCGCGAAGGTCACTCCGAAGGTGGTGCCGACGCACAATCCCGATCGGGCCACGCTGACGTTCGACGTCCAGGCCGGCATGCGTTCGCCGATCACGCTGCTCCGCATCGAGCAGCGCGACGCCGAGGGCAAGGCAACCATCGTCGACGTCCCGAACATCAAACAGGGTCAGCCCTACGACGAGGACGAGATCCAGCGCGAGTTGCAGGCCTGGGAGAACCGGATGCGGCGGCGCGGCTTCTACGAGGCGCGCGCCAGCCGTGGCGTGCAGTTCGACGACAGCGGCGCCATCGTCTTCGTCAGCTTGACGCGCGGACCGCTGGTGACGATTGCCTTTGCCGGCGATCCGCTACCCCAGAACGAACGGGAAAAACTCGTTCCAGTCCAGGAGCAGGGGTCGGCGGACGAGGATCTGCTCGAGGACGCACAACGCGCGATCGAGAACTACCTGCACGAACGCGGCTACCGCGACGCCAGCGCGGCGTTCACCCGCGACGAACGCGATGGCGAGCTCGTCATCACGTTCAACGTCAAGCGTGGATCGCGCTATGTGGTGCGTGACCTGCGGTTCGACGGCAACATATCGATTCCCGCCGCACAGCTCGAGGAGCTGGTGCGCCTGAAGACTGGTGAATCCTACGTGCGCGCCACCGCGGAGGCGGGCCGCGCGGCGATTCAGAACACCTACCGGGCTCGCGGCTTCACGCGGGCGCAGGTCAAGCTCAACGATCTCGTCGCGTTGCCGGACAACCTGCGTGACCCGGACCGTGGCATCGAGGTGATGTTCGCCATCAACGAAGGACCGCGCAGCGTCGTGCGCACGGTGACGTTCGAGGGCAACACGGTCGTACCCGAGGCCGACCTGCAGCGCTTGACAGTCGTGTCACCTGGTCGAGGCTATGTGGCCGGCGAGATGGTGGCCGATCGCGATCGCATCGCGACCGAGTATCGCAACCGCGGCTACGAAAGCGTGTCGGTGACGAGCGAGCCGATGTTCGCGGAGAGCGACACGCAGGTCAACGTGCACTACACGATCAACGAAGGACCACTGGTCCGCGTCGATCACATCATCATCACTGGAAACCGGCGAACCAGCACGCGCACCATCGAGCGGGAGCTCGTGCTGCACGAGGGCGATCCGCTCGGCGAGGCCGCGCTGGCCGAGAGCCGGGCGCGACTGTACGGCCTCGGGCTGTTCCGTCGCGCCTCAATCGAACCGGTGGCACACGGCGGCGAGCCGCGGCGGGATCTTCTCGTCCAGGTGGAGGAGGCCCCGGCGCGGGTCCTCGGCCTGGGCGGCGGTGTCGAGGGTGGCTTCGTCTCGCGGACGGGGCCCAACGGGCTGGCCGAGGACGTGTTCGAGGTCACGCCGCGTGGCTTCTTCCAGATCGGCCGCCGCAATCTGTTCGGCAAGAACCGCACCGTCAATCTCTACACCCGCCTCAGCCTGCGAACGCGGGACCAATTCACCCAGACTCCAGCACCGTCCGATCCGAACGCGCCGGCCGATCCGAACGCGCCGGCCGTGAGTGCGAACGGCTTTTACGAATACCGGGTCGTTCCGAGCTACGAGGAGCCGCGCATCTTCGGTTTGCGCTCGACGCTGCAGGTGCAGGGCATCCTCGAGCAGGCGCGGCGGACCAGCTTCAACTTTCGCCGGCGTGAGATTCGCGCGCAGGCGAACCTGCCGGCTGCCCGCATCTATACGCTGAGCGGCTTCTATTCGCTCCAACGTACCGAGCTGTTCGACATTCAGGATCTTGCGGAGAAGCCGGAGATCGACCGGGTGTTTCCCTCGGTGCGGTTGTCGAAGTTCTCCGGGTCGCTGAGTCGCGATTCCAGGGACGACGCGCTCGACCCGTCGATCGGGACGCTGGGGATTCTGACCGGGGACCTGGCCGCGCGCGCCATCGGATCGCAGGTTGGATTCATCAAGAGCTACTTCCAGGGCTTCATCTACCGGCGGCTGCCGATGCCGCGCCGGGTCGTCCTCGCGCTGGGCGCCCGCGTCGGGCTGGCGCACGGCTTCGAGACGATCGAGCAAGGAGAGGACTTGAGCGACCTGCCGGCGAGCGAGCGGTTCTACGCCGGCGGCGATACCAGCGTGCGCGGGTTCACGCTCGATCGATTGGTGAACGAGCGCACGATCACGCCCAGCGGCTTTCCGACAGGGGGCAGCGGCGTGATCGTCCTCAACAGCGAGCTGCGCGTGAACCTGTTCGGGCGCCTGCAGGGCGCCGGGTTCATCGATGCCGGCAACGTCTTTCCCCGCGCCAGCGATCTGTCCTTCACCGATCTGCGTCCGGCCGCCGGGTTCGGCGTGTTGTATCGGTCACCGGCCGGGCCTGTTCGCGTCGACCTGGGATTCAATCTCGACCCCAAGACGTTCCCGTCCGGGAAGGAGCGGCGTTACACGGTGCACGTGCTGCTCGGACAAGC
>DASRJR010000153.1:0-4636 GCA_035649395.1 Vicinamibacterales bacterium
CATCGGCTGACCACGCCGCTGATCCGCAAGAAGGACGTGCCGAAGCACAAGGACTTCACCGTCGATCCCGAGAAGTGGCACGAGGTGTTCCGCGAAGCGACGTGGGAAGAAGCCCTCGACGTCGCCGCCAACGGTCTGCGCGACATTCGCGACAAATACGGCAAGCGCGCGCTCGCCGGCTTCGGGTCGGCCAAGGGGACGAACGAAGAGGCCTATCTCTTCCAGAAGCTCGTGCGCACGGGGTTCGGCTCGAACAACGTCGATCACTGCACGCGTTTGTGCCACGCGTCGAGCGTGGCCGCGCTGATGGAAGGGATCAACTCCGGGGCGGTCTCGAACCAGGTGCGCGATGTCGTCAACGCCGAGGTGATCTTCCTCATCGGCGCGAACCCGACGGTCAACCACCCGGTGGCGGCAACCTGGATCAAGAACGCCGCCAAGGCAGGACGGACCCTGATCGTCGCCGACCCGCGCCGCAGCGATCTGGCCCGGCACGCGAGCTACTACCTGCAGTTCAACGCCGACACCGACGTCGCGCTGCTGAACGCGATGCTCCACGTGATCGTCAGCGAGGGGCTGGTCGATCAGAACTTCGTGCGCGAACGCACCGCAGGCTACGAGGCGCTCGCCGAGAACGTGAAGAAGTTCTCGCCCGAGGCGATGGCGCCGATCTGCGGCATCGACGCGAAGACGATTCGTGAGGTGGCGCGTCTCTACGCCACGTCGAAGGCGTCGATCATCCTCTGGGGTATGGGGATCTCGCAGCACGTCCACGGCACCGACAACGCGCGTTGCCTGATCGCGCTGGCGCTGTCGACGGGACAGATCGGCAAGCCCGGCTCTGGACTGCATCCGCTGCGCGGGCAGAACAACGTCCAGGGCGCGTCGGATTCAGGACTGATCCCGATGTTCTACCCGGACTATCAGCGCGTGAACACGCCCGCGGCGCGCGAGCGCTTCGAGAAGCTCTGGAACACGACGCTCGATCCCGAACCCGGCCTCACCGTCGTCGAGATCATGAACGCAGCGAAGCGGCGCGAGATTCGCGGGATGTACATCATGGGTGAGAACCCGGCCATGTCCGATCCCGACGTCGATCACGCACGCGAGGCGATGGCGACGCTCGACCACGTCGTGGTGCAGGACCTCTTCCTCACCGAAACGGCCTATCTGGCCGATGTCGTGCTGCCCGCGACGGCATGGCCGGAGAAGGTCGGCACCGTCACGAACACGGATCGCATGGTGCAGCTCGGACGCAAGGCGATCGAGCCACCAGGTGATGCGAGAGAAGACTTGTGGCTCATCGTCGAGATCGCGCGCCGGATCGGCCTCGATTGGAATTACACGCACGCCCGCGAGGTGTTCAACGAGATGCGGCAGTGCATGGACTCGATCGCCGGCATCACGTGGGAGCGTCTCGAAGAGCAATCGTCGGTGACCTATCCGTGCGTGAAAGAGGGCGACCCGGGCGATCCCGTGGTGTTCATCGACGCGTTTCCGACGCCGACCGGACGCGGCAAGTTCGTCCCAGCGGATCTCATTTCGGCGGCCGAGCGTCCCGATGCCGAGTACCCGATGGTGCTGATCACCGGGCGGCAGCTCGAGCACTGGCATACCGGGTCGATGACGCGGCGCGCCTCGACGCTCGACTACATCGAGCCCGAGCCGGTCGCGTCGGTCCATCCGCTGGACCTCGCGAATCTCGGCATCGAGCCCGGTGGCGTGCTGACGATCGAGTCGCGCCGCGGCAGCATCTCGCTCTACGCGCGAGCCGACGATGGTACGCCGCGCGGCGCGGTGTTCGTGCCGTTCTGCTTCTACGAGGCAGCGGCGAACATGCTGACCAACCCGGTACTCGACCCCTTTGGCAAGATCCCCGAGTTCAAGTACTGCGCGGTCAAGGTAACCAGCGGTGGCGACGTCCCCGAGCGAATGAGCTTCGGAGGCGGAACACTGCTGGCGGATCAAATGGACGCCGTTCGCGAGTAATGCAGAATTCAGAATGCAGAATGCAGACAATGAAGGCGCCGAACTCGCGCGGGTCTGAATTCTGAATTTTGCATTCTGAATTACGCCAGGTGAGCACTAGCAACACCCCACGCGCCGCCCAGGACGTGCGAATGCAAGGATTCGCACGCCGGCATACCGTCGCGGCAGCGCTCGAATGGCTCGACTCGCAGCTTCGCACGCTCGAGGCCGAAGACGTGTCGTTGCGAGAGGCCGCTGGTCGCGTGCTCGCGACCCCGATCACGAGCGACCTCGACATTCCAGGATTCGATCGGGCGACGATGGACGGCTATGCCGTCATCGCCGATTCCACCGAAGGAGCCACGCCGTACAACCGTGTTCCGCTGACCGTGATCGGCGACGCGCTGCCGGGCTCGCCGTTCCCGCGTGCCATTGGCCGCGGCAAGGCGGTCCGCATCATGACCGGCGCGCCGATGCCAGCGGGCAGCGACGCCGTTCTTCCGGCCGAATCGGTTGAAGCCGGCCACGACGCGCCCGATTGCGTCATGGCCATCGCGACGGTGTCACCGGCAAAGAACGTCGGGCACCGTGGTGAAGACATTGTGGCGGGCACCACGGTCCTCGACGCCGGCCGTGTCCTGCGGCCGCAGGATGTCGGCGTGATCAGTTCGATCGGGTCGGATCGTGTGTCGGTGATCCGGCGACCCCGCGTGCGGCTGGTGATCACCGGCAACGAGCTGCTGCCATCGGGATCGCGGCCGCGGGGTTTTCAGATCACAGACGCCAACGGTCCGATGCTCGCCGCGCTCGCCGAGCGCGACGGTGCGATCGTCGACTTTCCTGGCCTCGTGCGCGATGACGATGACGCCATTCGCGCCGCCCTTCACGCCGACGCCGACATCGTCATCGTCTCGGGCGGGTCCAGCGTCGGGATCGAGGACCTGGCGCCAACACTCGTGGCACGAGACGGCACGCTCGCCGTCCACGGCGTCGCGATGCGACCAAGCAGTCCCACCGGCATGGGCACGATCGGCGGGCGGCTCATCTTCCTGCTGCCTGGCAACCCTGTGTCGGCACTGTGCGCCTACGACTTCTTTGCCGGCCGCGCCATCCGCGCGCTCGGCGGACGGCCGAAGGAATGGCCGTACCGCAAAGTGCGGGCGACACTCGCGCGGAAGATCAGCTCGCCGATCGGCCGTCTCGACTACGCGCGTGTGCGGATTGCCCCCTCGACTGCGCTCGGGACGGGCGCGCGCGCCGAACCGATGGCCGTCGCCGGCGCCTCCGTGCTGTCGTCCACGACCCGGGCCGATGGGTTCGTGATCGTCGGCGACGACAGCGAAGGCTTTCCCACCGGTGCCGACGTGGACGTGTGGCTCTATGCGTGAGCAGCCGTTCGCCAAAGGCCCCCGCGATCAAGAGCAATTTCTGCAGGTGCTCGATCGCGACGAAGCGGAGCGCCGCTTCCGTGACGCGGTTGACATGGCGCCGCGTGGCGTCGAGCCGGTCGATCTCGAGGCCGCGCTCGGCCGCGTCCTCGCGGCGGACGTCGTCGCCCCAGTTGACGTGCCGTCGTTCGATCGCTCGAACGTCGACGGCTTCGCGGTCATCGCCGAGGACACGTTCGGCGCGTCTGAGGAAGTTCCCCGCCGGCTTCGTCTGGCCGATGAAGTCATCCACACCGGCATCGTGCCTTCGACAATCGTGCGGCGCGGCGTGGCGGTCGCGATCGCCACCGGCGGCATGGTCCCGCGCGGCGCTGACGCGGTCGTCATGGTGGAGCACGCGGATACCGCCGACCTCGACCTTGACGTGCGCCGGGCAGTCATCGCCGGAAGCGGCGTTTCCTTCGCGGGAACGGACATCACTGCCGGTGAAACCGTGCTGCGGCGCGGCACTGTCCTCACCAGCCGCGACACCGGCGTCCTGGCCGCCATCGGCGTGGCCAGCGTGGAGGTCTTTCGCAAACCGGTCGTCGCCATCCTCTCGACCGGCGACGAGATCATTGCGCCCGGCACACCGATGCAGCCGGCGCGCATCTACGATTCGAACGCACAGGTGCTCGCCGACGCCGTGCGCGAGCTCGGTGGCGAGCCGCGACGTCTCGGGATCGTCGGCGACGAGGTCGAGGCGCTGCGCTCGAAAGTCCACGAGGCGATCGAAGATGCCGACATCGTGCTGCTCTCAGGCGGCACGAGCAAAGGCGCCGGCGACATCTCTTACCGCGTCGTCGCGGAGTTGACCGATCCCGGCATCGTCGCGCACGGTGTGGCGCTGAAGCCGGGCAAGCCGATTTGCCTCGCCGCCACGCGCGGCCGCCCGGTCGTCGTGCTCCCCGGCTTCCCGACGTCTGCCATCTTCACGTTTCACGAGTTCGTGGCACCGGTGCTGTCGGCGATGGCTGGCCGCACGCACGAGGCGCGCGCCACCGTGCAGGCGCGGCTGGCTGTGAAAGTGAACAGCGAGATCGGCCGGACCGAGTATCTGCTCGTGGGACTCGTCGAAGCGCCGGATGATGAAGGTCCGGCTGCCCACCTTCGCCAAGGCTATGGCGGGCAAGAAGCCGGACCCTTCGTTGCGTATCCGATGGGACAGGGCTCCGGCAGCGTCACCACGTTCAGTCGTGCCGACGGTTTCACCACCATCGATCGACACGAAGAGATCGTCT
>DASRJR010000154.1:0-5459 GCA_035649395.1 Vicinamibacterales bacterium
TGATGTGCTGTGCGTTCGACGCTAGTGACGATCGCGGTCCGGGTCCGCCCAGAAGACGTGGGTCACGACCTTGTGGCCGCGTCCGAAATCGAGCTCGAACACCTGGACGCGCCCGTTTGCGCTCGCGCGAACCAGCCGTCCCCACTGGGACGGGTTCTCGAAGTCGATCTGTCCCATTGCGGGCGGCATTGCGTTGGGCAGGGCGCTCCCGACCGTGGTGCCGCTATCGACATGCGTGTAGATGTCGACGAGCTCCTCGAAATCATGCAGGTTCGGGTGCTCGTTGCTGGGCGGGCCCAGCGGAGCGCTCGTGTAGTCCATGCAGCTCCCGAGATTCGGGTTGTCGAAGTTCTCGTCCTGGTGGTCGAGTCCGAAGTCATGGGCGACTTCCTGACACGTAACGAGTCGTCGCCATTCCGGCTTGTTGTAGGTCGATGTATTGAAATACGTGTCGTTCAGCTTCGTGATGGCCTGCGTGATGTGGTCGCCATCAAGCCAGATCTGCGCGATGCCGAGCCAGCCGGTGTTGCCGTACCGCTCGTTGCAGACCTCGATGCGCCCCGCCGTCGGACGGCACTGCCGAGGCCTGGTCGTGCCGGCCACCTTCGTGAGTTGCACGACGATACTCTGGTTCCAATCCACAATCGCTTCGTTGAGATAAGGATCCCACGCGCTCGAAACGTTGTCCCCGACCTTCAGCGTGAACGGGTTGCTGGTCCTGGCCCAGTGATAGCCGCCCCATGAGTGGTTGGCAAACGAGGTCGTCGCCCCGGCGACCGCCAGCGCTGATGCCACCAGGAGACCGGTCCGCCAACTGAACTTCGTCATGCTCTATATCCTTGTTGAATCGAGTGAGTTCGCCGATCTAGACACACGGCAATCTGGCTCGCGGGTGCAATGCGGGGGCCGATATGACCCCACGTGCACGGGCATGCAGCGCCGGTCAGAACTGCGATGACTCGCAGCCCGTCACGGCCCGACTGGATTTAGAGCTGATTACGGACGTCGTCCGTGCGACGAACTTTCTGGGTGTGGCTATCCACTGAGGGACGCGGTTTAGCGCGCTATGCTGGCCTTCGCTGCCAGAAGCGGGGGATGGCGCGATGAAGCGGGACGATCTTGGCGCCGTACTCATCGGCAAAGATCCGCGTCACCTCGGCGCCAAAGAAGAAAACCTGCGCTGAGTAATAGACCCACAGCAGCAGCGCCAGCACACTGGCCGCCGTCCCGTAGACCGACGCGGCAGCGGCAGTCCCCACGAATATCGAGATCGCGACGGTTCCCAGGTTGAACAACAGGGCGGTCACCATGGCGCCGACCCAGGCATCACCCCACGCGACGTACGCATCCGGGACCAACTTGTAGACGAGCGTGAACATCGCCGTGGTCAGCCCGAAACCGAGAATGAAGTTGGCGACTTGCAGGATCGCGGCAGGTATCGGGAGCGCGCCCTCGAAATATGCCCCGGCGGCAGCCACCGTGGTATTCAGTGCGAGAGACAGGAACAACAGAAGGCCCGCACCGACCACCAGCAGAAATGCATACAGCCGATCGGTCAACATCCCACGAACCGACGCGAGGATCCCGGTGTTCTCGGACGGAGGCTCCTGCACTCGCCAGACGATGTTCAGTGATTGACGAAGCTGCATCACCAGAAACGACGCGCCCAGGAAAAGGGTGACGAGTCCGGTGACGGTTGCGACCACACCTCCAGTCGGTGTCGCCACTTGTTGAAGCATGAGTTGCGCCGCCTGCGCGCCCTCACGGCTGAAGAAACCTTCGAGCCACGGTCCGAGCTGGCCCTTCGCCGCCGCGTTTCCGACGAAGAATCCCGCGACACCGGTGACGACGATGAGCATCGGGCCGACGGAAAACAGCGTGAAATAGGCGAGCGATGCGCCGAGCCGTGCGGCGCCGTCGGACGACCAATCCGAATAGGCGCGCCAGAGCAGCGAGCCGAGTTGGCGCAATCGCAAGGCGCGCAATAACTGCAGTTGACGGCGCAGCCCGAATGCGCGCTGCCGCTCAACCGCCCCGGGGTCCGGGTGAACCGGTTGCTCTTCGTGATTCACCATTCATCATCCTCAGCATTCAGCAGCGGAACTGCAAGCTGAACGCTGGATGATGCCGCTGACGTCGAGTTTCGGCTGAGGTCCAATCGTGAGCGAGATTGACGATCAACGCTACTTAGCGCGCACAGGGTCGAACTTCTGGTTCTCGAGACACACGAACTCGATGAGATCGGTGTCGACCAGCAGCCGTTGGTTGACGCGGACGGTCCACGGCTTTGTGTACGCCTTCGGGTCGTCGATCGTGATGTCGATCTCCAGCGTGCCGAAGTTCGGGCGCCGGAATCGCTCGGTCAGCTTGCCTGCAGATGTGAGCGGCGCGCCGTTGACATCGAGCCAGACGTCATCGCGGAAGCCCGTGGTCTCGACCACGAGCGTGTCGCCCTCCCAACGGCCTCTCGAATAGCCGAACCACCAGGGTTGTGGATCGTTGTTCGGGGCGGGACGGCCGTCCATGAAGATCTGACGCAGGCCGCCGTTCGCCTCGTAGATGACGACGATCAGGTCCCTCGTCTGAACCATCTTGCGCGGCTGCGAGTGCGTGTGCAGCTGCATCAGACCGAGCGGGAGACAGGCGGCGTCGGGGTTGTCCTTGCTGTTAGTCGACATGCGCTGCTTGCGCAACTCGGCGGCCCATGGCTGAAACGGCAGTCCCTCCTTGAATCCGGCTTCGATGTTCCAGAACGTAGCCTGCACCGGCGTGCCCGGCGGTGGCGGCGGCGGTCCTCCGCGGAAGCCGAGCACGCCGGCGTAGTTCCAGATGCCGCTGAGATCCGGCTTGCCGTCTGGCGTGCGCGGCGCTGCCGCGGTCGCATCGAACTTGCCATCGGCGGTGCGCGGCACGCCTGCGGTCGGATACGTCGGCCATTGCGCGCCGAGTGATGGAGAAATCGCCGCGGCGATTGCGAGCGCGCCGGCGACTCGAACCACGATGTTCATGGAGCCGGATTATAGGGGAATCAATTCGCGCGCAGCGTCTTCATGGGGTCGACCCTGCTGGCGCGTCGCGCCGGCACAAGCGTCGCGATTAGCGCAGCCGACCCGAGCACCGCACAAGCGCCAGCGAGAACGTGCGCCGCGGTCGGCTCGACGCCGAACAGCTGCGTTCGAATGAGATGACCGGCGCCGATCGCGATCGGAACGCCGATGGCCAGACCCGCGGCAATCAGCCAGCCGCCGTCGCGCACGACCAGCGCCAGCACTTGAGCAGGACGAGCGCCGACCGCCATGCGGATGCCGATTTCACGTTGACGATCGGCCACCGTCCGCGCGAGCAGTCCATAGAGACCGATCGACGCGAGCATCAACGCGGCCACACCAAAGATCGACGACAGTAACGCGCGATACCGCTCGCCCGCGACGGTTCTCCGCATCAGGTCGCTCATCGTCTCGAGCCGTGTGATGACGAGAGGGGTGTCGAGCGTCGCCACGGCCTGACGCAGAGCAGGCGCCAGAGCCGCCAGATCGTCGGTCGTCCGAACGATGACCTGGTCGGTACCCAGATAGACCATCTGTCGTGAGAACAGATAGAAGGACGGATTGGCCTGTTCGACGTACTCCCGGAGCTTCGTGTCGGCGGCGATGCCGACGATCGTGAGCCAGGTATTGCCGAACCGCAGTCGGCGCCCAAGCGCGCTGCCATTGAAGTACCGCCGCTCCAGCTCTTCGGAGACGACGGTGACTCCGGTGCCGCTGAGCGTGTCACCGACCGCGGCTGGTGAGGCGAGCTGCTGCGACGTCGTGTCAGCCGCGACAAATCCTCGCCCCCGTAGTACGCGAATCCCCATCGTCTCGAAATAGCCGTCACTGACGGCATGTCGGAAGCCACTGACGGTTTCACCGGGGCGTCCTTCGACCTCGAGCGCGTTGGTGCCGTAACTTCCGCCGAAGGGAGCCGCCGACGTCGACGCCGCGGAGATCACGCCAGGGATCGATCGGATCCGGTCGAGCAGCGAGTGAACCGACTGCCCGACACTCCCCGGCGATCCCGCCCGGACGGGCCGCACTCGAAGCACCATCATGTTCTCGGCGTTGAAGCCGATTGGTTGCGATGTCAGACGGACGAGCGTCTCGCCGAGCAGCGACGCACCCACCAGAAGGACGACGGCCAGCGCCACCTGACCGACCACGACGCTGCTGTGCGCGCCGTGGCGGCCCGACGTGCCTCGTCGGTCGCGAAGCGCGTTGGCCGGATCGACGGCCGACATCGCGAGCGACGGCCAGAGGCCGAACACGACGACCGTGACGGCCGCCAGGACCAGCGCGAATGCGAAGACCCTGACGTCGACGGCCACGGTCTCGATCCGTGGGAGTCCTGCCGGTGCGAGCGCGACGAGCGCGGGCGTCATCACCCACGCCGCGGCGAGACCACCGGCGCTGCCGCCTGCGGCGAGCACCACGCATTCAGCGAGCAGTTGCCGCGCCAGCCGTCCTCGACCTGCACCCAGGGTCGATCGAACGGCGATCTCCTGCCGGCGCGAGCCGGCATCGCCGAGCAGCAGTCCCGCGACGTTCGCACAGGAAATCAGCAGCAGCAATCCCGAGGCGGCCAGCAGCAGCAACAGCGGCAGACGTGACGCGCCGAGTTGCTCGTTGGTGAGCGCGGTGACCCGGGAGGTCAGGCGCGACGGATCGGCATCGCCTCGCAGGATCGGTTCGACCTCTGCGGCCGCCTCTGTGACGGTGACGCCGGGTTTCAACCGTGCGACCACGAAGAACCGGTTGTTGCCCGCTTCGCGCTCGCGAGCTGGGCGGGTGCCATACGGGATAAAGAATTCTGCCGGCTCTCCGTCGAAGTGGAATCGAGGAGGGAGCACGCCGACGATCGTCATCGGCACGTCGTCGATCGTCACGCGCCGGCCCAGGATGGCAGACGCTCCGCCGTAGCGACGTTGCCACGCTTCGTACGAGATCATCAGCGAATCGCTCGCACCCTCGTCTTCTTGACGCGTGAACGTCCGTCCTGCAAACGGCGTGACCCCGAGCATCGGCAGGAATCCCGACGAGAGCAGCGTGGTTTGGGCGACATCACCGTCGACGATGGCCTGGCGCGGCGACAAGCCGACCGCGACGTCCTGGAGCGTTCGACTGCGTTCCCGCAGGTCGCGGACCATCGGCCACGACAGCGGAACGGTGTTCCAGAACGCACCCGCGACCGGATCGTTGCGCCACTGCGGACGCGTGAGCCAGATTGTGACGAGCCGGTCGGCGTCATGCCACGGCAGGGGCCGGAGCAACACTGCATCGACGACCGAGAAGATCGCCGTCGTCGCGCCGATGCCGAGCGCGAGCGTCAGCATCGCCGTGAGGGCGAGACCGCGCCGCGTCGACCATCGCCGCACCGCGTGACGGAGTTCGGTCAGGAATGCTCGCATGGGTGCCTCTCGCGAT
>DASRJR010000155.1:0-9187 GCA_035649395.1 Vicinamibacterales bacterium
GAAGCGACCGATCGAGTGGCCGTACCACGTCGGATCCGGATCCGGCGGATGCTTCCGTCCGTCGATGAAGATCTGCCGGTAGCTGTGAATATTGCCCTCGAACAGGAAGAAGATGTGCGTCTTCGTCTGCACGATGCGCCATGGATACGGTGCCTGTCGCGGGACGCCGGTCGGCAGGCACAACGCTTCGGGATCGTCCTTCGACAGCCGTTCGAGCGTCGTCTTCAGCGCCCACGGCTGCAGCGGCAGCGACTCGCCCGGCTTCAGCGCGTCGTGGAGGTCGTAGATGAAGCGCCGGTCGGCGGACCAGATCCCGGAAAAGTCGACCTTACCATCAGCCGTCCGCGGGGTGGGCCCGGGCGGCACCACCTTCGGCGCACCGCCCCCCTCGCCTTGAGCAGCCGCGAGCCCGGACGTCACGAGCATGGTGACCACGAAGAACATCAGCGCGCGCGCGCATCGAGTCATTGTCTTTCCTCCGTCGCCATGTGCCGCAGCTCCACTAAACACCGAACGAACGTCCACTCATCCCGACGAAGACCCCGACTATCACGGCAATCGCCACGAACACCAGCGACATGACGATCGAGACGATGGTGAGAATACCCGCGAACTTCCAGAACGACCGCTGCGCGTCGAGGGCACCAGCCAGGTCCTGCTCCTGGCCGCTCGCGACGAACGTCTTGATGCGGTCGGCGAAGCGCAGCAGGAAGATCGACGGGAACACGTAGACGACGCCCATGATGGGGTAGAGCACCATGATGCCGAGCGTCTGGTAGTTGCCCGTCGCGGCCCCGATTGCTCCGACGGCCAGGCCAGTGAGGACCATGAATCCTGCGAGGATGAATCCCATGATCGCCAGGAAACGCACCCACGGCTGCGTGCGTTGAAGTTGTACGGCGACGGGCGAAGGGGAAGTCGTCGGAGCACTCGCAGACGAGGCTGGAAGCGGCGACGGCGGGATCATCGGCTCGTCGGCCATGATCGTCCTTTCAGGCCCGCGCTGAAGGCGGCCCCTACGGTCACAGGGATTGGGCTGAGGCGGCCGCGCCGAGCAGGCCAGCCTCCTCGTTCAAGATCACTTTGACCGGAATCGTCTCGAGCAACGGCGTCATCGGCGCCTTGGCCAGGAACGCGTGCATGAACGTGCCGTCCTCGATGAACGGCAGGATCTTTCTCGCGATTCCTCCACCCACGTACAGGCCGCCAGTGCTCACGCCGCGCAACGCAAGATTACCCGCTTCAGCGCCGTACGCGCTCACAAACATTCGCAGCGCCTCGACGCACCCCTGACATCGTCCGCTCAGCGCGCCCATCGAGACCTGCGCGGCCGCACCGGGATCCTCGATGTCCTCGACGACGGCGCACTGCCCGCCGCGGTGCGTGAACCGGTGCAGGTTGATCACGCCTGGGCCACTGAGCACGTGCTCGACCTCCGCGCGACCGTAGCGCTCGCGCAGCATCCGCACCAGCTCGATCTCACGATCGGTGCGCGCGGCGAAGTCGGCGTGGCCGGCCTCGGTGGCTAGCGGGATCCATCGGCCGTCGATCCGATGCAGAAACGCCTGGCCAAGTCCCGTGCCGGCGGCGATAACCGCCGCGTTGCCGCCAGTGAGCGGGCGGCCCTCCTGAAGGACCACGTGCTCTTCGCGGCTGAGCAGCGGCACTGCGAGCGCCAGCGCCTCGAGATCGTTGAGGATGCGCACACGTGGTGAACCGACGGCGCCGGCGATCTCTTCGCCGATGACGTCGAGCCTCACGTTGGTCAGCCTGGCGCGATTGGCCGCGACGGGTCCGGCCACACCCAGTGCAACCGCATCAACATCACCGCGGTGTGGCGTGTCGCGCGCAAAGGTTTCGACGATGTCGAGAAAGCGCGCGAACGATTGTGTCGGGTAGCTTCGAAGCGTGCGTTGGATCGGACGGGGATCCGCACGCTCGAACAGTCCGAGCAAAGTTTTTGTTCCACCCACATCGCCAGCGAGCAGCATTAGTGGTTTGTGTGAACTGGAAGAGTACCGGTCACAACCAGCCTCGGAGCGCGGATCCCCTGGCCGCGACATCGGAGCGGCCAGACTCGATGCGGAAAGGACATATCACGAGTAATCACCGTGGATTATAGTTGGGAGCGCGTGGGCACTCCCGGACTCGCAATGATGTCGCGTCGTCAGGTGCTCGACCGTTGCAAGCACCTGCGGGAGGACCGTCTGCGGTACATGCAGAAGTGGGCCCTCATCCGCCCCGCCCAGCGCGTTCAGGGTGAAACGTTCTACAGCTTCGCCGACCTCGCGGTGATTCGGCAGGTGGAAGCCGAGCTGGCCGAAGGCGCCAGCTTTCGCGCCGTGCTGCGCGGTCTGTTGGCGTCGCGAGTCGGGCAACTGACGTTCGATTTCCGTCTGGAAGCGCCGCCGGCGAAAGTGCTGCAGCTCAAGCGACCAGAGCCGCCTCCGCTGGCGGCGCTGATGGACGCGCCACCGCGCCCCCCGGAGTTGTCACTGGCGGAGTTGGAGTTCGTCCGCGGTTCGCGGCTCGACGACGGTGATCCGGGACATTACGACGAAGCGCTCTCGGCGTATCGGCGTGCGCTCGAAATCGATCCCGATCTGGTGCCCGCGCTGATCAATCTCGCGAACATTCACTACGAGCGCAGCGAGATCGCAGAGTCACAAGCACTCTACGAGCGTGCGATTCTGCTGGAGCCCGACGTCTTCGAGGCGCACTTCAATCTCGGAAACATCTTTCACGACCTGGGGCGCTACGTCGACGCCCGCGAGTGCTACCGCGAAGCGCTGCGCCTCAACCCGACCTACGCCGACGCCCACTTCTATCTGGCCGTCACGCTCGAGAAAAACGGGCAGTCACAGGAAGCCCGACTCCACTGGAGGGCGTACCAAGAACTCGCCCCGAATGGGGAGTGGGCCCATCTCGCGAAAGAATTCTCTGATTGAGCTAGTATCCGTATTCGTCCCGGCTGCGCTTTTTCGGCGCGCGGCGAAGCTTGTAGTACTGGCAGTCGAGACACCACGCGTCGGCGTCGAAGCCGCTCGTGCCGGCGTACGGTTTGACCTCGCGATGCGTGCAGAACGCTTCCCGGCCGTCTTCCGGTGGCTGCTGCCAGCGGCAGGACGTGAAGCGCACGAACCCGTTCGACTGCGCCTTGGCGTCACTGGCCGCCGAGGATGCGGCACCCGGGTCGCCGGCGTCATCCGTCGCGGGACCCCTCGGGTCCTTATTGGAGTTGAACGCCAACGGCTTTCTCCAGCGCGCGCAGCGCGCGCACTTCTTCGGGGGCGACGAGCGTGAGCGCGCTCCCCGTGGCTTCCGCCCGGCCCGTGCGCCCCACGCGGTGCACGTACGCTTCAGGCGTATCTGGAACTTCGTAATTGACGACGTGCGCGATGCCCTCGATATCGAGGCCGCGCGCGGCCACGTCCGTGGCCACGAGCACCGGATACGTGCCGGTGCGAAAGCCTTCGACTGCAGCCATGCGTTGCTGCTGGGTGCGATCGGCGTGCAGCGCCGCCGCGCGTATGCCCAGCCCACTCAATCGGCCGGCGAGCCGCTCGGCTCCAATCTTCGTCCGACAGAAGACGAGCACGGGACCGGTGGCTTCCTCACGCAGCCAGCGTGCGAGCCACTGCGTCTTCTCGCCGGAGGCGACCGTTTGGGCCGCGTGCGAAATCGTCTGCGCCGGTCCGCCCCGGCGGCCCACCTGGACGTAATGCGGCGTCTTCAGGAATTCCTGCGTGAGCTTCAACACTTCGGCCGGCATCGTCGCCGAGAACAGCAGCGTCTGACGCTTGGCCGGCAGCGCCGACAGAATCTTCTGCACGTCGGGCCAGAACCCCATGTCGAGCATGCGGTCGGCCTCGTCGAGCACGAGCACTTCGAGCACGCCGAAGTCCACTGAATCGTGCCGCATGTGATCCATCAAGCGCCCGGGTGTGGCGACGACGATGTCGACGCCGGCGCGCAGGGCGCGCTCCTGCGGATCCATCGGCACGCCGCCGAACACCGCCACGCTCGAGACCGGGGTGTGGTAGGTGAGCCCCTGCACCTGATCCTCGATCTGGACGACCAGCTCGCGCGTCGGGGCGAGCACGAGGGCGCGCGTCCGCTGCGGCACGGGCGGGGCTTCTTTCAGAAAGCGCTGGAGGATCGGGATGAGAAACGCGGCTGTCTTGCCCGTGCCGGTCTCGGCACACGCGATCACGTCGTGCCCATGAAGCGCCAGTGGAATCACACCGCTCTGCACCGGACGGGTCTCGCTCCAGCCCAGATCGCGCACGCCGCTGATCAGACGATCGTCGATCGAGAGCTTGTCGAAGGGGACCGGCGCCGGATCGAAGGCTGACGGCTCGTACGCGAGCTCTGACGGCTCGGCGCTGACCACGGCGCGCGGCCGCTCACCGCGACGCGGCGGCCTGCGGCGACCGCGGCGTTTCTGCGCTGATGACGGAACGTGACTGCTCAAGAGTTCAGGTTATCTGGCTCGGAAGGTGATGATGCCGCGCACGGGGTCGTAGGGAGAAACGCCCACCGTGACACGATCGCCGGGCACGACCTTGATCCGGAAGCGGCGCATCCGGCCGCTCAATTGCGCGAGCACTTCATGGCCCGCGTCGCACTGGACGCGGTACAAACCGCCGGAGTGTACGGCGACCACCGTTCCCTGCATGTCGATCAGATCGTCTTTGCTCAATACCTCATCCTTCCGCCAAAAAGCTTCGCCGATTAGCAATCAGTGTGCCACATCGGGAAGGCGCCATGCAAATCACGTCTTTGTGGATATTTATTGCGTGAAATAAGCCCATGTGAGGCCCGTCTTTAGCCGGCCTGTGGGCCGCCGGCAGGCCTCTACAGTGCTCGCACGGCGTCTTCGACCTGCTTGGCGAGCGCGGCGTAGTCGTCCCCGCGCAGCCGGAGCGGAGCGCCGAAGGCGACCCGTACCGGTCCTGGCACGACGAACTTACTCCCCACCGGCATCAGTCGCTCCACGCCTTCGATTCGAACCGGCACGATCGGGACGCCGAGGCGTGCGCCGATCATGCCGATGCCGCCCCGGAACGGCTTGAGCGTACCGGTCGTCGAACGCTCACCTTCAGGAAAGATCAGGATCGACCAGCCCTCGCCGGTCAGCTCGCCGATGTACTGGAGCGTCTGGCGCGCCCCTGCCTCGCGCTGCGGCAGCGGGAACGTGTTGAAGTAAAAGGCCGAGAGGTAATAGTTGAGTGAGTTGGTGAACCACTCGTGCCACTTGTAGTTGGCGGGGAAGAAGTGGGCCTTGAAGAACTCCTTCGCCATCGCGGGGGCCACACGCGCGCGCCATCGTCCCGGCATCGCCGCGATGATCACCGGGACGTCCATGTGGCTCTGATGATTCGCGGCGAACACCACCGGCTCGTCGATCGCGTCCAGATGCCCCAGGCCCTCGACGCGTGCGTGCGCGAACGCCTTCGTCAGTGGGACGATCCAGGTCGCGTGCGAGAGTCGGCGGATGATTCGAACGGGCCACGTGCGGTTCCACGACGGGAACTCCACCGGCTCTTCGACGGTGGTCGTGGCCGGAGCCTGTTCGACCAACTGCTTCAGATCGGCCAGGCTGCGCGCCTCGCTGAATCGACCTTCGTCGATCCGCGTCTGAAAGCGGTCTTCCAAGGCGACCATCAGCTCCACGCGTTCGAGTGAGCTGAGGCCCAGCTCGTCGAGCGTCGTCGTGCCGGTGACCTCGCGCCCGTGTGTGAAGCGCGCCAGTAAATCCTCGAGTGAATCGCCGCTGCGCGCTTCGACGGGCCGAGCGCCCGCCATCACCCAGTCGCGGATGGCGCGGCGCTTCAGCTTTCGCGTGCCTTCGGTGCGCGGCAAGTCGGCGCCCGCCCACACCGACGAGGTGCGAATCCGCTGGTGGTCCTGCAGCTGCGCGTTGGCCGCGCGTACGACGGCATCCGGATCGCCGCCAGGCGCCAGCACGAGCACGGCGTGGACGCGCTCCTGCGCACCGTCGACGACGCCGACGACGGCCGAGTCGATCACGCCGGCCAGTTGATTGAGCACGCCCTCCACGTCTTCAGGAAAGACGTTCAATCCGTCGGGCGTGACGATCATCTCCTTCTTGCGGCCCTTGATGAACAGGCGCCCCTGCGCGTCGCGCTCACCGATATCACCTGTGTGGAGCCAGCCCTCCGCGTCGAACACGCCTTCGTTTGGGAGTGGGGAGTGGGGAGTTGGGGGTTGGCCACTTTGGTAGTAGCCGCTCGTGACGTTCTCGCCGCGGACCAGGATCTCGCCGTCCTCGGCGATGCGCAGCTCGACTCCAGCGATCGGTGTGCCGACCGATCCCTTGCTGGTCTTGAACGGATGATTGAGCGTGACGATCGGCGCGGTCTCGGTCAGCCCGTAGCCCTGCACGACGACAAAGCCGAGGCGACGCCAGAACTCCTCGACATCGGCGGGAAGCGGCGCCGCCCCGACCACGAAAGCCCAGAATTTCAAGCCGAACGCACGATGCACGCGGCGGTACTTCCACCATCGCCCCGGTATCGAGATGCCTGGCGGCGGCGGCTCCGCCGTCTCGGGAAATGCGTGGACGACATGCTCCCGCAGCACGTCGAGAATCTTGGGAACGCAGACGAGTACGGAGATGCGTCGCGTCTTGATCAAACGCAGCACGTCGTGCGGGTTGAAGCTGCGCGTGAAGATGACGGTGCCGCGTACCATCGGCGGGATGTTGCTGGCCATCGACTGCCCGAACATGTGGCTCAGCGGCAGCAGATTCAGGAAGCGAAGTGGATGGAACGGCCGCGCGTATTTGCGGTACTTCACCACTTCGCGCTCGACCGGAACGATGTTGGCCAGCACGTTGCGATGGCGAATCACCACGCCCTTCGGTTCGGCGGTCGCACCCGAGGTGAAGATGATCTGGATGATGTCGTCGCGTGTGACTGCGACGCTCGGCATCGGACCGTCGGCCTGCCAGTCCAGATCGGCGAGCAGCCACACGGCCGCATCGCCCGCGTCGACATCCGGACCCAGCCCTCTCACATCGTCGCCGACGAGAATCACCGGCGCCTCGACGAGCCGCCGCACTTTGAGGACGAAGTCGGGTGAGGATCGATAGTCGATCGGGACGACGATCACGCCGGCGAGCAGGCAGCCCCAGTAACATGCCACCCACTCAGGCCGGTTCTCGCCCCAGAACACGACCTTGTCTCCCGCCTTGAGCCCGGCCGCATGGAGACGCGCCGCAAATCCACGCGCGGCACGTGCGACCGCGTCGTAGGTATGTCCGCGTCTGCGGTAGCCGTCGTCGAAGACCAAAAACTCGCCGCGGATGGTCGCGAAGTCGCGGAAGAAGTCGATCAGGGTCTCGCGAGGCACTGGTGCATTATGATCCGGCAGGCCTCAGGGCCCAGGCCCCTGGCCTCAGCTTTTGCATTTTGCATTTTGAATTTTGCATGTGAATCGTGAGTATTCCTCCAGCCCTCGCCGTCGGTGCGCTGTTCGATAGCGTTCTGCAGTCCGCGCTGCGGCAGTTCTTCGAACGCGCGACGCTCGACACGGAAATCTCGGCATCGGTGTCTTCCGACGGCCGGCTGGCGATCGAGCCGTCGGCCAACCCGTCGGCGCTGATCATCCGGTGGTTCGGCACCCGCTACACGCTGCGCGTGCCGGGACGCTGGGCGTTCACGGCGCACGAAGTGCGTCTGGCGCAAGCGATCGGCGCGGTGCTGGCCGCGCGCTACTCCGCGATCATGAACACCCGCATCCTCGCCGAGCGGAACGACCTGTTTCGCGGGGCGATCGAGGACCGCTACGTCGGCGCGTTCCTCGACCATCGCCCGTATGCGATCGAAGGGCGCGAGACACGCGCCGATCGCATCGCCTCGGTGATCGAGCTGCTGCGTGTCGCGGCGTTGTCGAGCTACGAAAACCGGCCGATCTCGACCGGCGTGCTGCTGCTCGGAACGGCTGGAGATCCGTGTCGTCCCGACGCGCCGCTGCCCGCATCGGCGCCGGCGTACACGGAGTCGCTGACGGCAATCAAGAGCCTGTATCGGCTCGCCGACGGCGTACGCACCGTCTTTCTCGCCAATGCGGATGGGCGGCTGCTCGACATCATCGACATCGAACGCTGGGGGCGGCAGGCGACCAGGGAGGCCAAGCTGCTAGTGCCGTGTGCCAAGGCGTATCAGCCGCACGCGCGAGCCACGACGCAGCAGGGGCACGTCTGCGCCGTGCTGAGCCCGTCGCGCGAGATCAAGATCTTCGCCGAAGGCGCCGAATTGTTCGCGTTCCGAGGTGCCTCGTGGCACCTGCTCGACCTGCAAGCGAAGTACAAGCTGTGGGCCGAGGCGGTTGGGGACGAGACGCTGGCGATGCGCATCTTCCAGACCGCGCTCGACCTCGCCGACGCGCGCGAAGGGGCGCTGTTTGCGATGGTGCGCGACAGCGAGAGCGCGATCTCGCAGCTGGTGGCCCCGGCCGATCGCCTCGATCTGCCGGTCACCAACCGGGTGGGTCCGCCGTCGCGGCGCGATTTGCTGGACCTGCTCGAAGGACGATCGTTGACCGACCTCGATCCGAACGTGCTCGCGGCGCTGGCGTCGCTCGACGGCGCGATCGTGGTGGATCGCCAGGGCCGGCTGCTCGCCGCGGGTGCCATCCTGCGGCATCCGCCCGAGCCGGACCGCGAATCGGGCGGCGTCATCGAAGGCGCGCGCACGACGGCCGCGTTCGGGGCAAGTCAGTTCGGTCCGGTCCTGAAGGTGAGCGCCGACGGCGTGATCACCTTTTTCGACCGCGAACGCGTGTGGGATATCTGATTCCCACTGATTCCCGATTCCTGCCTCCTGATTCCTGTTTTCGATCGTATGATTGGCGACTCACCCATGAAACTGTTCCTGACCGGCGGGACTGGCTACATCGGTTCGGCGGTGTTGGAGGCGGCGTTGCGGGGCGGCCATCACGTCACCGCGCTCGTACGCGATCCAGAGAAGGCGGAGCGCGTGTCGTTGCGCGGCGTCACGCCGATCGTCGGCGAGCTCGCCAAGTCCAAGTCGTACGCCGCTGCGGCCGAGCAGGCCGATGCCATCGTGCACACGGCATTCGACCACACGAAGCGTGGACAGGCGGTCGATCTGCTGGCGATCGACGCGTTGTGCGCCGCGGCTGGGCGACGCGTCGATGC
>DASRJR010000156.1:0-7105 GCA_035649395.1 Vicinamibacterales bacterium
CGGCTCCGGCCGATCCTGCCGTGTAGATTTCTAGGCATCGAGTCCCCCTCTTTTGGCGCACAGGATTGGCATTCAAATGCCACGCCGTCTTCGCGATTGCCGTTCGCCCGACGATCGGCCTGGCGTCCGGAGTCGTTCTCGGTCCAGGTGAGCAAAGGTTGCCTGATCCGCACGATACCGCGGCGAACCGTCGACGTGCTGAGTCGGTTCGGCTATATTCACGGGACTCTGACGCCGACCGTGGCCTCCACACGAACCAATCCCGTCTCGATGCGAGTGGCCAGCGCTCCGGCTCAGACGATCACTCCAGAACGCGCGGCCGGGTTCGTCACATCGGGCATGTGGCTGGACTACGGTGCCGCGCTGTGCCAGCCCGACACCTTCGATCGCGCGCTTGGGGCCGGATTCACGAGCTCTCGAATGTCAAGCTGCGTCACTGTCTGACGATGCGCCCGCGCGCGGTGCTGGAAGCCGACCCGGACGGTCGCCACATCTACGCGTTCAACCTGCATTACTCCAGCTACGACCGGAAGCAACACGACCAGGGACGCTGCAACTATCTCCCCGTCAATCTCGGCGAGATTCCCGACTACTATCGGCGCTTCATCGATCCCGTGGACATCGTCGTGCTCAAGACCTGTCCAATCGACGGCAACGGCTACTTCAATCTGAGCGCCGCCAACCTGTGGCATCGCGCCGTTGTCGAGCGCGCCCGCATGGTCATCGTCGAGACGAGCCGGGCACTCCCGTACGTCCACGGAGAACAGACCGGCCTCCACGTCAGCGAGGTCGACTACGTGATTGAGGGAGACGACACCCCGGCGCCCGAACTGCCGAATCCGCCGGTCCGTGATGTCGACGTCGCTGCCGGGCGGTTCATCGCGTCGGAAATCGGGGACGGCGACTGCCTGCAGATCGGGATCGGCGGCATGCCCAGCGCGGTGTGCTCGCTGCTGCTCGAAAGCGGCGTGCGCGACCTTGGCGTCCACACCGAGATGATGATCGACGGACTCGCTGGGCTCTACAGAGCCGGAAGAATCACAGGCGCCAGAAAGCGGCTGAACACAGGCAAGCTGGTCTACACGTTCGCGCTCGGTTCACGCGATCTCTACGCCATGCTCGACCGCAACCCCGACATGCACTGTTGTCCGGTCGACTACACCAACGCACCCGACGTGATCATGCAGAACGACCCCGTCATCTCGATCAACAACACCACCCAGATCGATCTGCAGTCGTTCTGACGCGCGTGGACCGCCGTTGGCGACGAACGAAGTGGCGCCGGCCTGGGTGACGGTGAATGACAAGCCTGCGATCGTCAGTGTCCCGGTTCGCGAACCGCCGGGGTTCGCCGCGACACTGAAGCCGACAGAACCGTTTCCGGTGCCGTTGGCGCCAGACGTGACGGTGATCCACATCGCACTACTGCTTGCCGTCCACGTGCAGCTGCCCGCCGTGGTGACGCTCACGCTTCCCGAGGCCCCGGTGCTGGGCACGTTCTGACTACCGGATGAAATCGAGTACGTGCAGGCTCCGGGGGCGGCCCCCTGTGTCACCGTGAAGAGCTGACCGGCAATGGTCAGCGTTCCGCTTCTCGGGGTTCCGCCATTGCCCGGAACCGTGAACGAGACGGTGCCGTTTCCCGTTCCAGTGGCGCCGGACGTGATGGTGATCCAGGCGGCGCTGCTGCTTGCTGCCCATGTGCAGCCGGTCGCCGTCGCGACGTTCACGGTTCCTGAACCCCCATTGTCAGAGATGTGCTGGCTCGTGGGTGAAATGCCGTACGAGCAGGCGCGCGCCTGCGTCACCGTGAATGCGTGGCCGGCGATGGTGAGTGTACCAGTGCGTTCCGCACCGGCGTTCGCGGCGACCGTAAACACGACAGAACCATTGCCTGTGCCGCTCGAGCCGGCCGTGATCGCGATCCACGACGTTTGGCTCGTGGCCGCCCAGCTGCACCCCGCGGATGTCGTGACGCTGACGGGAGCTCCTGCGCCGCCTGTCGCAGCGATGCTCTGACTCTGAGGGGCGATCGCGTAGCGGCAGCTCGGCGCTTGCGTGATCGTCGCCCGCTGGCCCGCGACGATGATGCTTCCGGCCCGCTCGTTGCCATCGTTGGGCTCGACGGTGACGTTCACGGTCGCATTCCCGCTGCCCGTCAGCGGGGCCGTGAGTCTGATCCAGCCGGCATCGGTGGTCGCGTTCCATGCGCATTCGCTCGCGGTCGCCACGGTGACGCTTGCCGCGCCGCCAGCTGCGTTGGCCGCCTGATTGGCGGGCGAGACGATGTAGCGGCATGGTGCGGGCTGTGACACACGCACTCGAACATCGTTTACGACGATATCGCCATCGCGCGCGGACGAGCCGTCGTTCGGCGCAACCTGAAACGACACATCGGCCGTACCCTGTCCCGACGCCGGCGACAGCCCAGAAATCCAGTTCACTGGGCTCGAGACGGTCCACGCGCACTCAGGTTGTGTCGTGACGATGACCTTTCCACCACCTCCGGCCGGATCGACCGGCGGCGGCGTGGTCAAAGACACTCCGCACTTCACGGAGTCCGCACCGACAGCTGTTGTCGAGGAGGATTCGCAACCACCAACGATCGTTGCGGTCACGAGAACGCAGAGCGCGAGTACACACCGCCTGAGGCGTTCCAACCCGGCACGGTCCAATGCAGGCCTCAGCGTCATCGTCATGCACACGCCAACTGCGCAATTCGGCTCCGCGATGCGAGCAACACCTATTCCAGTGCACGCGGTGTTGGGCGAAAGGAGGCGCGCTCTCGCGGCTCACGACGTACCGTCACAAGAGCCAACACGTCACTAAAATCGGTGCACTCTCTGAACTGAGCTGCTGAGTCGCAGCACGGACGACGGGTGTGCGAGCGCGAACGGCGCCGTCCCACTGGCGAACGGACACCATGCCGCCCGTCCGGCGATCGGTGCAATCCCGCCCGTTTTTCGAGGTGTCTGCGGCACGCGGTTTGAGACTGAGCAGTCGCCATGACCCTTCGCGCGTGGTTCGACAACCTCCGGACGGATGTGAAGCACGCCGTTCGCAGCCTTCGCCGATCCCCCGGGTTTGCCACGATGGCGATACTGGCCTTGGCCGTCGGCATCGGCGGCAACACCGCGATCTTCAGCGTCATCGACGCGACGCGGACGCAAGCCATTCCTTATCGCGAGCCGCAGCAGCTCATGTACCTCATCGGCACCGCCCGGCGGGCGGTTGTCGAGAGGCGAGGCACGTCGTACCCGGACTTCCTCGATTGGCGCGCCATGGCCACGCGTTTCGAGAGCCTTGCTGCCTTCGACTCACAGTTGATGACGTTGGCAGGCGACGATGAATCCGAGCGCATCGGCACCGAGTTCGTCTCCGCGGCGTACTTCTCGTTGCTCGGGGTGAGGCCGGCGATCGGCCGGACGTTCAACGGCGACGAAGACGACGTGGCTAAACCGACGCGCGTTGTCGTGCTGAGCGACGGTCTGTGGCGGCGCCGGTTCGGTGCCGATCCGCAGGTCGTTGGCCGTTCGATCATGCTCAACGGCGAGCCGTTCTCGGTGCTCGGTGTGATGACGCCCGGGTTCACCGGGGTCACCGACGGAGCGCAGTTGTGGATTCCGTTCGCTCGTTACGCGCCGCCGCGCGCGATGGATCAACGGGGCAGCCGTGGGTTCACCGTGGTGGGGCGCCTCAAACCTGGCGTCACGCGCGTCGAAGCGCAAGCGGAGCTCGACGCGATTGCGGGGCGGCTCGAGCGCGCGTATCCGACGACTAACGAGGGGCGCGGCATCGAGGTGAGTGCGCTCGCAACAGAGATCTACGGACCGCTCCGACTCGCGCTGCAAGTGCTGATGGGCGCGATCGCGCTCGTCCTGGTGATCGCGTGCGCCAACGTTGCGAATCTGCTGATCGCGCGCTCGGAGGTGCGACGCCGCGAGATCGCGCTGCGGGTGGCGATCGGCGCCGGTCGCGGCCGGTTGCTGCAGCAGCTCGTCACGGAGAGCAGTGTGCTCACCGTGCTCGGTGCGGCCGTCGGCCTCCTGGTGGCGCAGGCCACAATCGGTCTGCTCGTCACGCAGAGCCCGGTGACGTTGCCCAGCATCCTGACGCCCGGTCTCGACGCGCGCGTCGCCGCGTTCACGAGTGCGGTCGCGCTCGTGTGCGGTCTGTGCGTCGGCCTCGCGCCGTGGTGGCAGTTTCGGTTCGCCGATCTCAGCAAACGGCTGCGCGAGTCGGCGCGAGGCAGCGAGGGGCCGACCTCACAACGACTGCGCAGCAGTCTCGTCGTGGCGGAGGTGGCGCTCGCCATCGTACTCCTCGTCGGTGCAGGTCTGATGATTCAGTCGGTTCGCAGGCTGTCAGCGATCGACCCAGGGTTCGATGCCGCTTCACTCTTGACCGTGCACGTCAGCGTGCCACGTGTCTCGATCGCGTCGACTGCCGATGGGCGGACAGCAAGCCCGACGCCGCCGGCGCCTGTCGCGACCGGGCGCGAGCTGCTCGATCGTATTGCAGCGGTGCCGGGGGTCGTCTCGGTGGGGCTCGGCAACGACGTGCCGCTCGATGGCAACGCGGGTGCCTCCTTCTATTCGGTCGAGGGCTACGGCCCTTTCACGGCCCAGGACCGACCGCGCGCGTGGGTCCATCTCGTCTCGCCGCACTTCTTCGCTGCCCTGCGCATTCCTCTCGTCTCCGGTCGGACGTTCCTCGACAGCGAGCGCGTTCCGACGTCTTCGACCGTCGTCGTCAGCCAACGGGTGGCTGAACGGTTCTGGCCCGGTCACGATCCGATCGGCAAGCGGCTCACATTCGGAGCGGTGGACGCGAACGTGCAGTGGCTCTCGGTCGTCGGCGTCGTCCGCGACGTGCGGTATCGGGCGCTGCGACAGACCAACACCGACCCCGACATCTATCTGCCGTCTGCCGATCGCAACGCGCAAATCGCGTTCGCGATCCGTACCAGCGTGCCGCCCTCTTCTGTCGCGGCCTCAGTGCGGGCGGCCATCCGCGCGGTGAATGCGTCGATCGCCATTTACGACGTCGCGCCGATGGCGGACCGTGTGCGCGACCAGTCGTCGCGCGAGCGCTTCACATCGTGGGTGATGAGTGTCTTTGCCGGTTCCGCCCTGTGGCTGTGCGCGCTCGGCATCTACGGCGTCATGTCGTATGCCGTCACGCAGCGGACACGGGAGATTGGGATCCGCCTGGCCCTGGGCGCGCAGCCGCGCGAAGTGTTACAGAGCATCATCATCAGCGGCGCACGGCTCATCGGAGCCGGCATTGCCATCGGCGGCCTCGCCTCGATTGCGCTGCGCCGCGCAGTGTCGGCGTCGATTGTCGACGTCCCGTTGAGCGATCCGGCTACGGGGGTGGCGCTGGTGCTGTTCGCGCTCGTCGGGTTCGCCGCGTGTCTCGTCCCGGGACTGCGCGCGACGCGTCTCGATCCCGTGCGCGCGCTTCAGCAGGAATGAAGTTGCGCTACGGCAAGGCGTAGGCGACCAGCGTGTCGGTCGCCACGAACGCGACGTACTGCTTCCCGTTCTTCCCACGATAGGTCATCGGGTTCGCGTTCACCGTCGCGTCGAGCCGGGTGGACCACAGTTCCTTGCCCGTCTTTGAATCGAAGGCGCGGAAGCGGCGATCGTTCGTGGCGCCGACGAAGATCAGTCCGCCAGCGGTAGTCGTTGGACCGGCACTACCGCTGCCGCCGGTGAGCTGCTTGCCTTCGGGCAGCGCTTCGTTGAGACCGAGGGTGCTCTCCCAGGCGATCTCGCCGGTGTTGGCATTGACGGCGACGAGTCGCGCCCACGGTGGACGCTGGCACGGCAGGTTCGCGAGCGTGCGGCCGGTAGCGTCCTTGAACGGCGCGTTGAATGAGAAGTACGGCCCGGGGCCGTTGACGCTGCCGCGATCATAGGGCAACGTCGAACCGGCGACGCCGTTGCCATAGTTCAAGCCGGGACGTCTGCGTTCGATCCATCCCACGAGCGACGTGTCATGCGCGTTGACGTACACCAGGCCCGTCGTCGGATCCGCGGTCGGTCCACCCCAGTTGACGCCGCCAGTGCCGCCGGGGAACTGGATCGTGCTCTTCGCCGGCGTGCCTTCCTCGTGGAAGCCGAACGGCGTGAACGCGCCCGCGTTGTGGAAGCCGCCGCTCTTGTCCCAGAGCGCCTGACACTCGGCGACGTGCTCCGCCGACGTGTCTTCCGGGCGCACCAGGTCGCGCTCCTTGTTGAACTCGACGCGCACGAGCGGCTTCGCCGGCTTTACTGGGAACGGCTGCGTCGGCGAGTACCACTCGCCCGGAACCGTGCCCTTGGGAACGGGCCGCTCCTCGACGCCGAAAATCGGCTTGCCCGTGACGCGATCGAGGATGAACATCCATCCCGTCTTGCCGACCGAGGCGAGCGCCGGCACCCGCCGGCCGTTCTGTATGATGTCGACGAGCACCGGCGGAGCCGGCATGTCCGAGTCCCACAGGTCGTGATGCACCGTCTGGAAGTGCCAGCGATATTTGCCCGTCTCCGCGTCGACCGCGACGATCGAGTTCGCGAACAGGTTGTTGCCGGGACGATCGCCGCCCCAGTAATTGCCGGCGGGCCCGGCCACGGGCATGTAGAGGATGCCGCGCTCCTCGTCGAGCGTCATGTACCACGCCCACACGTTCACGCCCGATCGATTGCGCCAGCCGTTGTCCAGCCAGGTGTTGTGACCGAGCTCACCGGGCAGCGGCACCGTGCGGAAGTCCCAGAGCCGTTTGCCGGTGCGAACGTCGAAGGCCCGTGTGTCTCCCGGCTCGGCGAGATTGACCTCGCCGGTTGTCGCGCCGAGGATCGCCACGTTCTTGTAGATCGTCGGCACGCCGTTCCACGGCACCGCGATCTCGACGATGCCGTTGTCGCCGAATCCCTCCACCGGCGTACCGCTGGCCGCATCGAGCGCCACGAGCCTCGGTCCGGCGGTGACCAGAATGCGCGCCGCGAGTTTTCCGTCGCCCGGCCAGTAGGCGACGCCGCGTGCCGTCGTCCGCACGCCCGAGGGCAGCGTGTGCTTCCACACTTCCTTGCCGGTGTCGGCCTCGAGCGCGAGCACCTGA
>DASRJR010000157.1:0-4051 GCA_035649395.1 Vicinamibacterales bacterium
AACGGGGCAACGGAGAACGGATTGTAGAAGATGTCTGATCTCCGTTGCTTCGTTGCTCCTGTAAATCCGTTTCCCCCGCCGCCTCCGTTATCTACTTCGCAAACGACGCTTCGAGGTCGGCGTAGACGATGCCGTATCCGCGAAGCGTCTCGCTCGGTCGATCGCTGTCGGCGAGGGCATAGAGCAGCTGCGTCCAGCTGATGTCGCGGCGCGCGAGGATGGCGCTCGCGGCAACCAGGCTCTCGTCGTAGGCGATCACCGCGCCCGCTGTGGTGAGGCCATTGAAGCCGCGTTCGAGCTGCTCGAGCGGGATCCGCACTCGGTGAGCGGCCAGACGCCGGCGGGCGGCCGCCACCGACGACCCATCGAAATGCTGCGCCAGTCCTTCGTGCAACCACGCCGGCACGCCACGCGACGCCAACGACGCCACCATCGCGTGGGTCAGCTCGTGACTGAGGACGGTCTCGAACAGTTTCCGCGAGCGCGTCGCGCCAGCGACCGGCACGCGGATCTTTCCGTCGTACAACCCGCCGGACCATTCCGGCGCACGGGTGATGTCGCGGAACTGTTTCTCGGTATAGAGCACGACGTGAATCTGGTCCGTCGGATACGCGCCGAGCGCCTGGCCGATCCGCCAGAACGCGGTGTTGAGGGTGTCGGTGGTCTGCGCGGCGAGCGGCGCGTCGGTTCGCCCTTCGAACAGCACGCGGAAGCGATCCTGGCGGCGCTCGACGAACCCGTTGTGGACGCTGGCTTCCTCGCGCCACTTCGTCAGCCGGCCGGTCAGTTCCGGGTTGCCTGGCGCATGTGTGAGTGCGGTCTCGTACGTCTTGATCGCCCGATCGAGATCGCCCTCGCGATAGACGATCTCTCCGAGCAGCAGCGACGCCGGCGTAAAGCGCGGGTTGACTTCGAGGGCGCGCTCCAATCGCGGCTTGGCCTCCGTCGGCCGCCCCTGCAGCTGTGCCGACACGGCAGCCCCGAACAGCAGGACCGGTTCGTTGGGCCGCTGCGCGAGGGCGTCGGCAAACAGCTGACCGGCGCGAACCGGGTCACCCTGTTCGAGCGATTTCCAGCCGGCCTGATTCAGCTCGAGTGCCGACTGCGCACGGGCCGGACCGACGCCCGTGACGAGCAGACAGAACACAGCACATGCCCAACGCACACGCATACGATACGCCAGTGCCAGTTCTGCACCAGCTGCTCGCGACCCATTCGCCAACAAATCTGGTCGAGCAACAGCCGATTGGTTACGGATCTGGTCCGTTGATCACGAATTCAATCGGTGAGCGGTCGCCGACGCGCTGGAGATCTCCGCGACCCAGTCGGCGCTTACTTCCGCTTGCGTGTTCGACGCGGGGCGTTGATGTCGCCCTGATCGCCGTAGCCGCTTTTCACGCGCGTCTTCGCGCGCCGCGGCGTGTCCGCGATCTGCGACCGGCCGACGTCGTCCATCGACCTGAATCGGCCGGTCTCACTGCGCTTGGCGTACGCGCTCGCCTTGCCGCGGCGAACGAGGTCGCGCTTGCCCGCCGATCGCGACCGCTTCCTGCTGCCCGTGCGAGTGGTCTTCTTGGCCACGCGAGTAGTCCTCCCTCGATTCGGCTGAGCTGAACGCTCGAACCGTTCAGCGTCATTTTGAACAACGATGTCTGTGTCGTGGACAGCTGAGGGCATTCCACGAGCGATCCGTTCAATGAAAGCACGTCGCGCGCCATTGCATCGTCTCGAGCACGCCGGACGACAACGACTCGCGCTGCGTCAGATTGCGGTAGTGCTCGAAGCGAACGTCGCGCGACGACTCTCGGCACGCAACAGGTAACGTCGCGGGACGCGGGGTAGCGCGGCGGCATGGTAGCATCGCGTCCACGGTTCAGCCTGAGGAGCGCACCATGACCAAGCGTCGACTTGCCTGGCCGCCGAAGCGCCACGCGCGAAGGTGGGCCTGTCTCATTCTCGGTCTTACCGCCTTGATCGCCCTGGGCTCGTCTCTTCCGTTTACGACGTCATACGCTCAGCAACCGGCAAGCGACGTCGCCATCGACAACGACGACATCGGCGGCGTCGTGACGGGGCCCAAAGGCCCGGAGGCAGGCGTGTGGGTGATCGCCGAAACGCGCGATCTTCCGGTGCGCTACATCAAGAGCGTCGTCACCGACGATCGCGGACGCTTCGTCGTGCCGGATTTGCCGGCCGCGAACTACCGCGTCTGGGCGCGTGGATACGGGCTCGTCGACAGCGAAAAGACGACCGCCAAGCCAGGTCAGCGCATTGCGATCACCGCGGTGCTGGCACCGAGCGAGGCGATCGCGGCGCGCTACTACCCCGCTATCTATTGGTATTCGATGCTGAAGATCCCGGCGGCGGATCAATTCGGCGGCAAGAGCAGCATCCCAGCACGGCTGACGCAAACCGCCTGGATCAGCGCGATGAAGAACACCGGCTGCATCGGCTGTCATCAGCTCGGGCAGGAATCGACTCGAACGATTCCATCGGCGCTCGGGACCTTTGCCAGCGGCGCCGACGCCTGGAAGCGGCGTGTGCAATCCGGCCAGGCCGGCCAGCAGATGTTCGGCCAACTGAACGGCCTCGGCGACGTAGGGTTCGCCAACTACGGCGATTGGACCGACCGCATCGCCAAGGGCGAGCTGCCGTTCGCCAAGCCGCCGCGGCCGCAAGGCGTCGAGCGCAACATCGTCGTCACGCTGCGCGACTGGATGAACGAGAAACAGTATCTGCACGATCTGATCGCGAGCGATCGGCGCAATCCCACGGTGAACGCCTACGGACCGCTGTATGGATCGCCCGAGTACAGCTCCGACACGCTGCCGATCCTGGATCCCGTGAAGAACGTCGCGTCGACGTTCGTCGCCCCGGTCCGCGACAAAGACATGCCGCTCAGCCTCGGGCCGGGCCACGCCGCTGGGCTCGACGCTCTGCAGCCGTCGCCCTATTGGGGCAACGAGCGCATCTGGGAGACGCGCGCGAACAATCACAATTCGATGATCGGACGCGATGGGCGCGTGTGGCTGGCGGCCTCCGTTCGGGCCGCCGAGAATCCGGCGTTCTGCAAGGCCGGCTCGGATCATCCGTCGGCCAAAGCGTCCCCGATGGATCGGGCGGTGCGCCACATCGCGGTGCTCGACCCCAAGACGAAGAAGTACACCTTCGTCGACACGTGCTTCTCGACGCATCATCTCCAGTTCGGCTACGACGCCAACGAAACGCTGTGGACGAGCGGCGGCGGTCCGGTGGTCGGCTGGTTGAACACGAAGCTATTCGACAAGACGGGCGACGCCGCGCGGTCGCAGGGATGGACCGCGCTCGTGCTCGACACCAACGGCAACGGCAAACGCGACGCCTATACCGAGGCGGATCAACCGGCTGATCCGAGCAAAGACCGGCGCGTCAACTCAGCGTTCTATGCGGTCATGCCGAGCCCGGCCGACGGATCGATCTGGGGCTCGACGCTCGGCGTGCCGGGGGCGATCGTGCGGCTGGCCCCCGGCGCGAATCCGCCGGAAACGGCGCTCGCGGAGATCTACAACGTCCCGATGCCCGGCTTTGGCGCGCGCGGCGCCGACGTCGATCGGCAAGGCGTCGTCTGGGTGTCGCTCGGCAGCGGGCATCTGGGGAGCTTCGATCGACGCAAGTGCAAGGGGCCGCTGAACGGTCCGAAGGCCACCGGCGACCATTGTCCCGAGGGCTGGTCGTTCCATCAGTATCCAGGGCCGGGCTTCAAGGGCATCGGCGAGAACAGCGCCGAGTCGAGCTACTACTCGTGGGTCGATCAGCACAACACGTTCGGGCTCGGCAACGACGTGCCGATGTCGACCGGCAATCTGAACGACGGCATCATCGCCTACGCCAACGGACGCATGGTCGTGCTTCGCGTGCCGTATCCGATCGGCTACTACGCCAAGGGATTCGATGGCCGCATCGACGATCCCAAGGCGGGATGGAAAGGGCGCGGGTTGTGGACGACCAACGGCGATCGCGCGCCGTGGCTGATCGAGGGCGGCAAGGGCACGAAGCCGCTCGCGGCGCACTT
>DASRJR010000158.1:0-3339 GCA_035649395.1 Vicinamibacterales bacterium
TGTGATTAGTGATTAGTGATTCGTTGTTGATTGCTGATGTGTGATTGGGTGATTGAGAACGCAACCGGGTGCCGGGAGACAGCTGGTGGCGTGTTCAATCAACAATCGTCAATCAACAATCAACAACGAATCACCAAACAAAGATCTCGAAAATCAACAATGTCTATTCGCTCCTAAAAGCCACCACCGGGTCCACTCGCGTCGCCCGGATCGCCGGGGCAGCGACTGCAATCGCTGCGGTCACGACGATGACGAGCGGCACCGTCGCGAACGTCACCGGATCGAGTGGTGGCACGGGAAAGACGAGTGTGCCGAGGGATCGGCTGAGTACAGCAGCCGTCGCACCTCCCACCACGATGCCGACGATCGTCAGCCACGCCGCGCCGCTGACGACGAGTCGCAACACGTCGTTGACGGTCGCCCCCATAGCCATGCGGACGCCGAACTCCCGCATGCGCTGCTGGACGGCATAGGTGAGCACGCCAAACACGCCGACCATCGCCAACGCCAATGCGAGCCCCGCGAAGGTCCCGACCAGGACGGCGCGGAATCGCGGACGCGCCACCGCCTGCGAGGCCACGACGTCGAGCGTTCGCACAAATGTCAGAGGACGCTCCTTGTCGACACGCGCGATCGCGGTGCGCACCGTTGCCGCGAGCGCGTCGGCCGGGCCGTGCGTCGGACGCACGATGAGCGACGCGATGTACCACGGGTTCTGCGCGATCGGCACGTACAGTCCCGGAACCGGGTCTCTTTCAGTCGGCAATGTTTTGACCTGACGCGCGACGCCGACGATCTCCCTCACGACCGGCGGCGCTGCCGTGAACCCCATCGCCGCGACGGCAATCCGCATCCCGATCGGATCGCGGCCGCCAAGGTAGAGTCGAGCGAAGCCTTCACTGACGATGCAGACCGGCGCGCCCTCCCGCCGGTCGGCGTCGGTGAAGCTGCGGCCCTGCACGATCGGGATCTCGAGCGTCCGGAAAAACGTCGGGCCGACCATGTGATACGCCGCGAGATCACGACTCGCCTCCGGCTTCGGCGGGTCGCCGACCACCGCGAACGGCTGCGACATCCAGGTGCCGTCCAACGGCAGCGCGCCGCCCCAGGCGACTTGCGCCACTTCGGGACTCTTCCTGACCTCTTGTTCGACTGCGTCGTAGAAGCGCTCGAGCAGTTCCGGCGAGCCGTAGCGGGACGGCGCGTTCGCATTCGGCATCGGCAGGTTGATCCGCAACGTCAGCGCGTCGTTCGCGCGGTAACCCGGATCCATGCGCTGCAGCGCCATCAAGGTGCGGAGCAGCAGACCCGCCCCGCAGAGCACGATGACGGCAACGGCGACCTGCGCGACGACGAGCAGACGGCGGAAGGCGCCGCCACGCATCGTCGCGCGCCCACTCGCCGACAGCGCCTGCACGAGCGACGTCCCCGTGAATTGCCAGGCGGGCGCGAGGCCGAACGCGACTCCCACGGCGAGCGTCGCAACGGCGCAGAACACCACGACGCGGCCGTCGAACGTCAGCGCGACCGCGCTCGGCAGCAACGCCGGCGGAACGAGCGCCGGCGACACCCGCAGGATGGCGTAGCCGATCCCGAGTCCGAACAGTCCTCCGACGGCCGCAAGGACGATGCTTTCGGTGAGCAGCTGTCGGACCACACGCGGCCGCGTCGCGCCGAGCGCTGAACGCACCGCGAGCTCACGGCCGCGAACGGACGATCGTGAGAGCAGCAGATTGGCCACGTTGGCGCAGCACATCAGCAAGACGAAGCCGACGACCCCCAACAGCAGCATCGAGGTGACGCGGATCTCGGCACCGACGAGCGCCTCGCGGAGCGGCTGCAACCAGACGCCGTGTCCCTTGTTCGTCGACGGATAGCGTTCGCCGAGGCCGTTGGCGATCGCAGTCAAGTCGCGCTGCGCCGCCTCGATCGAGACGCCCCGCTCGAGTCGACCAACGACGTAGACGAAGTGAGCGGCTCGCAGCCACGGCGCGCCCTCTCGCTTCGGATCATTGAACACGGTCCACAGGCTCGGAGCGGCGACGGCGTTTCCGATGCCGGCTGGTACGACCTGGAAGCGACTCGGCACGACGCCGATCACCGTCTGCGGCCGGCCGCCGATCACGACCGAGCGACCGACGATCGCGGGATCGCCGCCGAAGCGACTTCGCCAGAACGCCTCGCTCAGGACGATCACCGGAGTCTCGTCATCCGTGGGCAAGAACGTGCGCCCGACAATCGGCGTGACGCCTAGCACGTCGAAGAACGCAAGCGTCACGGATTGCGACGGCACCTGTTCGGCGAGTCCGTCAGGGCTGGTGATCGTTGCGGCGCTGCCAACGAACGCGGCCATCCCGGCGAAAGTGCGGCTCTGCTCCGCCCAGTCCCGGAAGTCGAGCGGCGTCGTCGGGCTCGGCATGCCGTTCTGCCACTCCCAGAGCATGACGAGCCGATCCGCCGGCGTCGTGAACGGAAGCGGCCGCAGAAATGCCGCATCGGCGAGGGCGAATATCGCGCTGTTCGCGCCGATGCCGAGCGCCAGTGTCAGTGCGGCCACGACGGCGAAGCCGGGCGCCGCTCGCATCTGCCGCAGCGCGCTCGTGACATCGTCCCGTGCTTCCTCGATCCACCTCGTGATACGCATCTCACGCTCTCGCTTTCTGCCGAGGTCGATACACGTTCGCTTCAAGCGTCTGACATCGCCCACGCGCGCGAGCACGATCTCGCGCGCGGTCTTCGAATCGACACCCCGTTCGATGAGCTCGCGCGTCCGCATCTCGATGTGGAACGCGATCTCTTCGTCCACCTCTTGGTGGATGCTCACGCGCCAGAGCCACGAGCGAAGGGAGTATCTGATCCTTGCCATTTGTGATCTTTGATTCGTGATTAGTGATTCGTTGTTGATTGGTGATTTGTAATTTGGTGATTGAGAACGCAACCGGGTACCTCGAGACAGCTGGGGGCGTGTTCAATCGACAATCGTCAATCAACAATCACCAACGAATCACCAATCAAAGATCCCTAAATCAAAATGTTCTATTCACTCCGAAACGCCACCACCGGATCCACTCGCGTCGCCCGGATCGCCGGGGCGGCCACCGCAATCCCTGCGGTCACGACAATGACGAGCGGCACCGTCGCGAACGTCACCGGATCGAGTGGTGGCACGGGAAAGACGAGTGTGCCGAGGGATCGGCTGAGGACAGCAGCCGTCGCACCTCCCACCACGATGCCGACGATCGTCAGCCACGCCGCGCCGCTGACGACGAGTCGCAACACGTCGTTGACGGTCGCCCCCATAGCCATGCGGACGCCGAACTCCCGCATGCGCTGCTGGAC
>DASRJR010000159.1:0-4153 GCA_035649395.1 Vicinamibacterales bacterium
TGGGGCGTGCCTTCCTCGAAGGCGGGGCCAGGCTCATTCAGATCCGTGCCAAGCACCTCGCGTCGGGCCCGCTGCTCGAGATTGCGGATCGTCTCGTCGCGCTGGCCGGACCATACGACGCCGCGATCATCGTCAACGATCGCGCCGACGTGGCGCGGATGACGCGAACCGCCGGCGTGCACGTGGGCCAGGACGACATCTCACCGTCCGACGCTCGCGCGATCGTCGGACGAGATGCTGTCGTCGGGTATTCGACGCACACTGTCGAGCAGGTCGAGGCCGCCGTTGGCGAACCGGTCACCTATATCGCCGTGGGCCCTGTGTTCGGCACCCGGACGAAGGATACCGGCTACGAAGCGGTGGGACTCGACCTCGTGTCGGCCGCCGCGGCGCGCGCCGGCCAGACACCGATCGTCGGGATTGGAGGCATCTCACTGGATAACGCCAAGTCTGTCCTGGACGCCGGTGCGTCAGCGGTCGCGGTGATCAGCGATCTCGTGTCGACCGGGGACCCCCGAAGGCGGGTGGCGGCGTATTTGGAGAGGCTGGTCTCGCCGTAGCCGGGTTGTGGCGCGAAGGCCTGTCCCGCCGCTAAGCCGCCTAGCGGCGAAGGCGGAAACTCTCGATAACATCTCGTATAGTCAGTGGCAGGCCTGCCGCCCCGGCCCGAAGGGCGGGTGGGGCGACCGAAAGAACTGAGAGGGTGAGCGTGGCTGACTCATTGTTTCGAACCAAGTCCATCGACCGTCTCCTCGCCGAATCACAGGCCAGTGGCGAACGCACGCTGAAGCGGACGCTTTCCGGCACGTCGCTGATCGCTCTCGGGATTGGCGCCATCATCGGCGCCGGCCTCTTCGTGCGGACTGCGGCGGCGATTGCCGAGCGCTCCGGTCCATCCGTGACGCTCGCGTTCATCGTCGCCGCCGTCGGCTGTCTCTTTGCGGGGCTCTGCTACGCGGAGTTCGCGTCGATGCTGCCGATCGCCGGCAGCGCTTACACCTATTCCTACGCCACGATGGGCGAGTTCGTCGCGTGGATCATCGGCTGGGACCTGGTGCTCGAGTACGCGGTCGGCGCGGCGACCGTCGCGATCGCCTGGAGCGAATACTTCAACAGGGTGCTGGGGTATTTCGGCTGGGACATACCTTACCAATGGCGCCATTCACCATTCGAGTCGATGGATGGCGTCAGTGGCATCATGAACATTCCCGCCGTCATCATCCTGGCGATTCTGTCCGCGTTGCTGATCAAGGGCACACGCGAGTCGGCGTTCGTCAACAACATCATCGTCATCACGAAAGTCAGCATCGTCCTGCTGGTGATCGCCATCGGCTGGCAGTTCATCAACCCGGCGAATCACACGCCCTTCATCCCTGCGGCCACGACCTATACGACTGCGCAGGGCGTCACCCACTCCTACGGCGGGCTGATGGGCATCCTGGGCGCCGCCGGCGTCGTCTTCTTTGCCTTCATCGGATTCGACGCGGTGTCGACCGCGGCGCAGGAGACCAAGAACCCGAAGCGCGACATGCCGATCGGCATCCTCGGCTCGCTCGCGGTCTGCACGGTGCTCTACGTGCTGTTCTCGTACGTGCTCAGCGGTGTGGCGACCGTCGAGGACTTCCGCACCCACGGCCGCGAGGCATCAGTCGCGTTCGCGATCTCGACCTACATGCCCGGCTACGAGTGGTTGTCGCGGCTCGTGACCGTCGCGATCCTGGCCGGATTCTCGTCGGTGATTCTCGTCATGCTCCTGGGCCAGTCGCGCGTCTTCTACGCGATGAGCCAGGACGGGCTGGTGCCGAAGATCTTCTCGGAAGTCCACCCTCGCTTCAGGACGCCGTACAAGTCGAACATGTTGTTCTTCGTGTTCACCAGCCTCTTCGGGGCGTTCATTCCGGAGAACGTGGTCGGCGAGATGACGAGCATCGGGACGCTGTTCGCCTTCATGCTGGTGTGCGCGGGCGTGTGGATCATGCGCAGCCGTCGTCCGGACATTGCGCGAGGCTTCACCGTTCCCGCGCTTCCGGTCGTGGCGATTCTCGGCATCGTCGTCTGCGGTGCGATGATCTTCGGTCTTGGATGGACCAACTGGATGCGGCTCGCCGTGTGGCTCGTCATCGGCTTGGTGCTCTACTTCTCCTATGGAGCCAAGAACAGCGAGCTGCGCGGGGCTGCGGGTGTGCGGCCGGCGACCGGAGCGCGACGCTCTGAGGCGCACCCCTGAGCGCACGCGACTCCTTCCATATCCTTGCCTGGATTCGGGGACCGCGACTCGCGGTCCTCGGCTTTCTCCTCATCGTGGCCGGTGGAACGACGGGCTATGTCCTCATCGAGGGCTGGTCCGTCTGGGACGCGTTCTACATGACGGTGACGACCGTGGCGACGGTCGGCTTCCGCGAGGTGCACCCGCTGACGACGCGCGGACAGGCGTTCACGGTGCTGCTGATCGTCAGCGGCGTCGGCACCGTGTTCTACACGGCAACGCTCCTGGCGACGACGGTGGTGGAGGGCGGGCTGCAGCGACGATTCGAGCGGCGCCGCATCGCATTTATGCTTGAACGACTGCAGGACCATTTCATTCTGTGCGGGTACGGTCGAATCGGCAGCATGATCGCCGAGGAGCTGGCGCGTCAGGAGGTGCCGTTCGTCGTGATCGAGCGGGATGCCGAACGCGTGCGGTCGGTGATCAATCGCGGCTGGGTCGCACTCGAGGCGGATGCCAGCCACGAAGACGTGCTGAATCGCACCGGCATCCACCGGGCGCGCGGCCTCATCGCCGCGGTCGGGACCGATGCCGAGAACGTCTACACGGTGCTCACCGCGCGGGTGATGCGCCCCGACCTGTTCATCATCGCGCGCGTGGAATCCGACGATGCCGAGCACAAGCTGCGGCGAGCGGGCGCCGATCGCGTCATCTCCCCGTATCACATCGGCGCCGCGCACATGGTGCAGACCGCGCTGCGGCCGGCGGTCGTCGACTTCGTGCAGCTGGCGACCAGCTCCGGTCACCTCGAGCTGTCGATGGAACAGGTGCGCGTGCCGCCGGCCTCGCCGCTGGTTGGCAAGAGCCTGGTGGAATCCGGGATTCGTCAGAAGTTCGGCGTGATCATCGTCGCCATCAAGCGGGCCGACAGCGCCATGGCATTCAACCCACCGCCCGACGCGGTGATTCGTAGCGGCGACGAGTTGGTCGTGCTCGGCGGCGCCGACAGCGTGAAAGCGCTCGAGGAGATGATCGCGGCATGACGGCACGGGTGCTCGATGGGCAGGCGCTGGCGGCGCGGATGCAGGAGGAGATCAAGCCGGCGGTGGCGGCGTTTGCGGCGCGGCATAGACGGCCGCCGGGTCTTGGCATCGTGCTCGCCGGCAACGATCCAGCCTCACAGGTCTACGTGCGCAACAAGGTGAAGGCGGGCACCGACGTCGGCTTTCGCGTCGATCTCGAGCGTCTGCCCGAGACCGCGTCGCTCGCCGACGCGTTGTCGCTGGTGCGTCGTCTGAACGACAGCGCCGGGCACGACGGAATTCTGGTGCAATCACCGCTGCCGAAGGGGATGGGCAAGGGCGCCGAGCAGGCGGTGTTCGACACGATTGCTGCCGACAAGGACGTCGATGGCTTCGGCGCCGAGAGCGTCGGGCTGCTCGCACAGAACCGGCCGAAGCTGGTGGCGTGCACGCCGTCGGGTGTCATCGAGCTGCTCGTTCGCGAACAGATCCCGATCGCGGGGCGGCACGCCGTGGTCATCGGCCGCAGCGACATCGTTGGCAAGCCGATGGCATTGCTGCTGCTGCATCGCGACGCGACGGTCACGATCTGTCACTCGAAGACCCCCGACCTGGCCGACGTGTGCCGGCGCGCGGACATCCTGGTGGCCGCGATCGGCAGACCGGGCATGGTGACGAAGGAATACATCAAGCCCGGGGCGACCGTGATCGACGTCGGCATCAACCGCGTCGCGGACGCGGCGCTGGCGGCGACGCTGTTCGCCCCCGGTTCGGCAAAGCTGAACGCGTTTCAGTCGAAGGGAGCGGTGCTCGTCGGCGACGTGCATCCGAACGCCGCCGAAGTCGCAGGCGCGTTGACGCCGGTTCCCGGCGGCATCGGACCGCTGACGATCACGATGCTGATGGCCAACACGCTCAGGGCAGC
>DASRJR010000160.1:0-5996 GCA_035649395.1 Vicinamibacterales bacterium
CAGCAGCAGTGGAATCGCGGTGAACATCATCGGATCGGTCGGGTTGACGCCAAATACGGTTGCGCGGATTGCGGCCGCGACGCCGAGCGCGAGCCCCATGCCCACGAGGAGGCCGCCGCACACGGACGAGGCGCCCGACCGCAGGATCATCATCACGACATCGCGCGGGCGCGCACCGAGCGCGAGGCGAATGCCGATCTCGGGAATGCGCTGGCTGATCGAAAACGACACGACGGCGTAGACGCCCGAGAGTGCCAGCACCAGCGCCAGCAGTCCGGCGACGGCTCCAAACATCGTCACCGACATCAGCCGCGCGCCGATTTGCTCCGCGGTCGAGTCCAACGTCACGATCGTGGCCACCATCTGCGGATCGACCTGCCGCACGACGCTGTTCAGTGCCGCGGCCGCGGTTGCAGTGTCGCCGGCGACGCGCACGAGCATGTAGATCGGGTGACTGTGGTCCATCGCGAGAGGCGCGTAGAAGAACGGACCGTCATCCTGCATGAACGAGACGCTCTGCACATCGCGGGTCACACCGATCACCTGGTACGGCGCGCGCGCACTGAAGCGCCGGCCGATCGGATCGATTCCTGGCCAATAGCGGCGTGCCATCGCTTCGGAGACGACCGCAGGAATCACCACCGACTGTGACACATCCTCGCGTGTGAAGACGCGACCGCGTGTCAGTGGGAGATCCAACACGCTGAAGTACTCAGGCGAGACCCGCCGCGTCGCCGGATCGCGACGATAGTCGCGCGTCTTCGGGACGGGCGTCCCGTCGATTTCGGATAACTCCGTCGAATTGCGTCCGGCCCACGGCGCCATCGATACATAGCTCGTCTGCACGACACCTGGGGCCGACCTGATGCGGCTCTCGAGCTCCTCGTAAAACGATCTCGGAGGATCGAAGCCGGTCAACACCGAGGTGAGCGTCACATTGAGGACCTGTTTCGTCTCGAATCCAGGATCGTGGGAGAAGACGTGCTGCTGGGCGCGCATCAAGAAACCAGCCTCGACGAGGAGCAGCAGGCTCAACGCGATCTGCGCAGCCACAAGAACGCTTCGCAACCTGACGCGGGGCCGGCCGGCCGTCGTGGTCCCTCCACTCCCCTTGAGTTGGTCCACGAGATTGGCTCGCAGCGATTCAACTGCCGGCGACAGCCCGGCGATGAGTGCTGACGCCAAGGCCACCGCAAGGCAATAGAGCATCACGCGCCAATCCGGGGTCAGCTCGAACGGTGGTGGCCCCGACATCAACGAATACCAGAGCGGCGCCGGCGCACGCTGCGCCACGACAAAAGCGATCACGGATGCGAGCGCACTCAGCACCAGGCTCTCGGTCAAGAGCTGACGCAGGAGCCGGAATCGACCGGCCCCCAGCGACAACCGCACCGACATCTCCCGGTGGCGCGCGGCCGCACGGGCGAGCAGCAGCGTCGTCACGTTGACGCAGACCAGCAGCAACAGCAATGTCGTCGTGCCCAGAGTCGCGGCAAAGATGATTGGCGCTCTCGCCTGCATTTCCGGATCGCGGGCCAGCGATCCGTCGGTGACGATGAGCGACGTCACTCGTCCGGGCACGTCGGCGTCGGCCCGGCGAGCCAGCAGTTTCATCTCCTCCTGCACGTGCGCCAGCGACGCGTCCGGTTTACGGCGCCCGATCAATGTCAACCACTGGGCCTGCGGATCGCCGTAGAAATCGTCGCTGGGCCGCAGGGCGCCGAGCATCGTGTACGGAACCCAGACGATGCCGTCCGACTCCGATATCTTCGACAGCGACAGCGTGAAGTCAGGAGCGACGCCGATCACGGTGAGCGCCACTCGGTTCAAGTGCACGATGCGCCCGACCACACTCGGGTCGGCGTGGAAGCGCGCACGCCAGGCGGTCTCGCTGAGCACCACCACGGGCGACTGCCTTGGCGTCGCACAATCACCCGCACTGAAGTAGCGCCCGACCACAGGCAGCCCGGGCTTGACGGTCTCGAAAAGATTGCAGGAGACGAGGCCGCCGCGAACGCTGCCGGACACGGTTTCGCTCATCGTCAGGCCAAACATCTGGTATGCCGCCAGTGATTCGAGCGACTTCGTCTCGCGATATCGTGCGTAATCCGGCTGGGAGACCGAGCCGTAATAGGACAGTCGAAGCCGATACTCGCCGGTGAAGCGCGGAATCACGCTGACGAACGTCTCCGGATCCGCTCGCACCCAGGGGCGCAGCAGCAACGCGTTCAACAGGCTGAACACGGCGACGTTGATGGCAATGCCGATCGTGAGCGTGGCGACCGTGGTCGTGCTGACCCAGCGATTGCGGACGATCTGCCGGCAGGCGAACCGGACGTCCTGCCACACGGTGTCAATCCAGTAACCCGGATCGAGCTCACGCACCCGCTCTTTGGCGGCCTCCACGTTGCCGAAGCTGCGCAGCGCGGCGCGGCGGGCCGCCTCGGGATCCATGCCGCGCGCGAGGTTGTCCGCCATCTCCTCAGCGAGATGCGACTCGATTTCCTCGTCGAGTGGGCGCCGGCGGAACATCAGTTCGACTAACCTTCCTCGTGCTGTGGGTGTTTCAACACGCGAGTGATCGCCCGGACCATCCGCTCCCACTTTCCCGTCTCGACCGTCAGCTTCTTCCGACCAGCCGCCGTCAGCTCGTAGAAGCGCGCTCGCCGGTTGAGGTCTGACGTGCCCCAGCTCGCCTTGATCAGTCGCTGCCGCTCGAGCCGCTGCAACGCCGGATATAGCGAACCGTGGTCCACCAGCAGGTCGTGATCCGAGCTGCGCTGGATGGTGACGGCGATGCCGTGGCCGTGGCGCGCGCCGAGAATCAGGGTCCGCAGAATCAGCATGTCCAGCGTGCCCTGGAGGAGCGGGAGCGGGCGATGATCGGCCATGCTCTAGTCGATGTCCTACCAGAGCCTAGCCACGCTCAGGTAGATTGTCAACTAGAGAGGCGGCGGACCCTATTTCAGGCGCGACTCGAGACGATCGGTCAGCGTCTTCAGGACCTTGATCCGGGCGAACAGCTTGTCGTTGGCCTCGACCAGCGTCCACGGCGCGATCGTCGTGCTGGTCCGCGCGACCATCTCGTCGACCGCCATCGTGTAATCGGACCACTTTCCGCGGTTGCGCCAATCCTCGTCCGTGATCTTCCAGCGTTTTACTTCGATGCGTGCGCGCTCGCGGAATCGCCGGAGCTGTTCGGCCTTGGTGATGTGCAGCCAGAACTTGACGACCACGATCCCGTGCGTGACGAGGTGTTCCTCGAAGTTCGTGATCTCGCCGTAGGCGCGGCGGTACTCCGTTTCAGTGGCAAAGTGCTCCACCCGCTCGACCAACACACGTCCGTACCAGCTGCGGTCGAAGATCGTCATGCGGCCCGCGCGCGGCAGATGCCGCCAGAACCGCCACAGGTAATGCCGGGCGCGCTCCTCGTCTGTCGGCGCCGCGATCGGGATCACCTGATAGTCACGCGCGTCGAGCGCCGAGGTGATCCGCCTGATCGCTCCACCCTTTCCGGCGGCGTCCCATCCCTCGAACACGGCGATCGTCGACACGCCCGATTCCCGCGCTTTCTTCACCAGCAGATTGAGCCGTCCCTGCAGCTGCTCGAACGCCGTACGAAATCCCGCGCGGCTCAGACGCTGCTTCATGTCGAGCCGGTCGAGCACGTTGTACTGCCGCTCAACCGTGCGCAGAGTCCGATCGACGCGGCCGCCGCGCGCCCGCCGCGCCAGCGACTTGGTCGGAACGGCCACCGCCTTGGCCGCGAGAGCTCGACGGATGGCATCGCGCACAATCGTTCCAACGACGATGCTGCGGTAGTGATGATCTTCGCCTTCGACGATGTGCCACGGCGCGTGATCGGTGCTCGTCTTCCGAATCGCACGGTCGGCGGCGGCTACGAACAGATCGAACATGTGCCAGTGCTTCCACGATCGCTTCGTCACACGCCATTGCTGCAACGGATCGCGCTCGAACGCCTTCAGCCGTTTCTTCTGCGCTTGTTTGCCCAGGTGCATCCAGAACTTCAGCACCACTGCACCGTCGTCGGTCAGGGCACGCTCGAACGCCGCGATTTCATCGAGGGCCGCGTCGAACTCCGCCATCGTTGACCGGCGGCCGACGCGGTTGCGGATCGGCGTCGAGTACCAGGCGCTGAGGAACATCGCGATGCGGCCGTGCGGCGGCAGATCGCGCCAGTAGCGCCACAGCCGCGGGCGTTCGCGTTCCTCATCGGACGGCTTGCTGTAGCCTCGCGTCGTGATCCACCGCGGATCCATCCACTCGCTGAGCAGACTGACCGTCTCCCCCTTGCCGGCCGTATCCACGCCCGCGAAGAGGATGATCACCGGGAACGACGACGACTCACGAAGTTGTCGCTGAGCCTCGAGCAGCTCGGCGCGCAGAACCGGTTCTTGCGCCTTGAACTCCGTCTTCGAAAGCGTGCGACCGACCTCAGCGGCTTCAAACATGTCTGGTAGTGTGCCCGCCTCCGCTCGCGGGATGACCGATACGCGAGCTACGCCGAGGCGAGCTTGAGACCGGCCATGATACCTGCACGGCGATTGGCGTCGTCACCATTTCGTGGGCAGCGGGCGGCCGGTTTCTCTCTTAGGATTGACGCGTGACCGAGTCGATCCGCGTCGATCCGCAGCGGCCGGACCCGGCCGCCATCAGCCGCGCCGCGACGCTACTGCGTGAAGGCGGACTGGTCGCCTTCCCCACCGAGACGGTCTACGGCCTCGGCGCTCATGCGCTCGATCGGGCGGCCGTGCGCCGATTGTTCGAGGCGAAGGGTCGGCCGGCGACCGACCCGGTCATCGTCCACGTCGACTCGATCGATCGACTCGCGCCGCTCGTCGCCGAACTCCCGGACCAGGCGCGCGCACTCGCCCAGCGGTTCTGGCCGGGTCCGCTCACGTTCGTGCTCCGGCGATCGCCGGTTGTGCCTGACGAAGTCACCGCCGGCCTCGACACGGTCGCTGTTCGCATGCCGGCACACCCGGTTGCTCATGCGATCCTCGCGGCAGCGGCGGTGCCGGTCGCCGCGCCGAGCGCCAACCTGTTCTCGCGCCCGAGCCCAACCCAGGCCGCCCACGTGCTCGAAGATCTGAGCGGCCGCATCGATCTCGTCGTCGATGCCGGCCCGACGATGCTGGGAATCGAATCGACGGTGCTGGATCTCTCGCGCGACACGCCGACGGTGCTTCGTCCGGGGGCGACGACGCTCGACATGCTGCGTGAAGTGGTGCCGTCGGCGGCAATGGCCGCAGTGGCGCAGGCCGACGGCGCCGCCGCGCCGTCTCCGGGCCTGCTGCCAAAGCATTATTCGCCGCGCACCCCGCTGTTCCTGTATGAAGGCGAGCCGGCCGATTCCCTTCAGCGTCTGGTCCGGGACACGATGGCCGCAATCGCCGAGAGCCAGTCGGTCGGCATCATCGCCGCCGAGGAGGACTGGTACGCCCTCGAAGGCTTGACAGCGCCGAATCGCACGTCAGTCGCACTGCGGTATCTCGGCTCCGAACACGATCTGCCAGCGATCGCGTCGCGGCTCTACACGGCATTCCGCGAGCTCGACTCGCTCGGCGTGTCGCGAATCTTCGTGCGCGCGTTTCCGACCGAGGAGGGACTCGGCATCGCGATTCAAGATCGACTCCGCCGCGCCGCCGCGGGCCGCATCGTCTGGCGCTAACTGAAACACCGCAAATTCCAGCGAGCCTCTCGTCCCAGCAGCCCAACCCGCATTTCTCTGAAGGCTCCGTTACGGCTAATTCGCTTGAGTTCTCCTTACCGGCCGCCATCCTTCCTCGAACTTCGCCCGCAGAATCAGCGTGACGACGAGATCGTAGCTGCGGACGCCGGCCTCGACGCGATTGGCTTTGAGATAGGTGTCGTAGACCATCCAGCTCGATCGGCGCAGCGCAGGCAGCTGGCCGCGTCGGAGGCGTTCGACGATGGCGTCGAGGTCGCGGCGAGGGCCGGGCGCGAGCGCGTCG
>DASRJR010000161.1:0-15252 GCA_035649395.1 Vicinamibacterales bacterium
GGTGGGGGCCGTGGACCGCACGGACGTACTTGGGCTGTGGCACTGGCGAGCCGGCGCTGAGTGGGACGTGTCGAATCGGGCGGTCGTACGAACAGAGGCCGTGTCCTGGTTCGGCGTGGGACTCGACTGGGTGATGGGCGGCCGTCTTTCGGTTGGATATCGGTTTTGATCGGGACCGACACCTAACCCCGACTTACACCTAAGACTTGAACCTAGTACCTAAACCTGAGACCTAAACCTTGCCCTGACCTTTGCCCTTTGACATTTGACCTTTGACCTACGCTCACGCATACATTCCGCGCAGCTTGGTGACGTTCCCGACGCGTGAGATCGCGACGATGTAGGCGGCGGTGCGCATGTCGGTCCGGTACTTGAGTGACGTGTGCAGCACGTCGTCGAACGCCTCGACCATCTTCTTCTCGAGCCGCGTATTGACCTCTTCCTCTTCCCAGAAATAGCCGTAGCGGTCCTGCACCCATTCGAAATACGAGGTCGTCACGCCACCTGAATTGGCGAGGATATCGGGGATCACGAACACGCCTCGCTGGTGCAGGTGGGCGTGGGCCTCGGGTGTCGTCGGTCCGTTGGCGCCCTCGGTGACGACGCGTGCCTTGATGTGAGGCGCGTTCTCCATCGTGATCTGGTTTTCCAGCGCCGCGGGAATGAGGATGTCGACGGCGAGGCCCCACAAGGCATCGCCATCGAGCGAGTCGGCGCCAGGGAAGCCGGCAACGCTCTTGTGCTGTGCGGTATGGGCAAGCAGCTTGGCGATATCCAGACCCTTCGGGTTGTAGACGCCGCCTTTCCAGTCGGTCACAGCGACGATCTTCGCGCCGAGACGCGACAGCAGATCGGCCGACACCGAGCCGACGTTGCCAAACCCCTGGACGGCGACGGTTGCGCCCCTGATATCGAAATCGAGGTGCTTCGCCGCTTCTCGCGTGACGATCATCACGCCGCGTCCGGTCGCCTCGCGCCGCCCGAGCGAGCCGCCCATCTCGATCGGCTTGCCGGTCACGACAGCCGTCTCGGTGTGACCAACGTGCATGCTGTAGGTGTCCATCACCCACGCCATGATTTGGTCGTTGGTGTTGACGTCGGGCGCCGGCACGTCTTTCTCCGGGCCGATGGAGTCGATGATTTCGGCGATATAGCGCCGGGTCAGCGCCTCGAGCTCGCGCCGTGACATGCGCGTCGGGTCGCAGACGACACCGCCCTTGCCGCCGCCGAAGGGAATGTGCGCGACCGCGCACTTCCACGTCATCCAGGCTGCGAGCGCGGTCACTTCATCGAGCGAGACGTCCGGGTGATAGCGGATTCCGCCTTTGGCCGGGCCGAGCGTGATGTTGTATTGCACACGGTAGCCGGTGAACACCTCAATCTCGCCGTTGTCCATTTGCACGGGGCACGACACGATGATTTGCCGCTTGGGCTGTGTGAGGATCCGCCAGATGCCTGGATCGAGCTGAAGGATGCGGGCGGCGCCGTCGAACTCCTTGAGCATCGCCCCGAAGATGCTGCCGTGCTCTGCCATGTCGCGATCTTATTCGAACGCGTGTAGGCCGGTCGTTCCGCCTTCGCATGAAGCTGCGGCGGACCGCCGTCGCTCGCGAAGCGAGCGGAGGCGGTTAGGCCCGGCGATCAAACGACCGATATAATCCATTCGTGGGCAGCGCCACCGACACGACTCACTCGAAACGTCGCGTGGAGCGGCTCTACACACCTGACAGCATCGCGACGCTCGATTACGCGCGCGACCTTGCCGATCCCGGCCAATACCCGTACACCCGCGGCATCCACCCGACCGGCTATCGCGGCAAGATGTGGACGATGCGGCAGTTCGCCGGGTTCGGTACGCCGGAGGAAACCAACCAACGCTATCGCCAGCTGCTGGACGCGGGCGGCACCGGGCTGAGCGTGGCGTTCGACCTGCCGACGCTGATGGGTCGCGATCCCGATCACGAGCTGGCGATCGGCGAGGTCGGCAAATGCGGCGTCAGCGTGGCGTCGCTCGCGGACATGGAGGCGCTATTCGCCGGCATCGACCTCGCGAGAGTCACGACGTCGATGACGATCAACGGGCCCGCCTCGATGATCCTCGCGATGTATCTCGTGCTGGCCGAACAGCGTGGCACCGATTGGGGTGCGCTGTCGGGGACGATCCAGAACGACATCCTCAAGGAGTTCATCGCCCAGAAGGAGTTCATCTACCCGCCGCGGCCGTCGATGCAGCTGATCACCGACGTCTTTGCTTTCTGCGCGGAGCGGATGCCTCGGTGGAACACGATCTCGGTCAGCGGCTACCACATTCGAGAGGCGGGCGCGACGGCGGCACAGGAGCTGGCGTTCACGCTGCGGGACGGGATCGAGTACATCCAATACGGCATCGATGCCGGGCTGCCCGTCGACGTGTTTGCACCGCGCATCTCGTTCTTCTTCAATTCCCACAGCGATTTCTTCGAGGAGATCGCAAAGTTCCGGGCGGCGCGGCGCATCTGGGCGCGTGTCATGCGCGAGCGGTTCAAGGCCCAATCGCCACGGTCGTGGCAGCTGCGGTTTCACACGCAGACGGCGGGAGTGTCGCTGACGGCGCAACAGCCCTACAACAACGTCGTCCGCACGGCTCTTCAGGCGATGGCCGCCGTGCTGGCAGGCACGCAGTCGCTGCACACCAACGCGCTCGACGAAGCGCTTGCGCTGCCGACGGCAGAGGCGGCGACACTCGCGCTTCGGACTCAGCAGATCATCGCCGAAGAGACCGGCGTCAAGGACGTCGTTGACCCGCTCGGCGGCTCCTACTTCGTCGAGGCGCTCACCTCCGAGCTCGAACGCGAGGCGCTCGCGTACTTCGACGCCATCGATCGGATGGGTGGAATGGTGGCGGCGATCGAACGCGGCTACCCTCAGCGTGAGATCGCGGAGAGCGCCTATCGGTCCCAGCAGGCGATCGAAGCGAAAGAACAGATCATCGTCGGCGTCAATGAGTTCATGGCGCACGACGAACGACCGATAAGCACGCTGTACATCGACGAAGCTGCTCAGCAGCACCAGCTGGAGCGCCTGGATGAGGTTCGCCGACGGCGCGACCCGGCACGAGTCCGTGCCGCGCTGGATGCGCTCGCCGCAGGTGCAGTGGCTGGCACGAACACCATGCCGCTGCTCCTGGATGCTGTGCGGGCTTACGCCACTCTCGGCGAGATGTGCGATACCCTTCGGCACGTCTGGGGGGAGTACGTCGAGGAGGCGGTCATCTGACGCCTCAGGCGGCAGGACCCATGCCTCAGGCCCCAGTAACGTTGATGGTTCTGAGGCCGGGGGCCTGAGCCCTGAGGCCTTCTCTTATGCGAAAGATCCGAGTCGTGATCGCCAAGCCGGGGCTGGATGGCCACGACCGCGGCGCCAAGGTGATCGCCCGAGCGCTGCGCGACGCGGGCATGGAGGTAATCTATACCGGTCTTCGGCAGACCCCAGAGCAGATCGTGACTGCCGCCTTGCAAGAGGACGCCGATGTGATCGGCTTGTCGATTCTCTCGGGCGCGCACATGCACATCTGCCCTCGTGTGCTCGAGCTGCTGAAGGAGAAAGGGCTTGCCGACGTCCTCGTCGTGGTCGGCGGCATCATTCCCGATACCGACGTGTCGAAGCTGAACGCGCTCGGCATCGAAGGGATTTTTCAGCCGGGCACGCCGATGCACGAGATTGTCGATTTCATCAACCGCCGCGTGCATCCGCGCGTGGGGGCCGGTTCGTGATGGACGGCAGTAGCCGTTCGCTGCGAGGATGTCAGTAACTGGTTGTGACCGCGGTTCGAGGAAACGTGAGACATAAGCTGCTGCTCGCCGACGATAGCGTCACCATTCAACGTGTCGTCGAGCTCACGTTTTCTGGCGAGGACGTGCAGGTCGTGACCGTGAGCGACGGGGAGCAGGCGATCGCGCGGATTCCTCTCGAGCACCCCGATATCGTGCTCGCCGACATCGGCATGCCGAAACGAAGCGGCTACGAGGTGGCCGCATTCGTGAAGGGCCGTCCGGATTTGTCGCACATCCCAGTCCTGCTGCTCGCTGGCGCGTTCGAGCCGGTCGATGAAGCCCGCGCCTTGCAGGTGAAGTCGGACGGCGTGCTGGTGAAGCCGTTCGAGCCGCAGCAGGTGATCTCGCGCGTGCGCGAACTGATCGAGGCAGGCAGTCGGCCGAAGGCGTCGACGGTGGTGGAGCCCGGTCACGCGGCCGTGGTGGTCGAGGGGCGATCGGCCCCATCGCCTGTCGTGGCCGCGCCGGAGTTCTGGCGGCACGAACCCAAAGCGCCCAGCGTGGAGGCCAGGGTTCAGCATCCGGAGCCGAAACTTCACGCGCCAGAGCCGGCAATGGCGTCGGAGGATTACTTCGATTTCGACCGGCTGGACGCCGCCTTCGCTCGCCTCGGTGGCGAACATGACCTCGCGGAGCCTCCGCCGCGCCAACGCGACGACTACTCGGCCGGGTTCGACGTTCCCACCGTCGACAACCTGCTCGCATCCGCACCGCTGCGCGATATCCCCTTGACGCCGGTCAAGCGTGCGTCGTCAATCGAGCAGAAGGCCACGGCCGACGCATCGGCCACGACTGCGTCGAGCGGCGTGGATCACGCGGCAGGGAGCCGCAACGTGATTGCCGACGTGTTCAGCGCGCTGTTTGCCGTCGAGCAGGGCGAGCCCGACGCCGCACCGCTCCGTCTCGCACCGCCGCAAGCGGCGCCGGTGATCACCGACGAGCTCGTCGACGAGATTACGCGTCGCGTTCTGCAGCGTCTCGCACCCAATGCGGCGCACGATCTGGTCGCGCAGATTGTCTCTGAGGTTGCCGAGCGCCTCATCCGCGAGGAAATCGCGCGGATCAAGTCTACGGTCGGTAAACGATCGTAGGCGGCCGCGGCACGGGCGGCGCTTTACTACAATAGCTGGGATGTCCCACCCGATCCGGCTTCCTGAGAAGCCAGCGCTGGAAGGCCTTGAAGCGAAATGGATGGCGCGTTGGGAGGCGGATGGCACTTACCGCTTCGACCGCCACCATTCTCGTGCCGAGATCTACTCGATCGACACGCCGCCACCCACAGTGAGCGGCTCGCTGCACGTCGGCCACGTCTTCTCGTTCACGCACACCGACGTGATCGCGCGCTTCCAACGGATGCGCGGCAAGGTCGTCTTCTATCCGATGGGGTGGGACGATAACGGCCTGCCGACCGAGCGGCGTGTCCAGAACTACTACGGCGTGCGCTGCGATCCGTCGCTGCCGTACGATCCCGCCTTCGAGCCTCCAGCGTCACCCGGTAAGCAGGCGATGTCCGTGTCGCGGCCGAACTTCATCGAGCTCTGTTCGCGCCTGACCATCGAAGACGAGAAGGCGTTCGAGGCGTTGTGGCGGCATCTCGGACTCTCGGTCGACTGGTCCCTGACCTACGCCACGATCGGAAAGAAGGCGCAACGCGTGTCGCAGGTGGCGTTCCTGCGCTTGCTGAAGCGCGGCATCGCCTATCAACTCGACGCGCCGACCTTGTGGGACGTCGATTTCCGAACTGCCGTCGCACAGGCGGAGCTCGAGGATCGCGATCAGCCAGGCGCCTATCACCGGATCACCTTCGCGCGCGAGGATGGGGGAGCCGTCGAGATCGAGACGACACGCCCCGAACTGATTCCCGCGTGCGTCGCGCTGGTCGCGCATCCGGACGACGAGCGCTACAAGCCGCTCTTTGGATCGCAGGTCTACACGCCGCTGTTCCAGGTGCCTGTGCCCGTCAAGGCGCATGCGCTGGCCGACCCGGAGAAGGGCAGCGGCATCGCGATGATCTGCACGTTCGGCGATCTCACCGACGTCACCTGGTGGCGCGAGCTGTCGTTGCCGGTGCGGGCGATCATCATGCCGAACGGCGCGTTCCGTGCCATTACGTGGGGCTCATCGGGGTGGGAATCGCGCGATGCGGCACGCGCGCAGGCCGCCTACGACCAGCTCGCGAATGCATCCGCGACCAAAGCGCGCACACGCATCGTCGAGATGCTGCGCGAGTCGGGCGATCTCGTCGGGGAGCCGCGGCCGATCACGCACCCGGTCAAGTTCTACGAGAAAGGCGATCGGCCGCTCGAGATCGTCACGAGCCGCCAGTGGTTCATCAAGACAATGGAGTTCCGGGAGGCCCTGCTCGAGCGCGGCCGTCAGCTGCAGTGGCATCCCGAGTACATGCGCCACCGCTACGAGAACTGGGTGAACGGGCTCGCGGGTGATTGGTGCATCAGCCGGCAACGTTTCTTCGGTGTGCCGTTCCCCGTGTGGTACCCGGTTGGACCGGACGGCGGCATCGACCACTCGAGGCCGATCCTGCCGGACGAGTCCCGGCTGCCGCTCGATCCGTCGACCGACGTCCCCGACGGCTACACGTCGACGCAGCGCAACCAGCCGAACGGGTTCGTCGGCGATCCCGACATCATGGACACCTGGGCAACCTCATCGCTGACGCCGCAGATAGCCGGCGACTGGCTCGAGGATTCGGATCTGTTTGCCCGTGTCTTCCCGATGGACCTTCGGCCGCAAGCACACGACATCATCCGGACGTGGCTGTTCAGCACCGTGTTGCGCGCGCAGCTCGAACACGACTCGCTGCCGTGGACCAACGCGGCGATCTCGGGCTGGGTACTCGATCCCGACCGCAAGAAGATGTCCAAGTCGAAGGGGAACGTCGTGACGCCGATGGGGCTGCTCGAAGAGCACGGCTCCGATGGCGTCCGGTACTGGGCGACGAGCGCGCGGCCGGGCACCGACACCGCCTTCGAACCCGGCCAGATGAAGGTCGGGCGGCGGCTGGCCATCAAGCTGCTGAATGCCGCGAAGTTCGCGCTGATGCAGGCCGAGCCCCGAGGCCCGATCGTCGAGCCGCTCGATCGCGGCATGCTCACGAACCTTTCTGTGCTTGTCGGCGACGCGACCGAGAAGCTCGAGGCGTACGACTACGCCTCGGTGCTCGAACGGACCGAGCGTTTCTTCTGGTCGTTCTGCGACGACTATCTGGAGCTGGTGAAGTCGCGACGTTATGGCGATTTCACGCCGGAAGGGGCCGCCTCGGCCAACAGCGCGATGCTCGTCGCGCTGTCGACGATGCTGCGGCTGTTTGCGCCGTACGTGCCGTTTGTCACCGAGGAAGTGTGGTCGTGGTGGCAGCCGGGCTCGGTACACCGGGCGCGTTGGCCCACGCCTGCTGAAGTCGTGGCCGAGATCGGCGGCGCCGATACGGCCGCGGTCCCGATCGTCAACGCGACGAGCGAAGCGCTCGGCGCCGTCCGTCGCGTGAAGGCGTTGGCGAAGCGGCCGGTGAAGGCCGTGATCGACCGCGCCGTGCTGCCTGCGCCGTTTCGTCCGCTCGAGCCCGCCGCGCGCGACTTCCAGGCCGCGACGCACATCCGCAGCCTCGCCTTTGCCGACGTCGCCGAGCCTGAGCTGACGTTCGCGGAGGAGGCCGCGTCAGAGACGCGAGCGTAATGAGTCCGCTGACGCCGCTCGAGCCCGACTCCTACAGAGCGCTGGTGCGGCATGCGCTCGCCGAGGACATCGGCGCCGGCGACATCACGACGCAGGCGACCATCGACTCCAGCCAGCGCGCACGCGCGGTCGTCCTTGTGAAATCACCGTGCGTGATTGCCGGCCTCGACGTGGCAATCGAAACGTTCCGTCAACTCGATCCGGATGTGCGCGTTCGGGTCGATCGCCCCGATGGGACGTCGTGTGAGCCGGGTGTCGAGGTCGCGGAAATCGTCGGGCAGGCGGCAGCGCTGTTGACTGCGGAACGAACGGCGCTCAACTTCCTCCAGCGGCTCACCGGGATCGCCACACTGGCGCGGCAGTTCGTCGATCGCGCAGCAGGCCGGATCATCGTGCTCGACACCCGGAAGACGACACCGCTTCTTCGCATGCTGGAGAAGTACGCGGTGCGCGCGGGCGGTGGCACGAATCATCGTTTTGGGTTACACGATGGCGTGCTGATCAAGGACAACCATGTCCGGCTGGCGGGCGGTGTGTGTAACGCGGTTGCCAAGGCATCGAGTCCGGCGAAAGCCGGACACTACAGCGTTGAGGTCGAAGCGCAGAGTCTCGCACAAGTCGACGAGGCGCTCGCCGCGGGAGCCGACATCGTGTTGCTCGACAACCTCTCGACGGCGGAGATCATCGAGGCCGTTCGACGCTGCCGCGGACGCGCGAAGACGGAGATCTCGGGTGGTGTGACGCTCGCCCGGCTAGAGGAGCTCGCCGCGACCGGCGCCGATTACGTCTCCATCGGCGCACTCACGCATTCGGCGCCGGCTGCCGATCTGAGCTTCGAGATCGAACCGGTCGAGGAGCTCCGCCCGTGCGGCAACGAGCCGCATCGCGGTCCAATATGACCACGGATTCATCCACCGCGCAGTCGCTTCCCGACGACATGGCCGAAGCGCTGTCCCACGTCGCGCCGCGGCTCGGACGCCTCGCGCGCCAGGTACTTTGGTATCCCGAAATCTCTTCGACGAGCGATGTGGCGGCGGCGATGGCGGATGGCGGCGGCGACGAGGGCCTCGTCGTCGTGGCCGATATGCAGACCGCCGGCCGCGGCAGACTGGGTCGCACCTGGACGTCGCCGCCGGGCGCCGGCATTTACGCGTCGTGCATTTTCCGTCCGAATCCGCAGGCGGCGCGGCTCCTGACGATGGCCGCTGGCGTGGCGATCGCGGAGGGTATCGGGAGAGCCACCGGCCTCGAGGTGGAGCTCAAGTGGCCCAATGACGTGCACTGTAGCGGTCGCAAGCTCGCCGGCATTCTTGCCGAGCGCGGCCGCGAACACGTGGTACTCGGATTCGGCATCAACGTGCTGCGTGCGGTGTATCCACCAGACCTCCAGGCCCGGGCCACCTCGATCGAGGTCGAACTGGGACGCTCCGCCGATCGCGCGATCGTCCTCGCGGAATGTCTCGCGGCGCTCGCATCCCGATACCGCGATCTGCAGGACGGGCGTGATGCCGACGTCATGACCGCGTGGCGCGTGCGGGGGGCGTCGATGATCGGGCGCCGCGTTCAGTGGGACGCTGCGGGCGCCGTTTCACAGGGACGTGCCGACCGCGTCGACGACGATGGCGCACTGATCGTGCGGACCGAAAACGGATTGGTGCGCGTCATCTCCGGCGAAGTGCGATGGCTACCGTGAACGATCGGCTCGGCGGAACGCCTACCGAGCAGTACTGCCGAGACCTCGAGACGTATCTCTGCCGGAAGAACGACGGTCATCTCATTCGCATCGTCGGCCCCGCATTCGAGCAGGTCTGTGGATGGGCCGCCCGCGGCGTGCCATTCACCGTGGCATGCCGAGGCATCGACCGTTACTTCGAACGGTATTACGCCAAAGGCCGACGACGGCGTCCGGTCCGGATCGAGTTCTGCGAGGCGGATGTACTCGATGTGTTCGACGAGTGGCGTCGAGCCGTCGGCATCGCTGCGGTGACGACGAACGCCGAAGCAGACGCTGACGCGGACGAATCGCCGCATCGTCAGGGCTCGCTGCCGGCACACCTCGAGCGCGTCGTCGCGCGGCTCACGGCGCTTCGCGCCGGTGAGGATCGGTCGCTCGATGGGATCGCCGACACCCTGGTGCGCGAGCTCGACGCCGTCCGCGCCACTGCGCGGGCGCTGCGCGGCGACAGCCGGCAGACGCTGTTGGATCGACTGCGTGCGATGGATCGGGAGCTGCTCGATGCGGCGCGGATGCACACCGACGTCGCGGCAATCGAGGCGCTCGAACGCGAAGCGGCGGTCGAGCTCGCGCCGTTTCGCGACCGCTTGCCGCCCGACGGGTACGAACGCGCTCTCCGAGCCGCGATCGAGCGGTTGCTTCGTGAGCAGCGGCGACTTCCCATCCTCACCTACGAATGATCGAGCCAGGCGCGACGCTGACACTGGAGATCGAAAAGGCCACTGCCGGTGGACGCATGCTGGCGCGTCACCATGGGCAAGTGGTGCTGGTGTGGGGCGCGATTCCTGGTGAGCGAGTCGAGGCGCGAGTGGCGCGCGCGGCCAAGGGTGTCGTGTACGCCGAGGCCGTTGGCGTGTCCTCACCGTCACCCGATCGGCGTTCGGCCTCAGCCGACTGGCGATGCGGGGGCAACGTGTTCGCGCACGTCGACTACACCCGGCAGCTTCGCCTGAAGGCGGAGATCATCCAGGATGCGTTCGGTCGCATCGGCCGTCTTCCGCTCGCCGAACCTCCATCGGTGATGCCGTCGCCCGAACAGGGTTACCGTATGCGCGCGCGGCTGCATGCCCGGAGCGGCCGCCTCGGGTTCTATCGCGAGGGCAGCCATGATCTCTGCGATCCGGCTTCCACGCGGCAGCTGCTGCCGTCAACGAACGAGTGGATCGCGCAGGCGGAGATCGTGCTTCAGCGCGAGCGGCTGGACGACGTCGTTGCCGTCGAGATTGCCGAAAACATCACCGGGGACCAGCGCGCGTGCCATGTTGAATTGCGGTCTGGCGGCGAGCCCATACGCTGCGCTCCCTTGTCGGATGGTCTGGTCGGTCTCTCCGCGTCAGGAGTCGACGACTCGCGTGCGACGGTGGTGTCGGGCACACCGGCGATTCACGATGACGTGACTGTGGGCGAGCAGCCTGGAGCCGAGTCGTTGCACCTGCGACGACACGTGCGTGCGTTCTTCCAGGGCAATCGCTTCTTGATTGGGCATCTCGTCCGTACCGTGATTGGCAGCGTGCCCCGCGAGCCGGTGATTGACCTGTACGCCGGCGGCGGACTGTTGGGGCTGGCGCTCGCGGCGACTGGCGTGCCGCGGGTCACGCTCGTCGAAGGCGATCCTGTGAGCGGGGCCGATCTCGACGTGAATGCGGCGGCCTTCCCGGGTCAGGTCAGCGTCGAGCGGCGGAGCGTTGAATCCTATATGGCCACGAACCGTGCACAGGTCGCGACGGTGCTGGTGGATCCGCCGCGCACCGGGATGTCGCGAGAGGCGCTCGGCGGAGTGATTCGCGCGAAACCGCAGCGCGTTGTCTACGTCTCCTGCGATGTGCCAACGCTCGCGCGCGACGCGCGCGGGCTGGTCGACGCCGGGTATCAACTCGAACGTATCGCAGCGCTTGATCTGTTTCCCAACACCGCACACGTCGAATCGGTCGCGGTATTCGATCGTTCGGAAAGTGGCAGTGTAGGCCGGGCCTTTTAGGCCCGGCGTCCATCAGGCTTCACCTCACTGCGCCATCGTCTTTGCTGCCGCCGGTGAGGCTCTGCTGCCGCAATGCTGCGGCGCCGAGCAGACCGCCCATGCCCATCGATTCGACCGCGGTGCTCGGTACGAGCATCAGGGCGCCTTTCTCCTTCAGGCCCTCGTACAGCATGTTCATCGCACGGAGATGGAGTGCCGTCGGGTTGTCCTGGTAGACGCGCGAGGCCGTTTCGAACGAGCGGGCGATCTCCATTTCGGCCTCGCCGAGGATGATCCGCGCCTGCTTCTCACGTGCGGCCTGCGCCTCGCGCGACATCGCGTCCTGCAACTGGCTCGGAATGACGATGTCCCGCATCTCGACGGAATGGACGGTCACGCCCCACGGGGTCGAGCGCACGTCGATGAGCTGCTGCAGCTCCTGCTCGATCTTCTCGCGCCCGCGCAGCAGATCGGCGAGCGAGGTGCGTCCGATGATGTCCCGCAGAGCCGTCTGCGCCGCCCAGCTCACGGCGACGGGATAGTTCTGCACTTCGAGCGCGGCTTTCTCGGGATCGTGGACCAGCCAGAACAGTACGGCATCGACGTTGACCGGCACCGTATCGGAGGTGAGTGTCTGCTCGGCGGCGAAGCCGGTCGTGATCATCCGCTGATCGATCGTGCGCGTCACGGCGTCGACGAACGGGACGACCCAAAACAGGCCGGGGCCGCGCAGCCCGATGAACCGGCCCAGGCGGAGGACGACCGCCCGCTCCCACTGCCGGGCGACACGTGGTGCCATCGCCGCCATCACGCCGAGCGGCACCCCGATCGCCACCCAGACGGGGGAGGCGGACATGGTGGTCAGCACGAGACTGGTGCCGGCGATCACCAGAAAGACGATGACCGACACGACGTTGATGATCACGATGAGGCTCCTTTCGTGAGGGACGTGAGGGCGCGTCGAAGGTCGGCCGCGGAAAACCCCTTCGCGGAGGCCTCGGTGAGCGCACGCGTGGCGATGGCGCGCAGCTCGGTCTCGCGCGCTTCGTCGTTGTGCCGCGACTGGTCGACGGCCGTGACGAAGGTGCCGACGCCTCGGCGGGTCTCGAGCGCGCCCACGCGCTCGAGATGCGAGTAGACCTTCGCGACGGTGTTGGCGTTCACCCGCAGGGCGACTGCCAGCTGACGGACGGTGGGGAGCTGGTCGCCGGGCTGGAGGCGGCGCGCCGCGATGGCCACGCGGATGCTGCGTTCGAGCTGCGCGTGGAGCGGCGTGGCGTCGCGCGAGTCGACCGCACCGGACCAGTCCATGGCACTCCCCATCGCGGTGCCATTGTACTAGTACAGTAGGATAAGTCAAGTCGTCTTGTACTTGGCTTCTTCGGCGTAGTAGGCAGGGAAGCCGACGGCGGCTTTGAGCTCGTCGAAGTTCATCGTGCGTGCGGCGTGGCCCGCGTGCAGCGACGAGAGCGCCTCGCGCATCGCGCGAATCGAGACGTTCAGCATCGTGAGCGGATAGACCGCGATCGTGTAGCCGATCGCTTCCAGCTGCGCCGGGGACAGCAGCGGCGTTTTGCCACCCTCGATCAGGTTGGCCATCTTCGGGCCGGGCACCGCCGCGCAATACCGGCGCATCTCGTCTTCCGAGACCGGCGCCTCGAGGAAGGTGATGTCGGCGCCGAGCTCGCGGAACGCGAGACAACGGTCGATCGCTTCCTCCAGCGAGACGCACGCGCGTGCATCGGTGCGCGCCATGATGACGATGTCGGCGCCGGCGTCGCGGGCATCGACGGCCGCACGTATGCGTGTCACCGCTTCGTGTCGATCAACCACCGACTTGCCTTCGACGTGGCCGCATCGCTTCGGCGCGACTTGATCCTCGAGCATGATGCCGGCGAACCCGGCATCGGCGTAACCACGCACCGTCCGCTTGATGTTCTGTGCGCTGCCGAACCCGGTGTCACCGTCGCCGATCAGTGGTATCGACACGGCGCGGCAAATGTTCCGACCCTGATCGACCATCTCGGCATAGGAGATCAGCCCGGTGTCGGGCATGCCGAGCCGCGCGGCCGATACCGCGAAGCCGCTCATGAAGCCGAGCTCGAAGCCGGCCTCTTCGACGAGACGCGCCGACATCGCATCATGGCAGCCGGGCATCACCAGCAGCCCCGGTCGCTGCAACAGCGCGCGGAGACGATCGGCGGGAGTGGGCATGGCGTGACCTCGTCGGGTCCGGCTGAATCCGGACACTACGTCTGGCGTCGGCTCGCCGCCTCGACGAAGCCCTCGAAGATCGAACGGAACTCGCCGGTGCGGTAGAAGTTCTCCGGGTGCCACTGCACGCCGAGGCAGAAGCGCTTGTTGGGATCCTCGATCGCCTCGATCACGCCGTCCGGCGCGGTGGCGCTCGCCACGAGTCCGTCGCCGAGCGCCATCGGGGCCTGATGATGACGGCTGTTGACCGGGCAGATGTCGGTCTGAAGCCGCTCTCTCATCAGGCCGTCGAGCAGCGTACCTTCCGAAATCCACACCTCGTGAGCGATCGCGTGCGGGGGTTCCGAGAGGGCGTGATTGATCGTCGTCCCAAGCTGTTCGGGGATGTCCTGAACCAGCGAGCCGCCGCGCGCGACGTTGAGGACTTGAATGCCCCGGCAGATGGCGAGCAGCGGCAGGTCCGCGTCGATGGCACGCCGTGCCAGCTCCAGCTCGTAGTCGTCGCGCCCCGGCTCCGCGGCGGCGAACGTCTTGTGCGCTGGCTGCCCGTAGATCGACGGCAGCACGTCGCCACCGCCGGGAAGGAGCACACCGTCGACCGACGCGACGACGTCGGCAGGTTTGTCGACGGAGCGGTCCAGCAGGCGCACCTCACCACCAGCACGTCGAATCGATTCTTCGTAGTCGTGCAGCTTGGCGCACGGCGGAATCGCGATCACTGGCATGGCTACATCCTCGTTGGAACAGCGACGCCCATCAGATCGAGTGCGTGAGTGAGCTGGTTTCTTACGTAAATGACCCCCGCCGCCCGCCACCTCCGGACCGCGTCGCGTTCCTCATTCAGGACCGACGACCGGCTTGGCGGTTTCAGGTTGTACCACCCGTTGAACGACTGCGCGAGCGAGAATGCATACTTCGCCAGCACGGAAAACTCGAGACTGCGCACCACCTGCTCAACGACTTCGTCGAGCCGCGCGGCCTCGAGCACGAGGTTCCATAGTTCGTGGCCGCCATTCTCGCCCGTGAGCTCGCCGGCCGGTACCTCCGACAACGACGAGATGATAGTCGCCTCATCGAGTCGGTCGCGCTCCTGCAGGTTGCGGAAGATCTTGTTCGCCCGCACTACGGCGTACTGAATATATGGGCCGCTTTCTCCTAAGAAGTTGAGCGCCTCCTCGAGGTCGAACGCGATCACCTTATCGCGTGAGAACTTGATCAAGAAGTACCGCACCGCCGCGACACCGATCATCCGTGCCGCTTGGGTGACCTCGTCGGCGCCGAGTTCCGAGTCGCGCTTAACGATCTCTTCCGCGGCCTTCTGAATCACGGCATCCAGCAGATCGTCTGCTTTCACCCCGAGACCCTTTCGGCCCGACACCTCGACGAACGGCCGCCGGGCCTCTTCGGAGTCGGGTGGCGGGGCGAATCCCAGCTCGCGCGCCGTTGCGTGCGAGAGCGCGACCATCTCATACGAGAAGTGATGCGACCGCTCGGCGCCCTCCGGATGTCCGACCGCGATGAGCGCTTGTTTGAGCAGCTTCTGCAGGTACGATTGCCGCACGTCGATGACGTTGTAGACGTAGGCGGCGCCCCCGAAAGGCGGGTGCGTCGAGACCCCGTTCTCGCTGCACGTCGCCCAGAGCGGTCCGTGCGGACGCTCTGCGAAAATGCGGTACTGAAAATCGCGCCCGAGCAGCCCGAGCTTCCAGAACTGATAGGCGATGTCCTTGCCCACGTAGGTCACGACGCCGTTCGACCGGACAATGACCTTCTCGCGCTCTTCGCCGTCCTCGTCGCCGGGCTCAGACGAGGCACTCTTTGCGGCATCGAGGTCTTCCTCG
>DASRJR010000162.1:0-18511 GCA_035649395.1 Vicinamibacterales bacterium
AAGACGGAAAGATTCACGGACGGCTCGTGGACGCGGCGCTCGACGAGCTCAGCGCTGGCGACCTCGTCATCAAGGCCGAGTACTCGAGCGTCAACTACAAGGACGCGCTTGCCGCCACTGGAACCGGCAAGATCCTGCGGCGCTTTCCGCTGATCGGCGGCATCGACGTGGCCGGGACGGTGATCTCGAGCGAGAAGCCGGCGTTCGTGCCCGGCGATCGCGTGCTGGTCACTGGCTACGACATGGGCGTTTCGCACGACGGCGGCTACGCACAATTCGTTCGGGCACCCGCCGCATGGACCGTGCACATCCCGGATGGCCTGACGTCGTTCGAGGCGATGGCGCTCGGCACCGCTGGGTTCACCGCGGCGCTGGCGATCGTCCGGCTGGAGCGAAACGGCCTCGCGCCGGCGCAGGGAAAAGTGGCCGTGACCGGCGCGACCGGAGGCGTCGGCAGCGTGGCGATCGCGCTGCTCGCGCGGCTTGGTTACGACGTCGCCGCGTTGACCGGCAAGGATGACGCGCACGACTACCTGCGCGCGCTCGGCGCGAACGAGGTAATCGATCGCAAAACGTTGTCGCTGGGCACGCGGCCGCTCGAGGCGTCGAGATGGGCTGGGGCGATCGATGCGGTCGGTGGCGATCTGCTCGCGTGGCTGACGCGCACGACCGCGTACTGGGGCAGCATTGCGAGCACCGGGCTGACGGGCGGCGCCGAGCTGCACACCACGGTGATGCCCTTCATCCTCCGTGGCGTGTCGCTCATCGGGATCGATTCGGCGATGTGTCCGATGGATGTGCGTGTCGACGTGTGGCGGCGGCTCGCCTCGGACATGAAACCCGCTCGACTCGAGTCGATCGCTCAGACGATTCCGCTCGGTCGGCTCGACGGCGCGTTCGCGACTCTGCTCGCCGGCGCCGCGCGGGGCCGCTACGTCGTTCAGTTAAACTAGGCAACCGTCGTAGATGCTTGACGCCTCCATTGTCGGCAGTCTGCCGAAGCCTTCGTGGCTGGCACAGCCCAACGTGCTGCGCGCGCCCTGGCGTCTGTCCGGGGATGACCTCCGCGCAGCGCAGGATGACGCCGTTCGCCTCGCTGTCCTCGAACAGGAGGATGCTGGCCTCGCGATCGTGACCGATGGCGAGGCGCGGCGGCGCCATTACATCTGGGGGTTCCTCGATGGGTTGACCGGCGTCGACACCGAGCAGCTCGCGCGGCAGCGCTCGCGCGGCGGCCGCTATGCGGACTCGACCGAGGTCGCGCGCATCGTCGGGTCGGTTGAACGCACGCAGCCAATCTTTCTCGATGCGTGCCGGTTCGCGCGCGCGATCACCGACCGGGCGCTCAAGGTGACGCTGCCTGGCCCGATGACCATCGTCGACAGCATCGCGGACGAGCACTACGACACCGATCGCCGATCGCTGGCGATGCGCTTTGCGCGAATCCTGAATGCCGAAGCGCGCGAGCTCGCCGCGGCTGGCGCCGACGTGATCCAGTTCGACGAGCCGTGCTTCAACATCTATCTCGATGAAGTAGAGGCCTGGGGCATCGACGCACTCGAACAGTGCATGGATGGCGTGCAGGCTCGCCGAGCCGTTCACATCTGTTATGGCTACGGCACGCCGACGGTGCTGGCGTGGAAGACCAAGAACACCGAGTGGGGACACTACGAGGTGACGCTGCCGCTCCTGGCGCGCAGCGGTGTGGATCAGGTGTCGGTGGAATGCGCGGGGTCGAACGTGGACGTGTCAGTGCTGCGCATGTTGGAGGGGAAGGACGTCCTGCTGGGTGTCATCGACGTCGGGACCGAGGAGGTCGAAACCCCGGATGTCGTGGCGAGTCGTATTCGCCGGGCGCTCGATCATGTGCCGGCGACACGCCTCCTGCCGTGTACCGACTGCGGGCTCGTTCCACGCAGCCGGGAGGCCGCTCGGGGTAAAATGCGCGCGCTTGCCGCGGGGGCAGCAATCGTGCGCGCCGAGCTCGCCGCGGCAGCCGATCGCGCGGCGATGGCGAGCCGGGGGTAAACACTCCGTTTGTGGCTGGCGTTTTCTTGACAGGACGAGAACGACTTTGGTAAACGTCGCGGCGGATGCGACTTAACGACGTGAGAGAACAGGAGACCTGGCACATGCGAAACCGGTTCACAGGCGTAATGGTGGCGATGGCAGTAGCGGCGGCAGTGTCGCTTACCGTGATGCCCCTCGCCGGACAGGCAGGCCGCGGGACCCCGCCTGCGGGAGGCGCAGCAGGCCAGGGACGCGGCGCGGCGCCGGCGCAGCCGGCTGGACGCGGCGCGGCAACGCCGAGGCCCGCGCGCATCGCTGGTAAGCCGAACTTGAACGGCATCTACCAGGCGATCAACACGGCGTACTGGAATCTCGAGGACCACTCGGCCTCGGATCTGAAACAGTTCTGGCAGTTGGGTGCGATCGCGGCGATTCCCCCGGGTCAGAGCGTGGTCGAGGGCGGCACGATTCCCTATCTGCCGGCGGCGTTGAAGAAGCGGGCCGAGAACCAGGCCGGCTGGCCCAAGACCGATCCGGAAGCCAAGTGCTACATGGGCGGCATTCCGCGCTCGACCTACATGCCGTATCCCTTCCAGATCGTCCAGGGCCAGAAGGACATCTTGTTCGTGTACGAATACGCGAGCTCCAATCGCATCGTGCACATGGACAAGCCCTCTGAGGCGCCGGTCGACAGCTGGATGGGGTGGTCGAACGGCAAGTGGGAAGGCGACACGCTCGTGATCGACGTGTCGGGCCACAACGACCAGACCTGGTTCGACCGTGCCGGCAATCACCACTCCGACCAGTTGAAGGTGACGGAACGCTACCAGCTGTTGGACACCGGCAACCTGCAGTACTCGGCGACGATTGAAGATTCCAAGACGTTCTCGAAGCCGTGGACCATCAGGATGCCGCTCTACCGACTGGTGGAGCAGAACGTACAGCTCCTCGAGTTCAAGTGCGTCGAGTTCTCGGAAGAGCTCCTCTACGGCGACTTGAAGAAGAAGACCGAATAAGCGGCCCTGAAGCTCATTGGGCGCCGTCGGCGTATACCAAGATGGGGGGCTGCGGTGCGGACGGCCGCAGCTCTTCGCAGGGGTAGAACGCGGTGGCGCTAACCGCTGAACACAAGGTAAAATCTTCAACGTCCTGAATACCCTAGGAGATGAATCCGATGCGAAAACTCTTCAGCGTTGTGGCCGGTGCGGCGCTCCTGCTGTCGGTGGCTGCCGTGCAGGTGGCTGCACACCACTCTTTTGCGGCGGAGTTTGACGCCAAGCGCCCGGTCAAGCTGCGGGGCACGGTCGTCAAGATGGAGTGGATTAATCCGCACTCCTGGATCCACATGGACGTGAAGGACGAGAAGACCGGCAAGGTCGAGCGGTGGATGGTGGAAGGCGGCGCGCCGAACGCGCTCCTGCGCCGCGGCTGGACCAAGAAGTCGCTGCCCGAGGGCACGGAGATTCTCGTCGAGGGGTTCCAGGCCAAGGACGGTGCGAACCGGGCCAACGGCCGTGACATCACGTTCCCGGATGGCAAGAAGCTCTTCGTCGGCTCGTCTGGCACCGGCGCTCCTGACGAGAGACCAGAAAAGTAAACCTGTTCGGGTCGGGGGTCATTTCCGACCAGGCGCGAAAATGACTCCCACCCCCGCTCCCACCGACACCACGCACGCGCTCGAGGCCGTGTCGGCCGCGCGATGGCGTGTCGCTATTTCGCTGACCATCGCCATGATGGTCGCGTATTTCGGCTTCATCCTCCTCGTCGCGTTCAACAAACCGCTCCTCGGATCGATTCTCGTCCCCGGACTGAGCCTCGGCATGCTGCTCGGCGCCCTCGTCATCGTTGCGGCGTGGGTGCTGACGTGGATCTACGTCCGGTGGGCGAATACGCACTACGACGCGTCGGTCGATCGCCTCCGCCAATGACCTCGATCCTCGGCGCTCCGAACGCCGTGGCGATCGCCTTCTTTCTGCTGTTCATCGCGCTGTCGCTCGGCATCACCGTCTGGGCGTCGCGGAAGACGCGTACAACCGAGCACTTCTACGCCGCTGGCCGCAGCGTCACCGCATTCCAGAACGGCCTGGCGCTGGCCGGCGACTACATGAGTGCGGCGAGCTTTCTCGGAATCGCGGGTCTGGTCGCGCTCTCCGGCTTCGACGGGCTGATCTACTCGATCGGCTGGCTGGTCGGATGGCCGATCGTCATGTTCCTGATTGCCGAGCCGCTGCGCAACCTCGGACGCTTCACGTTCGCCGACGTACTGGCGGCTCGACTCGCGCAGACGCCGATTCGCATTGCCGCCGCGATCGGTTCGCTCGCCGTGATCTCGTTCTACCTGATTGCCCAGATGGTGGGCGCCGGCAACTTGATCCGGCTGCTCTTCGGATTGCCGTATGAAGCAGCGGTCGTGATCGTCGGCGCCGTGATGCTGGCCTACGTGCTCTTCGGTGGCATGATTGCGACGACGTGGGTCCAGATCATCAAAGCCGTGTTGCTCCTCGGCGGCGCGACGCTGATGGCCGGCCTGGTGCTCCTGCAGTTCTCGTTCAATCCGCTCGCGCTGTTCGAAAAAGCGAGCAGCACGTATGGCGCCAGCGTGCTGGCACCGGGGCGCCAGGTGACGGACCCGATCGACGCGGTCTCGCTCGGGTTGGCCCTGATGCTCGGCACCGCCGGGCTGCCGCACATCCTCATGCGTTTCTACACCGTGCGCGACGCGCGGACGGCGCGCACGTCGGTCGGTTATGCGACGGCGTGCATCGGCTTCTTCTATCTGCTGACGTTCGTGCTCGGTTTCGGCGCGATGGTGTCGGTCGGGCGCGAGGCGATCACGAAGATCGATGCCGGCGGAAACATGGCGGCGCCGTTGCTCGCGGAAGTACTTGGCGGTCCCGGCTTCCTCGGCTTCATCGCGGCCGTTGCCTTCGCCACGATTCTCGCCGTCGTTGCCGGTCTCACGCTCTCGGGAGCCGCCACGCTCTCTCACGATCTGTGGGTCAGCGTGTGGCGCGGCGCTCACGCGGACGAACGTGAGCAGCTGGTCGTCGCTCGCGTGGCCACGGTACTGCTCGCCGCTCTGTCGATCGTGCTGGGCATCGCATTCAAGGGGCAGAACGTCGCGTACATGGTCGGTCTCGCGTTCGCGATTGCGGCGAGTGCGAACTTTCCGGCGCTCGTGCTCGCGATCTTCTGGCCGCGACTGACCACGACCGGCGCGTGCCTCAGCATGCTCACGGGTACCGTCTCGACGCTCACGCTGATCTGGTTGTCGCCGACCATTCAGATCGACATCTTGAAGCACGCGGACGCGCTGGTCCCGCTCAGAAACCCCGGGATCATCACCATCCCGCTCTCATTCGCCGTCGCCATCCTGGTCTCTGTCCTGCGGCCGGTCGCGTCGGAGGCCCGGCGATTCGCTGAACTCGAACGGCAGCTCCACGTCGGTGTCGAGTAGCGACTCCGGGACGCCGCGATTCTTTGAAAAGACGTGGCGGCTGATCGTTGCCGCCATCGTGCTCGTCACGATCATCGTGGGACTCGGCATCCTGATCGTCCGGAGGCAGGCCACACTTCCAGCGCCCGGGTCGGATGCGTACGAGCAGACGACGCGGGCGTTCTATCATGGGCTCGCCGCACTAGAGGTCGGGTTGCTCGACGATGCCCGACGGCAGTTCACGACGGCGACCACGACCGTGCCGGCCGAGCCGGCATCGTGGGCGAATCTCGGACTGACGCAGCTGCGTCTCGGCGAGCTCGACGCCGCCGCGCAGCCAATCGAGCGCGCGCTCGCCCTGGCGCCGTCGAACCCTGATGTGATCCTGCTCGCGGGCCGGATGGAGACGGCGCGCGGGCGGCTGGATCAAGGCATCGCCCGGTTGCGTCAGGCGGTCCGGCTGGAGCCTCGCGGTCTCCGAGCGCATTTCGCGCTGGTCGAAGAACTGAGCCGCTTGGGCGCGTCCGACGCCGACGTCGAGGCGCAGGGCCTGCTCGACGATCTGGTGAAGCGGGCGCCGTCGAACCTCGCCGTGCTGATCGAGCGTGCGCGCCTTGCTGCCCGGCGCAAGGACGCACAGCGCTTGCGTGAGTCGATTGAAGCGATGGGCCGTCAGTCGGCGTCCTGGTCGGCTCAGGCGCGCGAGCAGTTCGCGATCCTTCAGCGCACGGCCCAGGAAAACAGCTTCGACGACGCGCAGCGGGCGACGACGATTCTGCGCAATGTCCTCGCACCCGTCCCCGCGTTTGGCGAGAGTCTCGCGGCCGTGCGTACGCCAGCGGAGCTCATTGCCGAGCCGTTTGATCAGTTCCTGGCGCTGGCGCCGGTGATTGCGGCGCCCTCGCCGGAGGATCTGTCACTGTCATTTGCCGCGCAGCCGATGGGCGAACCGGGCACGGATGCGTCGCTCGCCGCGTTCGCGGTCCCGCTCAACGTCGAGGGCGCGTCGGCGGTGCTCACGATCGATGCGAACCGCGTCCGTCGTGTCGATCAGGCGGACGCAGCGTGGCCGCTGCCGATCCCTCAGGGCGCGTCGATTCGGCCGCTGCCGGCAAGTGTGGCCGCGCTCGACTGGAATCACGACTTCCTCAACGATCTCGTGCTGGTGGGATCCGGTGGCGTGACACTGCTGCTGCAGCGTTCGAACGGCGCGTTCGAGGACGTGACCGGTCAGGCTTCGGCAGGCGCGCCGATCACGTGCGACTGCGTTGGTGCGTGGCCCGCTGACGTGGAGATGGACGGCGATCTCGATGTCGTCGTCACGACGCGTGACGATGCGCCGTTCGTCATCAGGAACAACGGCGACGGCACGTGGCGGATCGAACATCCGTTCGACGGGATCACCCGCGTGCGTGGGTTCGTGTGGGCGGACATCGATCGCGACGCCGATCCCGACGCGGTGTTTCTCGACGGGGGCGGTGAAATCCACGTGTTCGCCAACGCACAGGCCGGCCAGTTCGTTCAGGTGCCGCGAGTCGGCGGCGTCAGCGGCGCGAACGCGATCGCGGTGGCGGACATCAATGCAGACGGGGCGTTCGACATCCTGGCCTACGAGGCTTCGGGTGTCGTTCGACGAATCGGGCGCGTCGGCGAGGGATGGGCGGCGCGCCAGATTGCCGTCGCCCCGCCGTTGACGAACGCCCCGCCCGGCAACCAGCAGTTGCTCGTGGCCGATCTCGACAACAACGGCGCGCTCGACGTCGTCGCGTCTGGAGGGGGCCAATCGCGAATCTGGCTCGGAGGAGCCGATCTGGAGCTCCATCCGTTGCCGACCGCGCCCGCGGGCGAAGTGTTCTCGGTCGCCGATCTCACCGGCGACGGACGGTTGGATCTCATCGGCATCGCTGACGGTCGCGCCGTTCGCTTCACGTCTCGAGGGACGGCCGCGTATCACTGGAAGAACGTGCGAACGCGAGCGCAGCAGAACGCGGGCGACCAGCGCATCAATGCCTTTGGCGTCGGCGGACAGATCACCGTGAGGGCCGGTCTGCTCGTGCAGACGCAGCTGATCACGGGGGCGCCCGTCCACTTCGGTCTCGGCACTCGCACTGGCATCGATGTCGCCCGCATCGTCTGGCCAAATGGCGTTCCGCAGGCGGAATTTCAAACAGGCGTCGACGACGCGATCGTGGCCGAGCAGCGGCTGAAGGGATCGTGTCCGTGGGTGTTTGCGTGGGATGGACGGCGGGTCGCATTCGTCACGGATTTTCTCTGGCGCTCGCCGCTCGGCCTTCGCATCAACGCGCAGGACACCGCGGGTGTGACGCAGACCGAGGACTGGATCCGGATTCGTGGTGATCAGCTGCAGCCGCGCGACGGAGCTTACGACGTGCGGATCACCGCCGAGCTGTGGGAGACGCACTTCTTCGACCACGTCTCGCTGTTGGTCGTCGATCACCCGGGCGACACCGAGGTTCATGTCGACGAGCGGTTCTCGCCGGCGCGGCCGCCGTCGCTCGCGGTCCGCGCGTTCGGTGCGGCCCGTCCGATTCGTCGTGCTTGGGATGATCACGGGCGAGACGTGACCGACCTCGTGACGAGCATCGACTATCGGTATCTGGCGACGTTCGAGCGCGGCCCGTATCAGGGCATCGCTAAAGAGCATTTCGTCGAATTCGAGCTCGATCCACAGGCCGGGCCGCTCACGCTGCTGGCCTCGGGATGGATTTACCCGACCGACAGCAGCATCAACGTCGCGATCGGGCAGGGAAGCACAGTGCGTCCGAGCGGTGTCGCGCTCGAAGGGCGAGAGCCATCTGGCCGATGGATCGTGCTCGATCCCGACGTCGGCTTTCCGGCGGGCAAGAACAAAACGATGCTCGTCGATCTCGACAGGGCGGCAGGTATCGACCGCTATCGGCTGCGGACCAACCTCGAGATCTACTGGGATCGGCTTGCCGTGGCTTCCCGGACCTCGACGTCGGTGGCGACAACGCGCCTGCAGCTCTCGTCTGCGGAGCTGCGGTATCACGGCTTCTCGCAGACGACCTCGCTGCGAGGCGACGCGCCGGAGACGCCGACCTACCACCTGCTGTCGAATGTCACACCGCGTTGGCGCGATCTCGAGGGCTATTACACCCGCTTCGGTAGTGTGAAAGAACTATTGGCGGCAGTCGATGATCGGTATGTGATCATGAACGCGGGCGACGAGCTGCAGCTTCGGTTTACCGGGCAGCCCGCAGTGAAGACAGGGTGGCGGCGGGACTTCGTGTTGATTGGCGACGGCTGGGAGAAGGACGGCGACTACAACACCGGCTTCTCGCAGACGGTTCTGCCGCTTCCATCACACGATCGTCCGGATTACGGTGCCGTACATGCGTCGCTCACCTTGAAGGACGACCCGGTGTATCGCAAGCATCCCGACGACTGGGTGGAGTACCACACGCGCTACGTGACGCCCGATTCATTCGTGCGAGGACTCCACCGAAAATTCAATTTTTGAATGCGTGATCTTTGATTAGTGATTCGTTGTTGATTGGTGATTATTGATTTGTTGATTGAAAGACGAGACGCGGAGCGTGCTTGCGAAGCGGACGTGAAAAGCTCTCAATCGATGATCAAGAAATCGACAATCAACAACGATTCAAAAATCAAAGATCAAAGATCCAGCAATCGATCATTTCTGGGTTCACCATAGTGACAACTCCACGTCGTCAACGCATCGCCTGGGCTGCCTGGTCGTTGATGTTGATCGCGTCGCTCGTCGTCGTGCGCGTGCTCAATCAGCAGGCTGCCGCGGCCGCGTCGGATCGTGGAGGCGCACCGGACGGCCGATTCGGGTTCTCGCTGACCGAATCCGCCAGGCGACTCGGTGTGGAGTTCGCGCACCAGGGACCGACCTTCGACTCCCGGCTGGCGCACATCATGCCGCAGGTGGCGTCGATGGGTGCTGCGGTGGCCGTCGCCGACTTCGATCGAGACGGCTGGCAGGATTTCTACGTGACCAACAGCGCTGAGGGCAGCCTCAATCGCCTGTATCGCAACACGGGGCAGGGCAGGTTCGTCGATGTCGCACCGGCCCTCGGCATTGCCGATGTCAACCAGCGCGGAAGCGGTGTGTCGATGGGCGCCGTGTGGGGCGACTACGACAACGACGGCTGGGAAGATCTCCTGCTCTATCGCTACGGGCGCCCCGAGCTGTTTCGCAACGATCAGGGCCGTGCGTTCGTTGCGGTCGGTGAGCGGGCCGGGCTGCCGCGCTGGGTGAACGCGAACAGCGCGACCTGGTTCGACTACGACCGCGACGGGCGCCTCGATCTCTTCATCGCCGGGTACTGGCCGGACGAGGTCGATCTCTGGAAGCTGGAGACGACCAAGATCATGCCCGAAAGCTTCGAGTACGCGAACAACGGCGGACGTAAGTACGTCCTCCACAATCGCGGCGACGGCACCTTCGAGGACACCACCGCAGCGCTCGGCATCACGAGTCACCGCTGGACGCTCGCGGTGATTGCCGCCGATCTGCTGGGAACCGGATATCCGGATCTGTTTCTGGCCAACGATTACGGCGTGTCGGAGCTCTTTGCCAATCAAGGCGGGAAACGTTTCGTCGACGTGGCGCCCCAGTCGGGCGTGGGCCGTGCACCGAAGAGCGGGATGAACGCGGCGGTCGGCGACGTCTTCAACGACGGCCGCTTTGCCATCTACAAGACGAACATCTCCGAACCCGGTGTCTTGGTACAAGGCAACGACCTATGGGTTCCGACAACGACAAATGCTAGCGGGCGTCGTAGAGGCGGGTCTTCCGCCTCCGCCAAGGCTACGGCGGACAGGTTAGACCCGCCGATCCCTTCGGAGTATCAAAACCTGGCGACGAGCATGGGCGTCGACCTCGGCGGCTGGAGCTGGGGCGCACAGTTCGGCGACTTGAACAACGACGGCACGCAGGACATCTACTTGACCAATGGCTATGTCTCGGCCGGGGAGCGGAGTAGTTACTGGTACGATTTCGCGGTCATTGCGGTCGGGCACAGCCAGATCATCGGTGACGCCGCCAACTGGCCGGCGATGAAGGGCCGCAGCCTCTCCGGCTATCAGCGCAAGCGCGTGTGGTTGAACGACGGATTCGGCCGGTTCAATGAAGTCGCACAGGTCGTCGGCGTGCACGACACGTTCGATGGCCGCGCCGTCGCCCTGGCCGACTTCGGTAACCGTGGCGTGCTCGACGTGATCGTCGCGAACCAGCGCGGTCCGCTTTTGATCTACCAGAACCAGATCGAGGCCGGGCGCCATTGGGTGCAGTTCGATCTCGAGGGCACGACCAGCAACCGAAGCGCGATCGGCGCCCGGGTGGAGCTGCAGTGGGGAGGCCGCGCGCAGGTGCAGCAAGTCGCGGCGGCCAGCGGCTTCAGCGCCCAGAACCAGCACGTGCTGCACTTCGGCCTGGGAAGCGCGGCGACAGTCGATCGCGTCATCATCCGATGGCCGTCGGGGAAGATGCAGACGATCGAGGCTCCGGCCGTGAATACGCGACACCGCGTCAAAGAGCCCGATGGCCGCTGACGCCCCTACGCTCGCCTCGCCGGATCAGGTCGCGCCCTCGCGTCGGCGATGGGCCACGCTGGACACTCGCTATCTGCCGCCGCTGTTGATCACCAGCATCCTGTTGGGTGCGCAGTTGTCGTTCGGCATCCTCGAGGGCTGGGAACGTACCGGCCTGGCGATCGTGACGGCGATTGGCGCCGAGCTCATCATGGGTCGCATCACGTATGGCGCCTGGCCGCACCCCGCGAGCGCGTACATCAGCGGCATCAGTGCGGGGATTCTCGTCCGCTCGCCGTTCCTCTGGCCGTACTTCCTGACCAGCCTGATCTCCATCGCCTCGAAGTACGTGCTGCGGCTGAAAGGGCGGCATTTGTGGAACCCGACGAATTTCGGCGTCAGCGCCGTCGTGTTCCTCGCGCCGGCGGCGGTCACGGTGCTGAGCATTCAATGGGGCAACGTGGTCGCGCCGATGGCGATCATCTGGCTGCTCGGATCGGTCATCGTCTGGCGCGTGGGGCGGGCCCACATCTCGGCGACGTACGTCGCCTCGTTCCTGTTGTTCTCGTTCGTTCGCAGCGCCATCACCGGTACGCCGTGGCTCGCTGCGGTGGCGCCAATCACCGGGCCGATGTACCAGCTCTACATCTTCTTCATGGTGACCGATCCGAAGACGACGGTTCGATCGCGCGTGGGCCAGTGCGTGGTGGTGTTCATCGTGGCGTTCGTGGAGATGCTGCTGCGGCTGCGCGAGGTGCTGTACGCGCCCTTCTACGCCCTGTTCATCGTCGGGCCAATTGCGATGCTGGTGCAGATGTGGCTGGATTCACGAGCCCTGCAGGAATCAGGAGTCAGGAATCAGGAATCAGGCCTGGGCAAGACATCAGCCTGACTCCGAAATCCACACGGCACCAGTGTTGACGTAGCTGCGCAGTGAAGCCGTGTGGAGCGGCCGACGCTTCCTCGCCTGACTGCGCGAGAAGACTCTGGGGATCCGCGAGGTCACGGACCTCGCGTCATGCGGCCCTCACAAGTCCTCGCAGCGCAGTCCGGCCGCGGAACGACGGCTTCACGGAGCAGCTACGTCAACACTGGCGCCGCGCGGATCAGTGTTTCGCCAGAAACTCCAGCACGACGCGATTGAAGAACTCAGGCTGCTCCCAGTACGCCGAGTGCCCGGCCTCGGGCACCACTACTGACTCCGCTCCCTTTACGCGCGCCGCAAACAGCCGCATCACGGCGGGGGGTGCGAACAAGTCGGCATCACCTGTCAGCAGCAGCGTCGGCACCTTGATTGTCTCGAGAAGCGAGAACGTCACCTTGTTGCGGAACGTCTGTGCCGGCGGCGTGCCGTTCGGCCGTGCGGTGTGCTCCAGTTCCTTCCATCGCTCCCATCCCTCCCGATTCGATGCGCGATACGACGGACCGAGCTCTCGAATGTCTGGCGGCATTGCGGCGAACTCCGGGGGACGGAGCCGGCGCTGCAGATCGAGATAGTCCGGGTCCTGTACGCCGCCGATGCTGCTGGCGACGACCACGCTTCTCAGGCGCTCGGGAAATGACAGGACGAAGTCCCACGCGACGAATCCGCCGGCGGCAGTGCCGACCAGATGAATCCGGTCGAGCCGGAGATGGTCGATCAGGCCGCGCAGGTCGTCCGCTCCGGTTCCCGGTTGCGGACCGGCGGCATCGATCGTCGAGTTCCCGAACCCGCGCCGGTCGTAGGTGATGACGCGATAGCCGCGCGCGATGAACACGGGACGCTGGTAGTCCCAGACGCGGCTGCTTCCTGTCGCTGCGTGGACGAGCACGACCGGCACGCCGTTGCCGCCGCTATCCGAGTAGGACAGATGGACGCCCGGCAGATCCACCGTGTTCTCGCGTGCTGTCGGCGCACGTTGCGCGGCCATATCGCGAGTCCAGATCGTCATGAGGCCGGCGAGAAGCGTCAGACCGATCGCGCATCGAGGAAGGAGGGGCATCGCGCGTGAAGATATCAGGATTCTTGACCCGCGGCATCGGTGGATGTATGTACCGCGCATGTTCAGCCTGCTGACGGTCATGCTCTTGGGTGTGCAGTCGGGTGCCTCCGCTTGCGAGAAGCTCGCCACGCTCGCGCTTCCCAACACGACGATCACGGCGGCGCAACTGGTGCCCGCTGGACCGTTCACACCGACGCCTCAGGGACCGCCGGGGGCGCCGGTGACGCCAGCAGCCGGCCCTGCCGCTGGACGCGGCGCGCCGGCCGGAGGCCGAGGAGGACAGGGACCGGGGGCCGCTGCGCCAATCATGCTGCCCGCGCACTGCCGCGTCGCCGCCGTGTTGAAGCCGTCGGCCGACTCGCACATCGAGATCGAAGTGTGGCTGCCAGCGGAGAACTGGAACGGCAAGTTCCAGGCGGTGGGCAACGGCGGGTGGGCCGGTGTGATCAGTTATCCCGCGATGGCGACGGCGTTGCTCGAAGGTTATGCGACCGCGTCGACCGACACCGGCCATAAAGGCGGAAACGCGCAGTTCGCGCTCGGTCATCCCGAGAAGCTGGTCGACTTCGCTTATCGCGCCGTCCACGAAATGACCGTGCAGTCCAAGGCGATCATCTCGTCGTACTACAGCCGCGCCCCGCGACTGTCGTACTGGAACGGCTGCTCCACCGGAGGCCGTCAGGGGCTGATGTCTGCCCAGAAGTATCCGGAGGATTTCGACGCGATCCTCGCCGGTGCTCCCGCGAACTATCAAACACACCTGCACGCGTGGGACTTGTCGGTCGCGGTTCCAGCGCTGACCAACACGTCGGCGGCGATTCCGCCGGCGAAGCTCGCCCTGATCAACCGCTCCGTGTTGAACGCCTGCGATGCCAAGGATGGCGTGAAGGACGGGCTGCTCAACGACCCGCGCACGTGCACCTTCGACGTGGCGACGTTAGCGTGCAAGGCCGGAGATGCCGACGACTGCCTGACCGACGCCCAGGTCGCGCAAGCCAAGCGCGCGTATGGGCCGGCCAAGACCTCCGGTGGGGAGCTGGTGTTCCCAGGAAAAGACCCAGGAAGTGAAACGGGGTGGGGCGGGTTCGTCGGCGGCGGCCAGGCGCCAGGTGTCTCGACCGGCTCGTTTCAGGTGGCGTACGGCGACGCGAACTGGGATCCGCGGACCTTCAACCTCGATCGCGATCTGAAGGTCGTCGACGAGAAAGTCGGTGCACCGGTCAATGCCATCAACCCAGACCTGCGCGCTTTCAAGGCGCGCGGCGGAAAGCTGCTGCTGTACCACGGCTGGAACGACACCGCGATCTCCGCCGGCAACACTATCAACTACTACTCGAGCGTGCTCGCCAAGATGGGGAAGAATCAAGACGACTGGATCCGCCTCTTCATGGCTCCGGGGATGCAGCACTGCGGCAACGGCCCCGGCCCCAACCAGGTGAACTGGATGGCGGCATTGGAACGCTGGCGTGAAAGCGGTGCCGCCCCGGACCGGCTCGACGCCTCGCACGTCACCAACAACCGGGTCGACATGACGCGGCCGCTGTGTCCGTACCCACAGGTTGCGCAATACAAAGGCGTCGGCAGTACGAACGACGCGGCGAACTTCACGTGCAAACAGCCGTAACGCCGGAACCGACGACGGAGCTGGCGTCTTCTACGGAAGCCCGACGCTGCTGCGCCAGGCGCGGATCGCGCTCGGCACGTCCAGTCGACCTACTCACGATGGCCTCGCCCGGCGCCGCGCGTTCGCCACTAGAATCACGCAACGAGGCATCGGATGAGCATCATGGGGAAGGGACGGCTCGAAGCATTCAGTGACGGCGTCATCGCGATCATCATCACGATCATGGTGCTCGAATTGCGGGTGCCGCATGGCGACGATCCCGCCTCGCTCGTGCCGCTGCTCCCTGTCCTGGCCAGCTATGTGCTGAGTTTCGTTATCATCGGCATCTACTGGAACAACCACCATCATCTGTTGCATACGGTCAAACACGTGACCGGCGGCATTCTGTGGAGCAATCTGCATCTGTTGTTCTGGCTGTCGCTGGTCCCGTTTGTGACCGGATGGATGGGGGAGAACCATTTCGGTCCGTGGCCGGTGGCACTGTACGGCGCAGTGATGCTGATGTGCGGGTGCGCGTATTACGTCCTGACGCACACGATCATCCGACACCACGGCCCTGAATCGGCCTTGCTCGCGGCAATCGGCACCGACCGGAAGGGTGTGATCTCAGTGGCGCTCTACGCGCTCGCGATCGTGCTGTCACTCGCCAACCGGTGGGTGTCGGTCGCGCTGTACGTCGGCGTCGCCGTCATCTGGCTCGTCCCTGATCGGAGGATCGAGCGCGCGCTCGGCGAGCGCGTTTAGGATCGACTAGTACAGCAGCGTATTCGGTTGGAGTCCGCACAGGATACGGCCGTACAACTCGAGCGCCGTTTGCGGATGCATGATGGCGTGATTGGCGAGCGCCTGGATGTCGCGTTGGAAGCGCTGGATCGGCATGTGGTCCTGGATCGACGAAGCACCGCTCGCATAGAACAGCACATCGACGGCGTCACGAGCGAGCCCGGTCGCGTAGGCGATGTGTGCGCGCGTCTTGACGCGCGTCTGCATCGACATCGGGCCGTCGAGCGGTTGATCCAGGAGCGAGGTCGCGCGCCGCACGTGCGCGTCGGCGGATTCGATCGTCAGCGACGCCTCGGCGATCTGCAGATGCGTCACTGGCGCCTCGGACTTGTTGGTGTAGTTCGTGTACGTGATCGCGCGTCCGGGGAGGCGATCGACGAACGCATCCATCGCACCCCGCGCAATCCCGAGCGGCGTCCCGCCGGCGTTGACGGTCAGGACTGGTGAGAGCGGCAGATTGAAATACGGATTGGCCGCGTTGTGGCGGGCGGGGTAGCGCGCCTCCAGCATCTCGGGCAGCGGCATCGTGCGAGAGCGGGGTACGAAGACGTTCTCAGCGACGATCGTATTGCTGCCGGTCGCGGCCATTCCCGTCGCGTACCAGTCGTCGAGCCTCTTCAGATCGCTGCTGCGCGCGATCACGCACGTGGGCAGGCCGGACGGCTGCAGCGCGTTGAGCACGGTCCACTGCGCACCGTCGCACCCGGTGTTGAACGGCCAGCGTCCGTTGACGATGAAGCCGTCGTCCTTCGGCACAGCGGTGCCCGTTGGCGAGAACACGCCGCTGATGCGTGGATCGCGAGTGGCGAAGATCTCGTCCTGGGCCTCGTCGGGGAACGTGGCGGCCAGCCACGACATCGCGCTGTAGATGGTAGCGACCCACGACGTCGAAGGGCATCCTCGAGCCACTTCGGCAAGCACATCACATTGCGTTTGGAAGTCGGCCTCGTTGCCGCCGAAGGCCTTGGGGGCGGTCATCTTGAAGATGCCCGCCTCGGCAAGCGCATCGCACGTCTCTGGCGCGACGCGACGATTCTTTTCGGCCGCCGCGGCTCGTTCGCGAAGCATCGGTACGAGCGCGGCGGCGCGCTCGACGATGGTTGCTGCTGTCTGACTCATGCTCCCGATTCTACTCAGGAGCGCCAGTGGACCTCCGGTCAGTAGCTCCGGCTCGAGCGGCGGTATTCCTGCAGCCACTCCTCGCTCATCGTGAGCGAGTGCGGGCGCCGTCCGTGCCACCACTCAACGACCCGGGCGACCGCGTTGACCGGAACGGTTCGCGCGTACGACGCAGGCCAGTTGTCGGAGTCCACCGAGGTCTCGAACGTGTCGACGTGTGCTGTCATGGCTTCAGTCCGTCCGTCCGACACTCATCCAAGCGGTATGCCAGAATTTGCACGCGGGTTCGCGCGGCTACCTCCAGTGGCATTCCTGGGCTTTTTGCGAGTTGCACAGTGTTTTCATTTGCAATGAAGTTAGTGACTGGTTGTCGAGTGACGAAAATCCAACGCCAGGCAGACCATCCGTCTTCATGAACGTCGAGGTACCTACTCCGAGCCATCCGCTCGGGTGACATCGACGAATCGCTCGTCATTTTCGGCCGACTCCGTTACGCGAAGGTGCCAGGGGTTGCAGCAGACCTCGCAGTCCTGGATGAGCGTGCCACGCACATCCGGCTCGAGGTAGACCTCGACTTCCTCACCGCAATACGGACAAGTAACGACGAACAGTGTGTCCATGGGGTATATATGATGCCCTCGGATCAACTCCCGACTTCCAACGCCCGTTGGGAGTTGACGGTCTCTTTTCGTTTCGACCCATGCCGCCGTCGGGACTCGACTTCGCCCAAGAAACCAGCGCACCTGACGAACGCGCCGTTACGGCTGAGTTTGTCCAATTCCTGACGGCCGCTCTCACCAAACGCCATCCCAGCGGGCCGATCCCACGGTTCAACCAGGGCCGCGCCTCGGGCTGCGTCGAGGCCGACTTCATCGTCCCCGATGGCCTTGCACCGGCGCTTCGAGTGGGATTGTTCGCGCGCCCACGGGCCTATCGCGCCTGGATTCGGTTTGCCAACGCCTCGTCTGGGTCGGACCGGGAGAAAGACGTGCGCGGCATGTCAATCGCGCTGCGCGACGTCGAGGGGGAGAATCTCACCGCCGGCTCTGCGCGGCAGGACTTCGTCCTGAACAGCCACCCCGTGATGATGGTACCGGGCACGCGCGAGTTCCTCGACCTGATGCGGGCAGCCAATGCCGGCGGTGCCCGCCGCGCGTGGTACTTCCTGTCGCACCCCGCCGCGGCGCGGGTCGCGTTCGCTTCGAGGCGACACCACACCAGCCACTTGGAGATCCCGTACTGGAGCACGACGCCCTACCTCTTTGGCAAGGGTCGCGCGGTCAAGTATCTGGTGCGTCCCGCCAAGGCGGGCGCATCGGCATTGCCCAATCCGCTCACCGATACCTACCTGCGTGACACGCTGCGCGCGCGGCTTCGTCAGAGTGAAACGAGCTTCGACTTCCTCATCCAGTTCCGCATCGATACCGGCTCGATGCCGCTCGAGGACGCGAGCGTGGAGTGGAAGGAGCGCGACTCACCGTTCATGCACGTCGCGCGGATCGTCATCCCGAGACAGGACATCGACGCGGCTGGCCGCGACGCGCAGTGCGAGCAGATGGCGTTCAATCCGTGGCACTGTCTGGCCGAGCATCGTCCGCTGGGCAACATGAACCGCGCGCGGCGTGAGATCTACCAGGCGATGGCCAAGCTCCGGGCCGAGCGCGGACTCCGCGTGTAGCGGCGGCGCGCCTACTCCGACTCGAGATCCGCCGCGAGCCGACGGAGCACTCGTTCCGCGGCCGTGGCGTCGGCAGCAGACACGACGCTCAGCGTTCGCCGGACAGCCGCCTCGACGGTGCCTCTCCGCAGGCGATTCACCGATCGACCGCGTGATGTCAGATCGAGATGGAGTCGGCGCGTGTCCCCCGTGCTGCGCACGCGGGTGACGAGCTCGGCAGCCTCGAGACGCTGCACGATGCCGGTCACGGTTCCAGGATCCAGATGCAGGAGCGTGGCGAGCGCTCCGACGCCAATCCCCGGTTGGCGCCCGATGAATCGCACCGCCAGGCGTTGCGG
>DASRJR010000163.1:0-6564 GCA_035649395.1 Vicinamibacterales bacterium
GCCATCTCGTCGACGGTGCGGTCGCCCCAGCCGACCCACTGGTTCGGATCGGGGTTGCTCTTGTTCGAAGTGGTGTTGTCGTGCCACGCGGTGATGCGCAGGATCGTCCCTTTGGGCAGCAGCGGCGCGGCATCGTCGGCATAGACGTAGTTGACGTGCCAGTTGAATTGGAAATCGTTCACGTAACTGAGCATCTGTGTCGTGCCGGTCGGCAGGATCGCTTCCATCGCCATCGCCTTGCCCCGCAGGTGCATGTGCGGTTGGAAGTTCTCGACGCGGCCGGCCTGGCGCATCACATGGAAGTTCTGATTCACCACGACCGCGTTCGGCGGAATGTCGAGGTTGCGGTTGCCTTCGGTGACGCCGCTGAACAGCGCCAGCACCTGGCGATACTTCGGTTCCTGTCCCTTCGGATAGAAGTAGATGCCGAGCTCCAGCGAGTCGGTAATCTCCTCACCGACGGCGTGATAGTGAATGTCCCACACGATCTTCGAGCCGGGCAGCATCAGCTTGCCGCTGTTCGGCCGCATGACTTCGCCCTGTTTGCCGACCGCCCATTCCATGAACAACCCGGGTCCCACGTCGGCATCATCGCCGGTCGGTGCCGCGCTCGCCGCGGCGCCGGTGCCGTCGTCCTGCTGCAGCCGCGCCAGCGCGTGGTGCGTGATGCGGCGGCCCTTGATCGTCGATGGACGAATCTCGATTGCGCGTACCCACCGCGCTTCGGTCAGGCCCGTCGGAACGACCGGCTTGTACCAGGCATCCTGTGCCTGCGCCGGCATTCGGTACGGCGGCGATTTGATGATCAGATCGGGTTCGCCGAAACGCGACTTGAAGTTCCAGCCGGTGTCGTCGGCCCACTTGACGGGCGCCGGCATGTCCTTCAGCTCACCCTTCGTCGCGCCGCTGTCGACCCAGCGCACGATCGTGTCGATTTGCTCGGTGGTGAGCGAGCGGTCGTTTTCGAAGTGCTGGATGCCGACGGTCTTGTCGATGTGCCACGGCGGCATCTGTCTGGACGCGACGCGCGCCTTGATCGAGCGCGCCCACGGGCGCACCTCTTCGAACGTCATCAGCGACATCGGCGCGATCGAGTTCGGCCGATGGCACGCCTCGCACTTGGCCTGAAAGATCGGCGCGATGTCCTTGGTGAAGGTGACCGGTGTGTCGCCTGGCGGCGCCGCGGCCGCGATCGATGCGCTCAGCGCCATCGCGCTGAACACCACTCCGATCCGGATCGACGTATTGCCCGCAAGGTGAATGCGCATGAGTGCTCCTCTACCAGGCCGCCTAAAGGCGGCCGCTACGTACGATTCATCGTCCTTCGCCAGTGGGCTGAACCGTGACGAACTTCAACGTCCGCAAGGCGGGCGTCTCGATTGGTAACTCGGTTGCGCCGGCAGGAAAGCGGTTAGCGCGCAGCATGTGCGCGATCACGTCCGCCATCTGCTGGCGAGTAAGCGAGCCTGGGCGATCGGCCGGCATCGAGATCCGGATGCGCTCGAACAGGTCGCCCAGCGTCAAGTCGTTCCAGTTCGCCATGAAGCCTGCGCCCGCGAGCGCCGGCGACATGTCGGCTCCCTCGAGCCCGGCGCCGTGGCAGTTGGCGCAGTGCTGCGTGTACACGCCAGCTCCGCGATCCGCCTGCGCCGCGCTGTAGACGCCGCTCCACACCGTCTTCGTCGACGGGGCCCCCGACGCGTCCTGTCCCTCAGTCGTACGAGCGATCACCACGAGCATGGTGACCGCGACGCCGACCAAGAGCGTTCGTGATCGCATCGGCTGCTTCGTTACTGCTGCGTCGACGATGACGTTGGCGCCTCCCGCACGTCGGGCAGCGCGAACGAGATGTACTCGCCCGAGTAGTTACCGCCGCTGACGGCGACCAGGATGTACTGCTTGCCATCGACCATGTACGTCATCGGCGATCCGCTTTGCGGGGCCGGCATCAGCACCGCGCCCACTTCCTTGCCGGTCGTCTTGTCGTAGGCGCGCAGCATGGCTCCTCGGCCGCGCTCCGGCGTCGTGGTCACCTGCGGATCGCCGAGGATCACGAGCGACTTCGTGACGACGAGGCCGACGCTGCCGCCCTGACCGGTCTTCGGGATGGTGAGCCCCTTCAGCTTCGCGTGATTCCGGACCACATCAGGCGTGTCGCCGTGCGGTACCTGGAACAGCAGGTCGCCTCGTTTCAGATCGATCGCCGACAAGACACCATACGGTGGTTTCACGATCGAAAGTCCGTCGACGGTGGAGAAGCTTTGCACCGGCTCCGCAGCAGCGGCCGCGGGGCGTGGCGCTGGTGCAGCCGCTTCGCGTCGTCGCGGCACGTCGGCGTAGGTGCCGGTGCCTGCGGCCTCGCGAAGGCGGAACGGCGCGCCGACCACGCCGGCCTGATACGGAATGTCCGAGAAGCCCGCTGGCGGCGGTGCGACCGATTCCGACGCGAACGACGCGAGGTTTGCTTGTGCGTAGACGACGCCAGTCTCGGGATCGGCGCCGCCGCCGGGCCAGTTCGTGCCGCCGCTGGCGTTGCCGAGATTGATCGCGCCAAGCAACCCTTTGACGTTGCCGACGATCGGCGGGTTGTAGAGCGTGCCGCTATACAGATACTTGTCGCCCGGCCACCACTTGTAATGCTTGACGTTCTCGAGCGCCTGCGCACGCATCTCCGGCGTGAAGTCGATCAGTTCTTCGGGGATGCGGATTCCCGGCCTGCCATAGGCGGCGGGCTTCGACGGAATCGGCTGTGTCGGTGAGTACCACTCGCCCGGCACGTCGCCCGGCGGTACCGCGACCTCGTTGATCGGCCAGACCGGCTCGCCGGTCACGCGGTCGAACACGTAGAGATACGCCTGCTTGCTCGGGAGCGCGACGAGCTTGCGCGGTTTGCCGTCGACGGTGACGTCGAGGAGGATCGGGGCCGACGAGACGTCGTGATCCCAGATCGGATGGTGCACGAGCTGGAAGTGCCACTTCCGCTTGCCGGTCTTCAGGTCGACGCAGACGAGGCTTTCCCCATACAGGTTGTTGCCGGGCCGCTTGCCGCCGTAATAGTCGGACGTCGGCGACTCCACCGGCAGATACACGAGCCCGAGCTCTTCGTCGGCGGTGATCTGAGACCACACGCCGGTGTTGCCGTTGATGGCCCATGAGTTGTTCTGCCACGTGTCGTTGCCGAGCTCACCCGGACGCGGAATCGTATTGAACGTCCACAGCAGCTTGCCGGTGCGCACGTCGAAGGCACGCGCGAGCCCCTTGGTGTTGTTGTGCGTCGTGACCGTCATGCCTTCTTTCATCGACGATCCGATCAGCACGACGTCGCGCACGATCGTCGGCGTCGAGTGCAGACCGATCTCGCCGGTCTCGAGATCGATTTGCTGCTCGTTGCCGAACACCACGCCGACCTTCAAGTCGACGATGCCGTTCTTGCCGAAGCTCTGAACCGGCTGGCCGGTCTTGGCGTTGAGCGCGATCAGTCGGTATCCCGGTGTGACGTAGAGGATGCGCGCATCGCCGCGTCCGTCGCTCCAGTACGACAGGCCGCGACCGGAGAGCTGCCGCGGCGCGTTGGCGCCGCGCGTCCCCTCGGGGAACGCGTGCACCCAGCGCAGCTCGCCGCTCTTCGCGTCGAGCGCCACGACGGAGCGGCGCGTGCCGGCGGTCGCGTAGAGCGTTCCGCCGATCATCAGCGGCGTGCCTTCGAGCTTGAACTCGGGGCGACTACCGAGATTGTCGGTCTTGAAGCGCCACGCCACCTCGAGCCGATTGAAGTTGGCGGCGGTGATCTGATCGAGCGGCGAATAACGCGTGCCGCGCGCGTCGCCCGTGTAGTGCGGCCACTCGCCGTTCTTCGTACTCGGTGCGGCGGATTGTCCGGAGACCCCGTGAACGACCAGCGCTACGGCGCCGACGAGCGCGGTCGAGAAGAGAATCGAGCGAAAGAGTCGTCGCGTCATCGTGGACTCCGGTGCGTAGTGTCCGGCTTCAGCCGGACGAAAGCGTCGCGAAAAACCTACCGGCCGGTCGGTGTGACCGATCCAAAAGTCTACACCGGGCCGGACCCCGGTGATCACCGTTGTCACCCAAACTGGGGAGTGCTATTCTCCCCGACCGAACGGTCGGTCGGTAACTTTCCTGGTCGTGGCGGGGGACACCTGGCGGAAGGGAGTTCGGCATGCAGAGTGCGCTCGCTTCGCGAATCGGCGTAGTCCTGGTTTTCCTGCTTGTGCCCGTCGTGGCATGGGCACAGACGAGCAGCATCACGGGAACGGTGCGCGACCCGTCGGGGGCGGTGCTGCCCGGCGTCACGGTCGAAGCGTCGAGCTCGGCGCTCATCGAAAAGGCCCGGATCGGCGTCTCCGACGATGCCGGCGTCTACCGGGTGGAAAATCTACGCCCCGGCACCTACCTCGTCACCTTTACGCTCCCCGGCTTCAGCACCGTGAGACGCGAGGGCATCGAGCTGACCTCCGATTTCACGGCGACCGTCAATGTCGAGCTGAAGGTCGGCAGCCTCGAGGAGACCATCACCGTCACCGGCGAATCGCCCGTCGTTGACACTACGACGATCACACAGCGAACCGTCATGACGCGGGACGTGCTCGACGCTATTCCGACGGGTCGGAATATCCAGGCGGTCGGGATCATGATTCCCGGCACCAGCTTGTCGCTGGGAGGCGGCGGCGCGTTGTCACGCGATGTCGGCGGATCGGCCGGGATGCAGCAATCGCCGCTCATCCTGCGCGGCTCGACCGATGCCGTACAGACCATCGAAGGGATGCGCCTCAACAACCTCGAGGCCAATGGTGCCTATAGCGGGGTGTATTGGAACGACGGCAGCTTTCAGGAGCTCAGTTACGTGACCGGAGCCGATTCCGCGGAAATGGCGCAGGGCGGCGTGCGCATCAACATGGTGCCGCGCGATGGCGGCAATACCTTCCGCGGGTCGATCTTCGGCAGTTACACCGGCGATGGATGGCAGGCGAACAATCTGCGCGACAACCTGGGCGGCAGCCTCACGTTCAACCCGACCAACCGGATCTCGAACGTGAGCATGATCAAGAAGATCTGGGACTTCAATCCCGGTTTCGGCGGTCCGATCGCCAGGGACCGGCTGTGGTTTTACGGCACGTTCCGCCACTGGGGTGTGGAAAAGACGGTGGTCGACAGCTACTACGACGCCGATCCCGCACCGTTCCGATATGCGCCCGACTTGAGCCGTCCCGGCATCGACGACAGCCACATCGTCAGCCGGTCGGGGCGAGCGTCATGGCAGGTCACCTCGAGGGACCGGGTGGCGTACTACCACGACGACCAGAGTAAGTACCGCAATCACTGGGGCATCAGCGCGACCATTACGCCCGAAGCGGCCGCGATTCAAGTGACGCCCACGAGCTATGTGTCGGTCAGCAAGTGGACCCGTACGCACACGAGCAAGCTGCTGCTCGAAGGCGGCTTCTCCGTCTACAGCCAGGAGTACACCGAGCTCTATCAGCCGCAGGTGACCGGGATCGAAGAGAAGGTGTTCGACACGGAGGCTATCGCGCGCTCCACGGTGTTCGCCATCACGGAGCAGACCACCAGCCGCGTGTTCAACGCGTGGAACGCGCCGGCCGATCACTTCTCGACGCTACGGACGTTTTCGGGGGCGGCCTCCTACGTGACGGGCTCACACTCGTTCCGCTTCGGTGGCACGATGGGCGAGGGGCCGCGCCGCACCGTCGAGCGCTACACGGGCGACCTGACGATGACGTTCAACAACGCGCTGCCGCAGTCGGTCACGCTGCGCACGCCGCTCGATCAGCGCGAGGGCATCAAGGCGGACGTCGGCCTGTTCGCGCAGGACAAATGGACGATCAAGCGCATGACAGTCAACGCCGGCGTGCGCTTCGACTGGTTCCAGGGAGAAGTGCACGACGAGGATCTGCCGGCGGGCCGGTGGAGTCCGGCGGCGCACTTCGACGGCTTCGACGTGCAGAATTGGAAAGACGTGAGCCCACGTCTTGGCCTCGCCTACGATCTGTTCGGCGACGGCAGGACCGCGATCAAGTTCTCGGTGGCGCGGTATGTCAACGGCGAGGCGGCCGGAACGGCGGCGGCGAACAACCCGCAGACGACCATCGGCCGCACCGACACGCGCAACTGGCAGGACAACGGCGACTTCACGATCTTCAACCCGGACGGATCGGTCCAGTTGAACGAGCTCGGTCCGACGACGAACGTCAACTTCGGCAGGCTGGTGCCCTCGACGACCTCGTCGAACCCGAAGCTGCTCGACGGCTGGCACGTGCGGCCGAACAACTGGGAGTACACCCTCAGCGTGCAGCGCGAGCTGGCGCCGCGCGTCGCGCTGACTGCCGGCTACTACCGACGATCGTTCCGCAACCAGACGGTGATCGACAATCAGCTGACAGACAACGCCTCGTACGATGGCCCGTTCTGCATCACCGCGCCGGTGAGCGCCGATCTTCCCAATGGTGGTGGCTATCAGGTGTGCGACCTGTACGACATCAAATCGACGTCGCAGGGACAGGTCCGCAACATCCGCACGCTGGCCAGTGA
>DASRJR010000164.1:0-5067 GCA_035649395.1 Vicinamibacterales bacterium
TTGCTGCGGACGTCGTTGGCGGGAGGCCGCGACGTCAGCGCCGCCGACGACACGCCGTGGAGCATGCGAACGCGGTCCAGCGCTGCCCGCCAGAACAGCATCGCTTCGCGAAACGAGCGGCCGCCGTCCGACGCTGTGACGATGACGTCGGATGGGTCGAACGCGACTCCGGTGGCGTACACGCGAACGAAGCTGCGCGTCAGCAAACCGAAACTGGCGAGCAGCACGAGCGACAGCGCCACTTCGGCGGCGATCAGCAGACGCCGCGCGCGGCCGCGGCGGCGGTCCGCCGTTGCGGTCGGCGCCGAGACGCGCAGGCCCGAGTTGACGTCCACGCGCGAGGCCTGCATCGCTGGAATCAACCCGAACACGAGACCGGTGAGGATCGACATCACGATCGCGGCTGCCAGAATGCGGGCGTCGAGTGCGACCGCCATTCGCTCCGGCATGTAGCCGCCGGAAATGGCGAACGCGGTCAGCGACCCGACGAGCAACTGCGCCAGCAGCACGCCGCCGATGCCACCGATGGCGAACAGCAGCAGATTCTCCACCAGCGATTGGCGCAGCAGCCGGCCCCGCGACGCCCCGAGCGCCGCACGCACGACCGATTCGCGGCGCCTGGCACCGGCCCGAGTAAGTAAGAGGTTCACCACGTTTGCGCATGCAACGAGCAGCACGAGCGCGACGGCCCAGAGCATGAGTGTGAGACCGTCGACCGCCTGGCGCGTGACCTCGGCATAGGACCTGCCGAGGTGACGCGCCGCCAGGCGGCTGGCACCGTAGGCCAGACTGAGCTGCCCGCGGTCGCCATTCACGCCGGCATCGCGGCGCGTCAGGCTCTGGACGGCGGCGATGGCCACTTCGGCTTGAGGCAGCGATGCGCCGGGCCGCAGGCGCGCGACGAGGTCGAGGCTTCGGTCGGTGTAGCCGCGCAGCACGAGCGGTTTCATCACATCGGCGCCATGCCGCAGCACGTTAGGCGGAAGGACGCCGACGACGGTATGAACGACTCCGTCGAACGTGACCTTAGCCCCAATCGCGTCAGGACTGGACCCGTACTGTCGCTTCCAGTAGCTCTGCGTCAGCAGCAGAACGCCATCACCACCCGGCAAACCGTCGCCCGAGTGGAAATCGCGGCCGAGGAGCGGGCGGACGCCGAGGGTCGACAGCCAGTTCGGGGTGACGAGTCCCACGCCGATACTGGCGCGCGATCCGTCGGGATGCACGACCGTGACGCCGATGCCGTCATCGGCGGCGACCTGCTCGAAGAGATCGAGCCGCCGGACCTGTTCGTACTCCTCCAGAGAAACACGGTCGAGGCACGCGTTGGCGCGGATCACGAGCTCGCAGACTCGAACGAGGCGTTCGGGGTCGGCGTACGGCAGCGAGCGGAAGACGACGGTATCGACGATGCTGAAGACGGCGGTGGTCGCGCCAATTCCGATCGCGAGTGTCGCCACGGCAATCGTCGTGAAGGCAGCGTTTTTGCGAAGCGTCCGGATGGCGTAAGCGAGATCCTGGCGGACTTGATCGAGGAGCACGCCGGCACGGACGTCCCTGACACGCTCTTTGACTGGCTCGATGCCACCGAGCTCCGCGAGCGCAAGCCGTCTGGCTTCCGTGTCCGACAGCCCTGCGCTCCGCTTTTCGTCGACCGTCATCTCGACGTACGCGCGCAGCTCGTCGTCGAGCTCGCGGTCAACGCGGTCGGAGCGGAATAGGTTTCTCAACACTCTTGCGAGACGCGGCATCGCATCCTCTTCAGGATGTTTCAGCGACGGTTCCGGAATCCGCCATGTCTTTCGTATCGAATGTCGATACGAGAGTACGCGCCCACCTATCGGATGTCAATAGGAGGGCGATCAGCGGCGTGTCCGCGCGCGTCGACGGGTTTCGAGTGAGGTCATGATCGCAGCGAACCGTGGGTCCTGCCGAATTCCCGCGAGCCGCGGATTCTTCCGGAACCACGTCAGCCGCTCATCGCCGTTGCGGATGGCGCGTTCGAGCCACTCGAGGCCGCGTGGCACATCGTCCAGCAGAGCGTAGTACTCTGCGGCATCGAGCGTGGAGACGAACGCCGTGCCGGCGAACTTCAGCGTCTCCTCGTCCATGGCTGCGATGGCGTCGGCGCGCCGGCCTTGACGCGCGAGCAGCAGGGCGCGCGTCAAACGCCACATGTAGTTCCGTTCGAACAAGGCGCGCGTCGACTCCACCAGTGCCTGCGCCCGGTTCAGATCGCCGGCATCGAGATATGCCAGCACGAGCAGGCGCACCGCGCTGATGTTCCCGCGTGCTTGTTCCAGCACTTTCTCCAGTTCACGAATGGCACCCGGCACGTCGCCTTCCGTGCGCAGCGTGTCGGCGAGGAACATGCGTGGTGGTGACCACAGCGGTTCACGTGTGAGGATGCGGTTGGTCAGGTCCTTGACGGCGCTGTTGTCTTCCTCGAGCCAGGCCAGGATGGCAAGCCAGAAGATGGTGTCACGGTGCGACGGCGTCTCGGCCAGCACGCGCTCGAGCGCGTCGGTGGGCACGAGTTCGCGGCGTCCCTGCATCAGGTAGACGGCGGTCAGCGCCGACGGGAGGCTGACGAGATTGGGAGCCTCCTCTGCCACGTGTCTCAGCTCCTGCTCGGCCTGGTAGAGCGTGCTCGGGTCGACGGCCTCGCCGTTGATGATGCGCACGGCGTAATTGATCGCATGGTATCGACGCGCTTCGCTGAAATGGGGGTCCAGCGCGATCGCTCGCTCGAGCAACTGCTGGCCCCGTACCAGATCGCTTTGAACGCGCTGGACGTTCATCGCGAGTTCGAACGCTTCGTTCGCCTCTTGATTCGCCGACGCCGGCGCGCCGGTGCTCGTCCGCGGTCCGCCATCCTGCGGCGATGGGCGCAAGGCCCACCACGCTGCGACAGCGCCGAGCAGAACGACAGCAGCAACGACCCAGGCCGCCCAGCGCGGGACGACACCGCGCGCCCGCGGTGACCAGCGCCCCTCCAGCCGTGCGAGTGCGTCATGAACGTCGGAGGCGCACTGGTATCGCTCGTGTGGGTCCTTGGCGAGGCAGCGGTCGATGACGGCACGGAGGCTGGCGGGCACACGCTCGGGAAGCCGCGGCACCGCGTCGTTCAAGATCGCGGCGCTGATCTCGAAGGCGCTGGTTCCGCGATATGCCGGGTGACCGACGAGCAACTCGTGCAGCACGACGCCGAGAGCCCACAGGTCGCTGCGGGCGTCGGCCGATCCGCCACCAAGCAGCTCGGGCGCCATGTAGGCCGGCGTGCCAACGACTCGCCCCGAGATCGTCAAACGCTCGACCGTCTCCGCGTCCGGGATCGCGGCACGGATCGCCACGCCGAAATCGGCGACCTTGATGTGACCACGGCTCGTGATCAGGATGTTGCCCGGCTTGATATCGCGATGCACGATGCCGTGCGCGTGAGCGGCGTCGAGCGCATCGGCGATTTGCGTGCCGATGGCGATCACGGCGGACGGTTCGAGAGAACGTCCCCCTGCGTGCGCGCCGAGCGTGACGCCGTCGACGAGCTCCATCACGAAGAACAGACGGCCGTCTGCCTCGCCGACGTCGTGCACCGCGCAGATGTTCGGATGGGTGAGTGCCGAGGCCGCCTTGACCTCGCGTTCGAATCGCGCACGCCCCTCCGCAGCGAGCGCGTCGCTGATCACTTTGATCGCGACATCACGGCCGAGTCGGGTGTCGCGCGCGCGATAGACTTCGCCCATTCCGCCAGCGCCAAGCGGTTCGAGAATCTCGTACGGGCCCAGCGTCGTGCCGCGCGGGAGGGGCATGGGGACGTCGGGGGCGAAGATAACATGCCCGATCGCGCGCTTCTTCGTCCGTGGGCCTTGGTGCTTGGTTCCTTGGTCACTGGTCCGTTCCTTTGTCCTTGGTGCTTGGTGCTCAGAAGTTGCGGATTTGGGTGTGGACCACGGACCAAGGACCAAGAACGGACCAAGGACCAAGCACTAAGTACTAAGGACCAGTTTCATTCTTACGACGAGGATCGGTGGGACGTCGGTCATGTCGGCCCAGCTCAGTCCAGGCTTGCGCGTCTCGTCGAATGGAAGTCTCGGCTCTGCGAACGCGTCCACGGCGAAGCCGGCGTCGAAGCCGGGTTGGAGCAGCAGGCTGAGGGGGCGATGAAACACGAACTGCGGCTCCGGCTGTCCGAGGATGCCCTCGGTCTTGCGGGCTGACGGCGACAGGTACGACGACACCTTGATGCCAGCGCGCGCGCCGCTTCGGCCATCTGCCTCGTCGTAGATTTCAGCGAAGCGCTCCATCGGCGGCGAATGAAAACACGGGTGCAGGACGGAAAAGACAAACGCGCCGCCGGGACGCAGCACCCGGGCGAGCCCGCGAAACAGCGGGCCGATCTCCGGCATGTCCATCAACGCCATCGTGCAGACGGCCTTGTCGAATCCGCCGACCCCGAGTGATCGCATCTGCTCGTCGTTCGCGGCGTCGAGCACGCAGTACTCGATGGGCGCGTCGGCCGGCGTGCGTTCGCGCGCCCGTGCGACGAACGCGGTACTGCCGTCGAACGCCACGACTCGTGCGCCGAGCGACGCGATTCGCCGGGTGAAGCGGCCGGCGCCGCACGCGACGTCCAGGATGCGGTCGTCAGGACGCACATCCAGCAGGCGCTCGGTCGGCGGCTCGATCAGCAGATCCTGGAACACGTTGCCGTCGCCGATCCGGTCGTCCCACCATGTGGCGTTGGCGTCCCAGATTCGTCGGTTCTCATCGGTGTGCTCGGGGAATTCGGCTTCTGAACGCGTTGTCGTCATCCGATGAGATTACACGGGGGTAACGGGAGATCTATTCACACGGGGTAACGGGAATTAATCCACACGGGCGATCCCCGTTACCCCCGTTTACCCCCCGTGTGAACAATTCCCCGTTCCTCCGTGTGAACAAATCCTCGTTATCCCCGTGTGAGCACCCATGTTTTGGGGGTGGATCCGCGGTAACGGGACGCCTAAACTTATCGTTCGGAGCAGTGTGTTGGAACTCAACCAGCTCGGGCACTCACGGCGAGAGATC
>DASRJR010000165.1:0-4704 GCA_035649395.1 Vicinamibacterales bacterium
CCGTACGGCGCGGTCATCACCGTCAGCGACGGCGATCCGATCAGCCCGGGCCAGATCGTGGCGACCTGGGACCCGCATACGCATCCGGTCGTGACCGAGGTGGCGGGCTTCATCAAGTTCCAGGACTTCATCGAAGGCCTGACGGTGCAGAGCCAGGTCGACGAGGTCACCGGCCTGTCGAGCACGGTTGTGATGGATCCGAAGCAGCGCTCCAGCGGCGGCAAGGATCTGCGTCCGGTCGTGCGCCTGGTGAATGCGAAGGGCAAGGAAGTCACGTTCGCCAACACTGACATTCCGGCCGTGTACGCGCTGCCCCCGGGCGCGATCGTGAGCCTGGAAGACGGCGCGAAAGTGTCCGTCGGCGACGTCATCGCGCGTATCCCGCAGGAGTCGTCGAAGACTCGCGACATCACCGGCGGTCTGCCGCGCGTCGCGGACCTGTTCGAGGCCCGCAAGCCGAAGGACTCGGCGATCCTCGCGGAGTACTCGGGCACGGTGTCGTTCGGCAAGGAAACCAAGGGCAAGCGCCGCCTGATCATCACCGATGAGCAGGGCGAGAAGCACGAAGAGCTGATCCCGAAGTGGCGCCACCTGAACGTGTTCGAAGGCGAGCAGGTGGAGCGCGGCGAGGTCATCGCGGACGGCGAGCCGAACCCGCACGACATCCTGCGTCTGCAGGGCGTGGAGTCGCTGGCGAACTATCTCGTGCGCGAAATCCAGGACGTCTACCGGCTGCAGGGCGTGAAGATCAACGACAAGCACATCGAGGTGATCATTCGCCAGATGCTGCGCAAGATCGAAATCGCCCACAGCGGCGATACGGCCTTGCTGCGAGGCGAGCAACTCGACCGCGCGCGCGTCACGGATGTGAACGAGCGGGTGGAACAGCAGGGCAAGATCCCGGCCCGGCTCGAGCCGGTGCTGCTGGGCATCACGAAGGCGTCGCTGGCGACGGAGTCATTCATCTCGGCGGCCTCGTTCCAGGAGACCACCCGCGTGCTGACGGAAGCGGCGGTCCGCGGCCTGAAGGACGATCTGCGCGGCCTGAAGGAGAACGTGATCGTCGGCCGGCTGATCCCGGCGGGAACGGGCTCGTTCTACCACTCGCGTCGCCGGCGCCGGGATATCGGCACGGGTCGTGGGTTCATGGACGTCGGCGGCGGCGTGTCGGACAGCGAGGAGTCGGTATCCGACGAGGCAGGAGCGTCGGCGGAGTAATGGGCAGGGGGTGTCTAACCGCTGGTTTTTCCAGCGGTTGACACTCTCTGGACTCGTTCCTACAATCCCGCGCCCTTGATTGGCCGGCGCCCGTAGCAAGCTCGCCACCAATCACAAACATTTACTCCAGGCCGCCACCGGGCAAGTCACGGGGCGGCCTGGTGTTTTCGTTACTGGAATCAACGCTTAGGAAGTAAGTCGGTATGGCCAGCATCAGTCAGCTCGTACGCAAGCCGCGGACCTCGGCGAACTACAAGACCAAGGTTCCGGCGCTGGCTGCCTGCCCGCAGAAGCGCGGCGTCTGCACGCGCGTCTACACCACGACGCCGAAGAAGCCGAACTCCGCGCTGCGCAAGGTCGCGAAGGTGCGCCTGACGAACGGCTTCGAAGTCATCAGCTACATCGGCGGCGAAGGCCACAACCTGCAGGAGCACTCGGTGGTGCTGATCCGCGGCGGCCGCGTGAAGGACCTGCCGGGCGTGCGCTACCACACGGTGCGCGGCACGTTGGACTGCGCCGGAGTCACCGAGCGTCGGCAAGGCCGCTCCAAGTACGGCGCGAAGCGCCCCAAGAAATGATTTGTAGGTCGAGCTTCAGCCCGACATCACTAGCCAGGTAGTCATATATGTCTCGTAGAGCGTCCGCCCCGACCCGCACGATCCTTCCCGATCCGCGCTTCAACAGCCTGCTGCTCGCCAAGTTCGTGAACATGGTGATGGAGCGCGGCAAGAAGTCGGTCGCGGAGAAGATCGTGTACGGCGCGGTCGATCGCATCGCCGAGAAGACCGGCAAGCCGGGTGAGGGGTCGATCGAGCTGCTGTCGATGGCGCTCGACAACGTCAAGCCGACGGTCGAAGTGAAGAGCCGCCGCGTCGGCGGCGCCACCTACCAGGTGCCCGTTGAAGTTCGCTCCGCTCGCCGCCAGACACTGGCGATGCGCTGGGTGATCGAAGCGGCCCAGGCACGCAGCGAGAAGTCCATGGCCCAGCGCCTGGCTGCCGAGCTGCTCGACGCTTCCGAGAACCGCGGTGCCGCCGTGCGCAAGCGTGAAGACACGCATCGCATGGCAGAGGCGAACAAGGCGTTCGCCCACTACCGCTGGTAAGAGATAGAGATCACTACAGTGCCCCGTACAACGCCCATTGAGCGATACCGGAACATCGGCATCTCCGCGCACATCGACGCGGGGAAGACGACCACGACCGAGCGCATCCTTTTCTACACCGGCGTCTCGCACAAGATCGGCGAGGTGCACGACGGCGCTGCGGTCATGGACTACATGGAGCAGGAACAGGAGCGCGGCATCACGATCACGGCCGCCGCCACGACCTGCTTCTGGAAGGGGATGGAGAACAACTTCCCCGAGCATCGCATCAACATCATCGACACCCCGGGCCACGTCGACTTCACGATCGAAGTGGAGCGGAGCCTGCGCGTGCTCGACAGCGCCGTCGCAGTGTTCTGCGCCGTTGCGGGCGTGCAGCCGCAGTCCGAGACGGTGTGGCGCCAGATGAATCGCTACAAGGTGCCGCGCATCGCGTTCGTCAACAAGATGGACCGCGCCGGCGCCAACTTCCTGCGCTGCGTCGACCAGATCAAGACGCGTCTGCGCGGCGTGGCCGTGCCTATCCAGTTGCCGATCGGCGCCGAGGACAAGTTCGCCGGCGTCGTCGACCTGATCCGCATGAAGGAGATCTGGTGGGACGATTCCACGCAGGGCACGAAGTTCGAGTATCGCGAGATTCCCGCCGAGATGCGCGCGGAGTGCGACGAGTGGCGCGCCAAGATGATCGAGGCCGCGGCCGAGGGCAACGACGAGCTGCTGCACAAGTATCTCGAAACCGGTGACCTGTCCGTCGAGGAGATCAAGAAGGGCCTGCGCGAGCGCTCGATCCGCAACGAGATCTGTCTCTGCATGTGCGGCTCGGCGTTCAAGAACAAGGGCGTCCAGGCAATGCTCGATGCAATCATCGAGTTCATGCCCTCCCCCGTGGAAATGCCGCCGGTCAAAGGCACGCTCGAGGACGGCTCCGAAGGCACGCGCCGCGCCAGCGACGACGAGAAGTTCTCCGCGCTCGCGTTCAAGATCCTGAACGACCCGTTCGTCGGCAACCTGACGTTCTTCCGCGTCTATTCCGGCGTGCTGAATTCCGGCGACACCGTCATGAACCCGGGCAAGGATCGCAAGGAGCGCATCGGCCGTCTGTTGCAGATGCATGCCAACGAGCGCAGCGAGATCAAGGAAGTGCGCGCGGGCGACATCGCGGCCGCTGTCGGCCTGAAGGACGTGATCACGGGCGACACGCTGTGCGACCCGGAAGCCGTCATTCAGCTCGAAAAGATGCTGTTCCCCGAGCCGGTCATCTCCGTCGCGGTCGAGCCGAAGACCAAGGCCGACCAGGAGAAGATGGGCATGGCGCTGCAGCGCCTGGCGAAGGAAGACCCGTCGTTCCGGCTGTCGACCGACCAGGAGTCCGGCCAGACCATCATCGCCGGCATGGGCGAGCTGCACCTGGAAATCATCGTCGATCGCATGAAGCGCGAGTTCAAGGTCGAGGCGAACGTCGGCAAGCCGCAGGTCGCCTACCGCGAAACCATTCGCTCGAAGGTCGAGCAGGAAGGCAAGTTCGTCCGTCAGTCCGGCGGCCGCGGCCAGTACGGCCACGTGTGGATCACGCTCGAGCCGTCAGAGGTCGGCAAGGGCTACGAGTTCGTCAACGGCATCGTCGGCGGCACGATCCCGAAGGAATACATCCCGGCCGTCGACAAGGGCATCAAGGAAGCGACCGAGAACGGCATTCTCGCCGGCTACCCGGTCGTGGACGTCAAGATCACGCTGTTCGACGGCTCGTACCACGACGTCGACTCGAACGAAATGGCGTTCAAGATCGCCGGCTCCATGGCTTTCAAGGAAGCGATGGCTAAGGCGAAGCCCGTGTTGCTCGAGCCGATCATGAAGGTCGAAGTCGTGACGCCGGAGGACTATTACGGCGACATCGTCGGCGACCTGAACCGTCGTCGCGGCCAGATCGTCGGCATGGAAGATTCCGTGTCCGGCAAGGTCGTGACGGCCGAGGTGCCGCTCGCCGAGATGTTCCAGTACTCGACGTCCATGCGCTCGATGAGCCAGGGCCGTGCGACGTACACGATGGAATTCGCGAAGTACATGGAAGTGCCGTCGAACGTCGCCGCTGCCATTACCAAGAAAACCTGAGTTTAAGTAAGTAACCGCTAGAGGATCGCCGCTGTGGCCAAAGAGAAATTTGAACGCACCAAGCCGCATGTCAACGTAGGCACGATCGGTCACGTCGACCACGGCAAGACCACGCTGACTGCCGCATTGACCAAGGTGATGGCCGAGTTGCACGGCGGTGAGTTCAAGGCGTACGACCAGATCGACAAGGCGCCCGAAGAGAAGGCTCGTGGTATCACGATCGCGACGGCGCACGTGGAGTATCAGTCGAAGAATCGCCACTACGCGCACGT
>DASRJR010000166.1:0-8290 GCA_035649395.1 Vicinamibacterales bacterium
GCTGTTGTTCAGAATCGCCTCGGCCTATGAAGCCGCGACGAGACATCGACGGCCGCCGGCAGATTTCGGCCCGCTGCCGTGAATTTTCGTCTCGCGCAGCTCCAGCCCTATCCTTTCGAGAAGCTGCGAGCGCTGCTGGCCGGCCTGACGCCGTCCGGCAAACCGATTCCGCTCTCGATCGGTGAACCGCAGCACGCGACCCCTGATCTGATCCGCCACGCCATCACCGATCATCTCGACGGGCTGTCGGTCTATCCGGCGACGGCGGGTCAGGATCGGTTGCGTGAAGCGATCGCGGCGTGGTTCGTGCGGCGCTATCGTTTGAAGGCGCTCGACGCCCGCAGGCAGGTGCTGCCGGTCAACGGCACGCGTGAGGCGCTGTTTGCGTTCGGTCAGGCCGTGATCGATCCATCGCGATCCAGACCGGCCGTCGTCTCTCCGAATCCGTTCTATCAGATCTACGAAGGCGCGGCGCTGCTGGCCGGTGCCGAGCCGCTGTTCCTCAATCAGACCGAGGCCAACGGCTTCGGGCTCGAGCTCGACTCACTGAGCGAACAAGACTGGCAGCGCACGCAGCTCGTTTACGTGTGTTCGCCGGCAAACCCGTCTGGCCGGGTGTTGTCACTCGACGAATGGCGGGCGCTGTTCGATCGCTCGGATCGCCACGGCTTCGTCATCGCCTCAGACGAGTGCTATTCGGAGATCTACGACGTCGGCGCGCCGCTCGGCGCGCTCGAGGCGGCGCAGCAGCTGGGCCGAGATGGGTTTCAGAATCTCGTGGTCTTCAACAGCCTCTCGAAGCGATCGAATGCGCCGGGCCTTCGATCCGGCGCGATCGCGGGTGATGCCTCCCTGCTCGAGAAGTTTCTGCTGTATCGCACCTATCATGGGTGTGCGATGAGCCACGTCACGCAGTACGCGAGCATGGCGGCGTGGAGCGACGAGGCACACGTCGAGGAGAATCGACGCCAGTACCGTCAGAAGTTCGAGGCGATCGTTCCGATGCTGGCGCCTGTGATGCACGCGCCGAAGCCGGAGGCAGGCTTCTACCTCTGGGCCCGCGTGCCCCACGGCGACGACGAACAGTTCGCGAGAAGATTGTTTGCGGCGACACATGTGACCGTGCTGCCGGGCAGCTATCTGGCGCGCGACGCGCACGGCACGAATCCAGGCTTCGGCTACGTACGCATGGCGCTCGTGCCGTCGTTGTCGGACTGCGTCGAGGCCGCCGAGCGGATCGTAAATATGTAATGGGGTCGGGAGTCATTTTACGATTTCTGAAAAATGACTCCCGACCCCATTACGGAATTGAAGGTCATGACGACTCAGACGCTTGAATCACTCATCGACAACGCCTTTGAACGCCGCATGGAGCTCACGTCGGGCGCGGTGCCGCCCGAGCTCTCCAGCGCGCTCGCCGAGATCCTCGACGGCCTCAATCATGGACGACTCCGCGTCGCCGAGAAGATCGACGGCCAATGGGTCACACATCAGTGGCTCAAGAAGGCCGTGCTGCTGTATTTCCGCTGTCACGACAACCGCGTGATCGACGGTGGCGCGACGACGTACTTCGACAAGGTGCCGATGCGCTTCGAGGGCTACTCGGACGCCGACTTCCGGCACGGCGGCTTTCGTGTCGTGCCGCCGGCGGTGGCGCGAACGGGGGCGTTCATCGGACGCAACGTCGTCTTGATGCCGTCCTACGTCAACATCGGCGCCTACGTCGACGAGGGCACGATGGTGGACACCTGGGCGACCGTCGGCTCCTGCGCGCAGATCGGCAAGAACGTGCATCTCTCCGGCGGCGTCGGGATCGGCGGCGTGCTCGAGCCACTGCAGGCCAATCCGACGATCATCGAGGACCACTGTTTCATCGGCGCCCGCTCGGAGATCGTCGAAGGCGTCATCGTCGAAGCGCATTCGGTGATCTCGATGGGTGTCTTCATCGGCCAGAGTACGAAGATCTACGATCGCGCGACGGGCGAGATTCTGTACGGCCGGGTGCCGTCGGGGTCGGTGGTCGTGCCCGGCAGCCTGCCTTCCTCGGACGGGAAGTACGCCCTGTCGTGCGCCGTGATCGTCAAACGCGTCGACGCACAGACGCGCGCCAAGACATCGATCAACGAGCTGTTGCGAACGTGAGCGACATCGGCCGCGACACGCTGGCGCTGGCGAAGTCGCTGATTGCCTGCCGTTCGATCACGCCCGCGGACGGTGGCGCGCTCGATCTGGTGGCGGCGCGACTTTCGGCCGTGGGCTTCCAGTGCGAGCGGCTCGATCGCGGGCCGGTCGGCAACCTGTGGGCGCGGCGCGGGTCGTCCGGGCCGCTCGTCTGTCTTGCCGGTCACGTCGACGTGGTTCCCCCGGGACCGGAAGGCGCGTGGACGAGCGACCCGTTCGATCCGACCGAGCGTGACGGCTTGCTCTTCGGCCGCGGCGCCGCCGACATGAAGGGCGGCGTTGCCGCCATGGTCACGGCGGCGGAGCGCGTCGCGCGCGACGGCACCGCGCGCGGATCGATCGCGGTCCTGCTGACGTCAGACGAGGAGGGCGACGCGGTCGATGGCACCGCGGCCGTGGTCGCGACGCTGCGCGATCGAGGCGAGACGATCGACAGCTGCCTCCTGGGCGAGCCGACGTCGAGCGAGCGCTTCGGCGACACGATCAAGAACGGCCGGCGCGGATCGCTGAACGGGAAGCTGCGCGTGCACGGCCACCAGTGCCACATCGCGTATCCCGAGCGGGGACGCAACCCGATCCACGACGCCGTGCCGGCCCTCGCCGCGCTCGTCGGGACGCAGTGGGACCAGGGGAACGACGACTTCCAGCCCACCAGCTTTCAGATGTCGAACATCCATGCCGGCACGGGCGCCAGCAACATCATTCCGGGCACGCTGGATGTGGCCTTCAATTTCCGGTTCTCGCCGGAATCAACCGCCGCCGCGTTGCAGGTGCGCGTCGAGGAGATCCTGTCGGAGCACAATCTGCGCTACGACATCGAGTGGACGCTGATCGGAGATCCGTTCCTCACCCCGCGCGGTCCGCTGGTTGATGCGCTCGCCGCGGCCGTGCAGTCAGTCGCGGGGGTGCAGCCTGTTCTGTCAACGAGCGGCGGCACGTCAGATGGCCGCTTCCTGGCAAAGCTCGCGCAGCAGGTCGTCGAGTTCGGTCCGCTCAATGAATCGATTCACAAGATCGACGAGCACGTGCGGATCGCCGATCTCGAGCCGCTGTCGGCAATCTACGAACGCACGATCAGGGCATTGTTGATCTGAGGATCTCGCTGGGCCCGGCTGAAGCCGGACACTACAGTGGGGGACTGACGCTACGGCCCTGCCTTGCTCTCTGCCGCCGATGGAACCCACACAGCGTGCGAGTACCACTCCGGAACGTAGTGTGCCACGGTGTAGCCTGTCGTCGCGGCGATCTCATAAAGCGTGGGCGTGGTGAATTGATACATGAAACCCGCGCGACGAGTGAAGATCAGACCCCGGGGACACGGTTCGCCAGGCGCCCCGAGACGTTGGAGCACCCTGTGCAGACGCGCCTTGAGTGGCGTGAACCGGTGCGGAGGCGATTCCAATTGAAAGCTGAGGAGGACCGGTGCCCGGGGCCCCACCTTCCGCAGCGCGACGAACAGCTCTTGGAGTTCGTCGGCCGTGATGTGACAAATGCTTCCCCATCCCAGGACGATCGCATCAAAACGCTGCTTCGCGATCTCCTGGAGGGGACCGTCTCCGTTCGTAACGGCTCGAACGAAGTCCGAGTAGGAGCCACACAGCACTGCCGCGCGATTACCGGCGACCTCCAGCGCAGACGTCCACATCGTCGACGGTTCGAACGCCGTCACGGTGAAACCGCGTTGCAGCAGCGTCCGTAGTTCCCGGCCGCCTCCCGCCCCTCCCAGGAGCACATGTCCCCGACGCGGAAACAGCGGCGAGTCCAGCGTCGCCGATTCCCAGTCATGCAGGCCTTCCTCGAACGGACGCGCTCCCGGCTTGTAGTCACGGCTGTAGATCGCGTAGCACCAGCCGGTCACCCACGCATGGCGAGCCGGAGGAACCGCTGCACACATGAATGTTTCGATCAGGGTACGGGCGAGAAGGCCAACTGGAGATCCGCTCATATCAAGTCGTTAGCTCGGTTGCCGGCGTGCAGAGGGGTGCGTTCGTGGTCGATCTATCTCAGATTCTTGTAGACCGCCTCTTCGACCCCCGCATACACCTTCATCGACGCTTCGTCGTAGAACGGCAGCGTCTGCATCATCACCACCACGCCGAGCTCTTTGCTCGGATCGATGAAGAAGTGCGTGTTGAAGATGCCGGCCCAGGTGCCGCTGCCGGGGCTGCGACGGTTCGTCTGCTTGTCGGCGGCGAGCTGGAAGCCGAGTCCCCACCTGTCCTTGCCGGCGCCAACGGGGAAGTTCCTCGAGAGCGACTGGTTCGCCGACTCCTGCGGCTGGACGACGCCGCTGCCCATGTGGTTCTCGAACATCGTCTTCACGGCCTTGTCGCTGAGGATGCGTGTATTTCCCAGCTTGCCGCGATTGAGCAGCATGCGGAGGAACAGACCGTAGTCGGCGGCCGTGCCGTAGAGGCCACCGTCGCCTTGAACCGTGGCGGGAATCGTCGCCGGCATCGGCCGCTCGACGAACTTTCCGTCTGCGCCGCGCGCGTTGACGGCGACGACGCGCGAATATTTCGTCGTCGGCACCAGGTAGCTGGTGTCGTTCATGCCGAGCGGTCCGAGGATGCGTGCCTGGAGAAACGCGTCGATCTTCTGTCCTGAAATCGCCTCGACGACCTGACCGAGGACGCGTGTGCTGGCGCCGTAGGCCCAGCTCTCACCCGGGTCGAACAGCAGCGGCATGTCCATCTCGCCCTTGCCGGTCTTCTGCATGATCTTCGTCAGCGTCGGACTGGAAAAGCCGTAGCCGATGCCCGACGTGTGCGTCAGCAGATGTCTGATGGTGATCGCGCGCTTGGCTGGCCGCGTCTCGTAGCTGGCGTCGGCGGCATTGAACGAGCTGATGACCACCGGATCCTTGTACTTGGGCAAGTACTTGGCGACCTCGTCGTCAAGCGTCAACTTGCCCTCGTCCACCAGCATCATGATCGCGACCGACGTGACCGGCTTGGTCATGGACGCCATGTTGAAGATGGTGTCCTTGGTCATCGGACGGTTCGTCAGCGTGCTGCTCCGGCCGAATGCCTCGTTGTAAAGAAGGCCGCCCTTGTTGACGACCGCGACGGCGACTCCCGGCACATCGCCGCGATCCGTGGCGGCCTTGAGAAATGTCGAAAGTTCCTCGGCGCCCCGCGGCGACACCGTGGGGGCCGCGCTGAGGAGCGCAACGGCGAGAAACGGTATGAAGGCAGCGGCTCTTTTCATGCAGACATCCTACATCGGCGAGTAATCTTTACGTGCAATTCGGCGATAATGCCGCGCATGGTTCTCGCCCAGGCGGCGGCGGAGTACGTCGGCGTCTCGTCGGTCATGCAAGGACTGTCAGGGCTGTGGAACACCCTGGAGTATCAATTCTCGCAACTTGGTAGTTCGGGTTACACCTTCATCGCTGTCGCCCTGATCGGACTGTTGGTCCTTTTTCGCAGCCGTCGCTGAACGTCCGTTCGCTGCGCGCCCCCGCTCGAGGTCGCGCGGCGCGACTGCCCTCCGTTACTGCTTCGTCCGTCGATTCGCGGGCATATGCGTCGCGCCGCAGCTCCCCGCATGTGTGTCCGAGGCGGCGCGTTGAGGCGCGTTGCTCATTACCGTGATCGACGCCTTGACGTCTTTCGGATCCCATCCCTGCTGGCAGTAAATCTCGACGCAGTACTTCAACACTGACTCTCCCTCGTAGTTGCTCGTGAAGTGCACCTCATACAGCGCGTGGTGAGAGTCGCTGATGATGTTGAAGTACGAGAACTGATACTTCCCTTGCGTTGGCACGCTGGCGGCGCGGCGCGCCGCGGCATTCAGCGCCGCTTTCGGACAACCGCGCGTCAACGTGTCGAGGTCGCTCAGTCCGCTGCTCACAGGCGCGGTATCTGCTGGTTGCCCTGTTGTCGGCGGCACGTTCTGCGCCGCGGCGACCGCAGCGAGAGAAGTTGCAATCACTACGACCGTCATCGTCACCCGCTTGTTCATCGCTTCACCTCGGTGCGCTACAGGCCGTACTGAACGACCTTATTGCTGAACGTGCCGACGTACACCTTGCCGTTGGCGACGACGGGCGTCGAGTACTTCGCGAAGTTCCCCAGGCTGTTGGCAGCAGCTGCCTCGCTCCAGAACAGCCGCTTCAGCTTGCCGTTCGCGACCGTCGTCGCGTCGTACGCGACCAGCGCGCCGGGGACGACCTTGGTGTTCGCATTCCCCTTCACCGGATAGACACCCCACACCACGCCGGTCCCGGGCGTCGTGCCATTGGACGAGACGACAAGGCGTCCACCCGGCATCCCTCCCGGGGCGAAGTCATTCTGGCCCGACGCGAACTCGAACCCCTCGCCGCGGAATCCCGTGATGCGCTTCGTCGTCACGTCGATGTTGTAAGCCTTGAGGCGTTCGTTCTCACCCCACACGTACACGATCGCGGTCGTCGCGCGCTCCATGTACACCGGGGTGCCGTGAATGTGATACGTCTTGCCGGTTGGTGTCTGCGCGTGCAGGTTGCGATTGAGCTGGACGATCGGCCAGTTCGGGTCCGCCGGCGCCGTCGTCGGGAGACCTGCCGGACCGTTTGGCCCATTGGGCAAGTAGGTCGCGACGAACGGAAGGTTGAAGTGCGGATCCCACGTGTTCTTCCCGAGGTTGTCCTTGTTCAAGTTGTAGAGAATCCCGTCCTTGCCGCCACCGATCAGGTTGCCGCGCTCGGGGACGAGGATGACCCCCGCTGAACCGAGGTCGGCGTCACCCGCGTCTTCGGTATCTTGCGGGAACTGCTGCTGGCGAACGAAGTCGCTGAACGCGCCCCAGAAGTCTGCGACCGCGAGCGCCGGTTTGCCGCCATTGACGCCGGCGACACCAGCCGTATACCGAAGCTTCACGAAGCTCTCTGCAAAATTGCCGGGCATGGTGCCGGGGTCCATCCCGTTGCCCGTCGTGAAGTAGATGTCATTGCCATCGATCGCCGGCCCTGAGCCCGACATCCAGATCCCGCCAGCCCCTCCGCCGGGTGTGACGTTCCAGACCGCAGCAGTCGGCGTGAAACCGGCGTCGCGATTGAGACCGCGGACGTCGTACGCGACGACAAACCCATGGCCCGGGCCGCGGGGGTTCTCGCCGTTGATCGAGAAGCAGACGATGATGGCTTTGTTGCCTGCCGCGTCTGTCAACAGTCCGAGCCCGGCGCGCATCTTCTGATACGGCCGAGTGAATCCGTTCGAGATTCCGCCGCCGCCGTTGTCGGCATTGCCCGCGATCAGCACTGGCGGCTGCTTGTCAGTCAGTGTGGTCGCATCGAGGATCCACAGCATGTTGTTGCGCTCGGTGTTCGGGCTGCCGGCGTTCGGCTTGCCAAACGTCGTCACGTAGATCGTGCTGGTCGTCACGTCGATGACCGGCGTCGAGGTGATTCCCCAATTGCGATACAGGTCGTGGCGATCCATTTCGCCGTCGTCGTTGAGTGGATCGAACGGCGCCGCGAGCTGACGCTTGCCGAGTTGAGCGCCGGTGTTGACGTCGAACACGAAAGCGGTATTCGTCATCGTGAACACGTAGAGCCTGTCGCCGACCACGAGCGGCGTCACGTCGATCTTGTCGTCGACGACGAATTCACGAAGCTTGCGCAGCTTGGGAACGTTGGCGACGGTCAGCACGGTCTCGAACTTGTTCCAGCCCTGACGCGTGTTGTTGACGCCGACCGTCCAGATGTCGACGGCCTGAACCAGCGACGCGGATATCACCGCGGCCAACAGAGCGAGCGCACCCCTTCGTACCGCCAGCCTCATCGTTCGAACTCCACGATGGTGTGCGAGTGACTATAGCTGCGATGTTTAACGATTGTTTCGTTGACGGAGAACTGCTTGAGCTGGGCTCGGTACGCGGGCGAATTCCCAAACGAATCCGAGCTGAGAACTCCGGAACTGAGGAACTCCGGAACTCGCACGCATGTGTGATCGCATCTTGCAGGGTTCTGAATGCATGAGGCGAACCCCCACGTTACCCTTATGGATGTGCTCGTAATCGATGTGGGCGGTTCGAACGTGAAGCTGTGCTTGAGCCCGGACATCGAGAACGCGCGGAGATTCCAGTCCGGCACGCTTCTCACTCCGGAGTCGCTCGTCGAGCGGGT
>DASRJR010000167.1:0-3087 GCA_035649395.1 Vicinamibacterales bacterium
CGATTCAATCCGAGCGACTTCATCCGCTTGTGCAGGTTCGTCCGTTCGATGCCGAGCAGACGCGCCGCGCTGGAGACGTTCCAGTCGGTCTGGTCGAGCGCCTGGCGAATGCGATCGCGTTCCGCCGAATCGCGCACCTCATGCAGACCTGAGGGCCGCGCTGCGCGCCGGCTGCGGATTTCGAATGGGATCGATTCGGACGTGATGCGATCCTCCGGTGTGAGAATGGCCATCCGCTCGACTGCGTTGCGCAGCTCGCGGATGTTCCCTGGCCACTCGTACTGCTCGAGGGCCGCGAAGACGCCCTCGTCGAGCGACTTGGGCCGGAAGTTATTGCGGGCGCAGAACTCCGAGAGGAAGTAGATCGCCAGCTCGCGCACGTCCTGCAGCCGCTCGCGCAGCGCCGGCACGCGGATGGGGACGACCGCGAGCCGGTAGTACAGGTCCTCGCGGAACTTGCCGTCCGCGATGCGCTCGTCGAGTCGACGGTTGGTCGCCGAGATGACTCGGACGTTCACTCGGATCGCCTGTTCGCTGCCGAGCCGCTGCACCTCGCCGTCTTGCAGCACGCGCAGCAGCTTGGCCTGCGACGCCTCGTGCAGGTCGCCCACTTCGTCGAGGAAGATGCTGCCGCCGTCGGCCAGCTCGAACTTGCCCCGGCGCATCGCGGCCGCGCCGGTGAACGCGCCGCGCTCGTGGCCGAACAACTCGCTTTCGAGCAGCTCCGTTGGAATCGCGGCGCAATTGACCTTCACAAAAGATCGTGCGGCGAACGGACTCTCGCGGTGAATGTGCGCCGCCAGCAGCTCTTTGCCCGTGCCCGACTCGCCGGTCAGCAGCACGGCGACGTCCGAGCGCGCCACGCGCGTCGCCTCGTCGAGCGCGCGCCGGAACGCCTCGCTGGTGCCGATCATCCTGGGGCCGTCGCCGACCAGCTCGCGGAAGCGCTGGTTCTCGCGCTGCAGATCCGAGCGCTCGAGCGCGTGCCCGACCACGAGCAGCACGCGGTCGCGCGCCAGCGGCTTCTCGAGGAAGTCGAACGCACCGTGCCGGGTTGCTTCGACCGCATCGCTGATGGTGGCGTGGCCGGAGATCATGACCGTCGGCGTCGGATCGTCGGTCTGTTTCAACGCGCGCAGCACGTCGATGCCGTTGCCGTCGGGCAGCCGTACGTCCAGTAGATACAGGTCAGCCCGTCCAGCACCGCGCTGCGCCTGGAACTCGGCCGCCGATGCGCAGATCGTGACAGCGTAGCCTTCCCCTTCCAGGATCAGGCGCAGCGACTGGCCGATATTGGGTTCGTCGTCGACGACGACAATGCGCTGAAGACGTTTCATCGACCGGGTGCCGCCGGCGCACCCACGTCAGGCACGGCGAGAGAAGCGGAATCGTGTGCCCCGATGACCGCCTGATCGCTGCGCAGTCGCGTGATCGTCATGACAGGCATTACTTCCATGCTGAGTAGACCGGCTTGCCGATCAGGTAGGCAGGGTTCGCGCCGGCCCGCGGGCGGAATTTCTGGAATCGCCCCGCGTCGACCTCCGCAACATAGAGGTTCCCTTCCTGGTCCGTGCTCATGCCGTGCACGCCCCACAAGGTGCCGGGGAAATCCGCGACGGTGCCCCACCCGTACAACAAGTGGCCATCGAGGTCGTACTTCAGCATCTTGTGCGTATTGCGGTCGAACGTCACCACGGCGCGGTCGTCTCCGATCTGCACGAAATGCAGGCTCGAAGGGCTCACGGCGATCCTCCACTCGGAGAGATAGGTGCCTTTCTCGTCGAAGATCTGGATCCGGTGGTTGTCGCGATCGTTCACGAAGACGCGTCTCGTTTCGAGATCGACCGCCACGCCGTGCACGTTGTTCATGTACCCGGGACGCGTCTCCTTCCCGGATTCGCCGGCCTTGCCGAAGTCGAACTGAAACGTGCCGTTGGCGTCGAACTTCGCGACGCGCGTGCCGTTGTAACCATCCGACACGTAGAAGCTTCCATCAGGCAACCACGCCATGAACGTCGGACGGTTGAAGTGAGTGCCGTCGGCGCCTGGCACGTTCGGTGTGCCGATCGTCTGCACCAGTTGCTTACCATCGTTGGTGAACTTGTAGATCGCGTGGGTGTGGTCGTCGACGACCCACACGTGTTTCTCCGCGTCGTAGGGACTGATGTAGACCGCGTGCGGACGCTTGAACAACTTGTCCCACTGCGTCCACTCCTCGATGATTTTTCCCTCGGCGTTGACGACCACAATCGAGTGCTCCCATCGCGAGTCGACACCGAGCTCGCGGTAGGGGGCCGATGCGCCTCGCCAGATCTCCATTCCCTTCGCCGGGTCCTGACCCGATCCGCCGGCACCAGGCGGCGACGCCGTGTTCGCGTTCCGCCACGGCAATCCAGCCAGCGGAAACTGCACGTTCGGACCGATCTCGGGAAACAGGCGCGTCTGTGGACGGGCGATCTTGGGCAGCTCGCCGCCGCCGAGCAGGAAGACGCGATTCGGACTCTCGGCGAAGATTCCGCGCGCGCCGCCATAGGTCCACTTCTCGTGTCCGGGGAGCGTGCTGAGATCCTGTGGCCACCCCTGGACCACCTCGTACGGCCCCGAGACGTCCTGCGCGCCGATGGCGTCCGGCACCGCGGAGAACGTCGCTCCTGGTGGAGCAGCCGCGGCCGGCGCCATCAGCCGCCCACCAAGTGGGATGCCTGCGGCTAGACCCACGAGGACCGCCAATACCGCTGTCGCTGTTCTGCTCATGCCATCCCTCCGCGCGGGACTATACTGCGACACCTCGATTCGTGGGCGCGCTCGAGCGGTTGAAGTTGCCTGGAATCTTTCTCGTGATTGGCAAGGCCGAGACCACCGAAGGCTCGGAGGGATCGACCTTTTCACCACTGATCCCGAGGGGCTGCGGGTCTGGTACGTCAAGCACTTTGGCGCGACCGTGAGGACTCAAGGCAACGCGACGATCACCAACGTGCCCGGCATGGACTTCAGTTTTCGCAAGACCGACGCGCCGCAGTCAGCCACCAAGGGCCGCTCGCTCGATCACATCGGTTTCGAGGTGCGCGGGCTCGAGGCGTTCTGCAA
>DASRJR010000168.1:0-5205 GCA_035649395.1 Vicinamibacterales bacterium
GCCGGGACGATGCACACCCAGAACATGACGCGCCAGGCGAGATCAGGCGTGTGGCTGAAGAGGGGGTAGACGAAGGTGAACGCCGCCGCGGCGAGCAGGTAGCCCCAGTACCAGCCGCCGAGGAGCAGGCCCGAGGCAAGCCCGCGCAACCGCGCCGGCCAGTGCTCGAGCACGAGCGGCATGCCCGCCGCCCACTCGCCGCCCATGCCGAGACCGAACAGCGCGCGGATAGCGAACAGGAGCGCGTACGAGGGGGCGAACCCGCTCAAGAAGGCGAACAGCGAGAACCACAGGACCGACAGCATCAGCGGGAGCTTGCGTCCCCATTTATCCGCCATCGTCCCGGCGATGGTCCCGCCGACCAGGCGCATGATCAGCGTGACCGTGCCGAGCGCACCGGCCAGCGCACGATCGACCGTAAAGCTCTTCTGGATGTCGATGACGATGAAGGCGAGAATGTTGAAGTCGAACGAATCGACGATCCATCCGAGGAAGACGGCCCAGAATGCGCGCCACTGATCGCCGGTGACCTGGCGATACCACGGAAGGTCGCTGACTGCATCCGCGGCGCGGGCGCGGGCGTCTGCGGCGGCTTGAGTAGTCACCTCGCGCGATTCTAGTGGGAAACGGGGTCGACTTCCCACTCATTGCCGTTCGCCGCAGGGTCCGTGCACGTTAACGCCAGATAGAGGCTGCGGAGTTTACAATCCGGCGCCGGCTCTGCTGCGTTAGTCTCCACTCGAACCGGAGGACTCACCATGTCGCTGCCGATTGCGAGTTTGCGGGTCCTGCTCTGCTGCCTGCTCGTTGCGTCCTCCGCCTTGATGGCGCAAGCGCCAACGGCACCGGTGGGTCGACGCAGCATTGATGTCTACGCGACGAATACGACAGAGCTGCGGACCTGGGACCGCACGATCGATCAGATGGTTCGCGCCAACCAGCTGCTCGTAGTCGATTCGCGTCCCGACCCCGACATCGAGGGCCGCCGGCACGAGAGTCTGGTGCAGTACTACCAGGGCATTCCGGTGTTCGGCGGAGGCCTCTCTCGACAGGCCGCGCAGGGCGTTGCCGTCTCGATCATCGGCACCGTGTTCGAAGGAATTTCCATCGATCCGGCTCCAACCCTCAGCGCGGACCAAGTCGTTCGTGCGCTCTCAGACGAGACCTCCGGTGCTCGACTCGCCGGCGACGCTCCTAGTCTCTTGATCTTCCCGACGTTGGATGGAGGGTATCGGCTCGCGTACCGCGCCACGATGACCGACGCGAAGACGTACATCGTTGACGCGACTTCCGGTGGAGTCCTGTGGACGATCGACGAAATCAAGACCCAGGGACAGGTCGGCGTCGGCACCGGTGCGCTTGGCGACTCGAAGAAGATGAGCACGACGTCCGCGGCCGGAGGATTTCGAACTCAGGATCAGCTGCGACCAGCGCCGATCCGCACCTTCGATACACGCGGATCGGATGCCACGCTCAATCGCATCCTGCAGCCGCCAGGTGTGGCGGTCGACGCGGACTATTCTGTCGATGCCGACAACACATGGGTCGATCCCCCAGTGGTCGACACCCACGTCCACGCGGGTTGGGTCGAGGATTACTTCTATAAACAGGTCGGCTGGACAGCTATCGACAACCGCCGCGGCACGATCACGGCGGCCGTTCACAGCAACCTCGTGAACAACGCCTTCTTCGCACCGCCGCCCTTTGGCCCCGAGGGGCGCGGCATGTTCGTCTTCGGCCGCACGGTGGCCAACGTTCCCCTGACGACACTCGACATCGTCGCTCACGAGATGATGCACGGCGTCACCCATGCGTCGCTCATGCAGCGAACGGGACTGGGGCTGCTTGACGCGCTGTTCATCGATCGCCTCGGGCCCACGACGATCACGTCAGGAAGCACCTCGCTTCCCTGTGACACGACTGTCTATGTGTTACCGGACGGGCGCCGCCTGCCGCTGGTCTGCCAAGGCGGGCGCTACGTGCTCGTTTCGAATCATCCCGGCGTCATCCATGAGGGCGTCTCAGACATCTTCGGGATTGCCGCCGAGTTCTTCCACCAGCAGGCCGGCGCCGGTCCGCTGCGAGCCGACTACAAGCTGGGGGAAGACGTGACAGATTTCGGTCCCAATCGCGCGGCCGATGTCCCCGCGTCCCTGACCGCGCTCCCGTCATCCGCTGGCCTGATCGCCTACCCCGACCACATCAGTCGCGCGTTCAGTTTTCTGATGGGAGTGTCTCAAGGCACGGTGGCGAATCCGACCGCAGTGGTGTTGTTGCCGTGGACGGTCCAGGGGAATCAATTGGTGACGCTGCCTACGACTGACGGCGGCGGCGTGCACGTGAACTCCACCGTTCTGAGCCATGCGTTTTACCTGGCGATCGAGGGCGGACGGAATGCCACGTCGGGCATCACGGTTCAAGGTGTGGGCGCGGCCAATCGCGCGCAAGTGGAGAAGTCGTTCTTTCGCGCCGTGAACCTGATCTTGCCGAACGTTCCGAGCCTGCAGACCCTCGCCCAGGCAACTGTGGTGGCGTCGATCGACCTCTATGGTGTCAACAGCCAGACCACGCTGTCCATCCGTCAGGCGATGCAGGCCGTCGGCCTCGTCAACTAGCGATCGATCCGCTCACTTCGACGCTCGATGGAGCAAGCCATGACTCGACCGCTGCAGACGACGTTGATTGTGCTCATCGTAACCCTCGCCGCCGCGCCTGCCGTCTTCGCCCAAGCAGGAACTGTCGCCGGCCGCGGTTTCATCATCGTGAACGGCGGCTATCAGGTGGGAAGTCACGACTTCGAGCAGGTCTCGACGCTCCGGGCCAACGTCGAGGACGGGACATTCACGACTGACTATGACGTCAAGAGTGGCCCGAGCTTCGATGTCACCGGCGGAGCCACCGTCTGGCGTCGCCTGGCCATCGGCGTCGGTGTCACGCGATTCTCGCGGTCGACGCCGTCGACGCTGAGCGGCTCGGTGCCGCATCCGTTCTTCTTCAACCGCCCGCGCCCCGTCAGCGGCGACATCGCTGGACTCGAGCGCGAGGAGCTCGCGATCCACGTCGAGGCGATCGCCACCGCGCCGATTGGGCGACGCCTGCAGGTGATGGCCTTCGGCGGCCCGTCGTTCTTTCGCGTGAAGCAGGACATGGTGACCACGTTCACGTGGGCGGAAACCTACCCGTTTGATGACGCCAGCTTCGGCAGCGCCACTGTCGTGGACGCGGACGGGTCGAAGCTCGGATTCAATGTGGGCGGGGACGTTGCGTTCTTCTTCAGCCGGCAGGTGGGCGTCGGCGGATCGATCCGCTATTCCGCAGCGACGGTCGAGATCGACGTGGCCGGCGGCACTCACGACGTGAAGGCCGGCGGACTGCAGGCCGGCGGCGGGTTGCGTTTGAGGTTCTGACGTCCGCTACGCGATGCGGCGATTCGGGTCGATCGTCAGCCACGCGAGCGCCCCCAGCACATACACACCGGCTGTCAGATACAGCGGCATCGTCCACGACTGCCATCGATCGACCATATAGCCGACGACGATCGGACCGATGAAGCCGCCGATGTTGCCGACAGTGTTCATGAACGCCGTCACCACGCCGGCGTGGGCGGCGCCGATGTCCAAACAGACCGCCCAGCACGCGCTCAGCGCGAAGTCGGCGGCGCCGAGCGCGGCTGCCAGCAGCACGGCTTTGACGATGGGATCGCTGCCGAACGTCGAGGCCAGGATGAGCGCGCCGCTCGTCGCGAATGACACGCTGCCAAGCGTCACGCGCGCGTGGCGCAGCCCGTGCGAGCGCGAGAGCCGATCGGTGGTCCAGCCGCCGGCGAGGTTCGCGAGGCCGGCGAGTACGAACGGCAGCGACGCAAAGAACCCGGTGCCGGCTTGTGAGAAGCCGAGGCCCTGAACGAGGTAGGTCGGCAGCCACGTGAAGTAGAAGTAGAGGCCGTAGGCGTATCCGAAGTACATGGCGCAGATGGCGGCGAGGTTCGGGCTGGTGAGCAGCGATCGCCACGGCGTCGGTGGTGATGGGCCGGTCTGGCGCCCGGCGCTGATCCACGACAACTCCGCCGCATCGACGTCGGGGTCCTCCTCGGGACGATCGCGGTACGACCGCAGCCACCAAGCGGTCCACAGAAATCCCAGCACGCCGAACACGGCGAACGACGCGCGCCATCCCCATCGGGTAATCAGCAGGAGTACGGCCGGCGCGGCCAGGGCGCCGCCGATTCGTGTGCCGAAGAAAAGGATGCCGGTGGCCCTGCCGCGCTCGATCGGCGGAAACCACGTCGCGAAGCTGCGCGCGAGATTCGGAAACGCACCGGCCTCACCGGCGCCGAAGAGGAACCGGACGGCAACCAGGGAACCGATGCCGCGGACCGTGCCGGTGAGCATGGTGAAGACCGACCACCACAGCACGATTCGAGCGAGCACCCGCCGCGCGCCGATGCGATCGCCCAGCCACCCCGACGGAATCTCGAACAGCGAATACGCGAGCGTGAACGCGCTGAACGCCGTGCCCATCTCCAGCATCGTCAGCCCGAGATCCGCGATGATGGACGGCGCCGCAATGGAGATGCAGACGCGATCCAGGTAGGTGATGATGGCGAGGACGAACGCCATCCGCAGCACGCGGAATCGGACGTGTGTGCCCGTGCGCGTTCTCGCGACCGAATTCGTTCCCGGCATCATCGGTACCAGTGCGCAATTCTCGCCACAACGGCGGTCGGGAGAGCTGGCAGATTCTGCAACGCGTGGAGGAGCCGGCGCGCACATCTCGCACGATCCAGCGTGGAACGCGGCTCGCACGTCGAGTGTCTCATGTCAGCCAGATCCGCGTCGCGCGTGCCAGCGCTTTCCTCGATTGAGCAGCGAATTCTACGCGTGCGCGAGCATCGGGTCCTGCTCGATGCCGACCTAGCGGAACTGTACGGCGTGGAGACACGCGCGCTCGTGCAGGCCGTGAAGCGCAACGCGACCCGCTTTCCGCCGGATTTCATGTTCCGGCTTGAGGCCAAAGAGGCCGCTCGTTTGAGATCACAGTTTGTGATCTCAAAGGTCCGTGGCGGCCGCCGGCACGCGCCCTACGTGTTTACCGAACAGGGCGTGGCAATGCTGTCCAGCGTGTTGAAGAGTCCACGCGCGGTCCAGGCCAACATCCAGATCATGCGGGCGTTTGTGAGATTGCGCGAATTGATGGTGACCCACG